>JAHECD010000154.1 GCA_024641945.1 Rubrivivax sp. | reverse complement strand
GACGCAGCCCCGGCCGAAGCGCCGCGTGCGCGCGCGCCATCCAGCCGGCCAGACGGCCGGCGCCGACCAGCACCAGCGAGTGCGCATCGGGCCGCGCCAACCTGCGCGCCGCCAGCGCCGACGTGGCCGCCGTGCGGCGCAGCGTCAGGGCTTCGCCGTCGAGCAGGGCCAGCGGTTCGCCGCTGGCACGGTCCAGTGCGAGCACCGTGGCCTGCACGGTGTGGGCAGCGCCCGGCATCACGGTGACCAGCTTGGTAATGACGAGCCGCGCATTCCAGGCCGGCATCAACAGCAGCGTGTCGCTATCGGACAGTGAATGGGCGTGGCGCAACGGCGCAACGGCGCCGGCGACGAACGCGGCCTCCAGCGCATCGGCCAACGCCGCCCATGGCAGCGCCGCGTGCACCTCGGCGGATGAATAGACCCTGACCATCCGACGCAGTGTAGTGAGCGTGGGCCGGTCACCGGCGCGGCCCTGCAGCAGCCCGCGGTTGCGCCGGCGCAAAGCGACCCGGCCGCGCGGCGACATACTCCACACCATGCTCATGGGAACGCTCGGTGCCGCACGCGATCTCGGCCGCTTGAACGAGATTGCCGGCGTGCTGGTGCGGCACGGATTCGGCGAGACGGTGCGCCGCCTCGGCCTGGCGGATACGCTGGAGCGCGCCGGCCACGTGCTGAACCGCGAGCATGCGGCCGACCTCGCCCGCCTCCCGCCGCCAGTGCAGGTGCGCAGGGCGATGGAGGAACTGGGGCCCACCTTCGTCAAGCTCGGCCAGATCCTGGCCGGGCGCGCCGATCTGTTTGCGCCCGACTGGATCACCGAGTTCGAGAAACTGCACAGCCGCGTGCCCGCGGTGCCGTTCGAACTGTTGCGTCCGCAACTTCGCGAAGACCTGGGCGGCGAGCCGCAGGACGTCTTCGCGCGGTTCGACGTCGTGCCGCTGGCCGGTGCGTCCATCGCGCAGGTGCACCGGGCGCAGCTGAAGGACGGCACCGAAGTCATCGTCAAGATCCGGCGCCCCGGCATCGAGGAGAAGATCGAGGCCGACCTGCGCCTGCTCGAGCGCCTGGCCGCGGTGGCCGAAGCGCAGCTGCCCACGCTCAAGCCCTTCGGGCCGTCGCGCCTGGTGCGCGAGTTCTCGCGCTCGCTGCAACGCGAGCTGGACTTCGCGGCCGAATGCCGCAGCGCCGAACGCGTGGCGGCCAACCTGTCGGCGCTGCCTTTCGTGGTGATCCCGCGTGTGCATTGGCCGTTCACCGGCGAGCGTGTCAACGTGCAGGACTTCATCGGCGGGATCCCCGGCAACGAAACGGCGCGCCTGCGCGACGAGGGCCTGGACCCGTCGATGCTGGCCCGGCGCGGCGCCCACGCGGTGTTGAAGATGATCGTGGTGGACGGCTTTTTCCACGCCGACCCGCACCCGGGCAACGTCTTCTACCTGCCGGACAACCACATCGCGTTCATCGACTTCGGCATGGTCGGCCGGCTGTCGGTGCGGCGGCGCGAGGAGTTGCTGCAGCTGCTGCTCGGTCTGGTGGAGCACCACCCGCAGGCGGTGGCCGAGGTGCTGCTCGACTGGACGGGCGACGCGCACGGCGTCGACCTGGGCCAGCTCGAGTCCGAGATCGAGGCCTTCGTCGACCAGTACCACGGCACGCCGCTCGCGCAGCTCAGTCTGGCCGGCATGCTGGGTGACGTGACCGCCATCCTGCGCGGCCACCATCTGGCCCTGCCGTCCGACCTCGCCCTGCTGATCAAGGCGTTCATCACGCTGGAAGGCATGGGCCGCGGCCTGGACCCCGGCTTCCACATGGCCACCGAGGCGTTGCCGATCCTGCGCCAGGTGGTGCGCTCGCGTTACACGCCAAAGGCACTGGGTCGGCGCACCTGGCAATCGCTGCGGCATGCAGCGGCGCTGGCCGAGCGGCTGCCGCACGACGTGTCGATGTTGCTGCGCAACGCGCGGCGTGGGCGTGTGCACGTGGGCATCGAACTGGCGCACCTCAAGCGCGTGGGCGACCAGATCGACCGGGCGGCCAGCCGTGTGTCGCTCGCGCTCGTGATCGCCGCGCTCATCGTCGGCTCGTCGATCGTCATGACGGTCGACAGCGGGCCGATGATGTTCGGTCTGCCGGCCTTCGGCTTTCTCGGTTTCTGCGGGGCCGTGGCGGGCGGGCTGTGGCTCTGGCGGTCGATCCGGCGCGGTGGCCGGCATGACGACGAGGACCGCGCCTGAACCGATGGACACCCCACCCGGCGCACGCTGCCATGGAGACGACGAACGCGATGCCTAACGATAGACCCGATGAGTGTTCCGACCCGATGCCAGACGCGGTAGCGCCTGCGGGTCCTGAGCCGTCCGGCGGCGGCATCCAGCTGAACCCGTTGACCTTTGCCGACCCGCTGCGCTGGCTGGCGCTCGGCTGGCGCGACTTCCGGCGCAGCCCTGCCATCGGCCTGTTCTACGGCCTCGTCTTCATGGTGATGGGCTGGGCCATCGAGAAGGTCTTCGAGCGAGCGCCGCCCTACACGCTGGCGCTGTCCGGCGGGTTTCTGCTGGTCGGGCCGTTCATGTGCCTGGGTATCTACCGGATCAGCCAGCGGCTCGAACAGGGCACGAAACCCGGCTTCGCCGATTCGCTGCTGGCCTGGGAATCCAAGATCGGCCAGCTCGGCATCTTCGGCTTCGTGCTGCTCGTGCTGGAGATGCTGTGGGCGCGCGCGACGCTCGTCGTATTTGCCGTCACCTTCGACGGCATGCCCGACTTCAAGGGCTCGCTGCTCGCGCTGCTGGACCCGGAGAACATTGCGTTCATCGTGGCCTGGGGTGCGCTGGGCGCCCTCTTCGCCACGCTGATCTTCGCCTTCACGGTCGTCTCGATGCCGATGATCCTGGACCGCCAGACGGACGCCATCACCGCCGGGCTCACGAGCTTCAGGCTCTTCATCACGCAGACGCCGGTGATGATCTTCTGGGGCCTGCTGATCGCGGTGATCATCTTTGCGGCCATGCTGCCGTGGTTTGCCGGCCTGCTCGTCGCCGGCCCGGTGATCGGGCATGCGTCGTGGCATGCCTATCGGGCCGCCGTGCAGTCTTAAGAAGATGCCATCGCGCGCGGTGCGGGCCTCCACGCCGTTCGCTCGGCGTCGCCCGGCGGGCGCGAGCCGGGCACCGTCCGGTTCGCGGGCCGATGTCTGCGGTTAACCTCGACGCCATGTCCGTGCTGGCCGGCGAAATCCTCGACAACCTGCGCACCGTGGACGGGTTGCGCGCGCAGCGCAGCGCCGACGTCGGCCTGGGCACCGCCGCGACCGCGATCAAGGCCTACCAGCAGCGGCGGTTCGAGAAGACCTATGCGGACCTGCTGCAGCAGCCCCGCTATGCAGGCGCCGCACGCTTCTTCCTGGACGAGCTGTACGGCCCGCGCGACTTCGCCCACCGCGACACTCAATTTGCGCGCATCGTCCCGTCGCTGGTTCGGCTGTTTCCCGAAGAGATCGTGCAGACCGTGGCTTCTCTGGCTGCGCTGCATGCGCTTTCCGAGCGCCTGGATACCGCCATGGCGCAGCATGCGTCGGGGGTGGCTTCGATCGACGCCATCCGTTATGTGCAGGTGTGGCGCCAGACGGGCTGTGCCGGCGAGCGCGAGCGACAGGTGGCGCTGACGTTGCAGGTGGGGCAGGCGCTCGATGCCTACACCCGCAATCCCCTGCTTCGCGGCACGCTTCGGCTGATGCGCACCCCGGCGCGGGTCGCCGGCCTGGGCGCGCTGCAGTCATTCCTGGAGAGTGGTTTCGACTCGTTCGCGGCCATGAAGGGCGCGCGAGTCTTTCTCGACACCATCGGCGGGCGCGAGCGCGCGCTCATCGAAGCGCTGTTTGCCGACACGGCCCTCGCCGACGGCACAGCGGCTTCGAGCGTCGCCGTCGATCCAGCGCTGTTGCAGCAACTGCCGTAGCGCGGCGCGAAGGGCGTCGCCGCCGGCGTCAGGATTCATGCGCCGCACACGCTGCAAGGACACTTCCAACCGACCGCATCGCGCAGAATGGGTCGGCAACCATGACCGGCCTCGGGCTCGAAAGCCGCACTTGAACCTGGCAACCTCCGGCCTTCGGCTTCGTCAACGCGCCAGCGCTGCTGAACAGTCCGATGATGTGGACGTTCAGGACATGGCAGCGGCAGCAGCCTTAATGGCCTGGCGGATACGGCCATAGGTGCCGCAGCGACACATGTTTTCGATGGCGTCGATGTCCGCGTCGGTCGGCTTGTTCCTGGTGCGACGAAGCAGATCCACCGTGGCCATGATCTGGCCGGGCTGGCAGAAGCCGCACTGCGGCACATCGATGTCCAGCCAGGCCTGTTGCACTGGGTGCAAGGTGTCCCCGTTCGCCAGGCCCTCGATGGTGGTGATCTTCTTGCCCTGGATGTCGGACACCCGCTGCGAGCAGGTGGTGACGGCCACGCCGTTGGTCAGGCAGGTGCAGGCCTTGCAGGCATTCACGCCACAGCCGTATTTCGGGCCGGTGATGCCGAGCTTGTCGCGCAGCACCCAGAGCACGGCCATGCCGGGCGGTGCGTCCACGCTGACGGGTTGATCGTTGACGGTGAACTTGTAGGTGGGCACGGCGGTTCTCCTTAGGCCACTGCGGGTGCCGGCAGTTGCCCGGCGGGGGTGGGGGTGAAAGTGGGTCGCGCATTCAACGGGAACTTGCGCGGCTTGATGCCCGTGGCGCGGGCGTAGGCATTGGCAATGGCCCCCGCAGGCGCCGACATCGCGACTTCGCCCATGCCGGCGATCGGGTCGCCGACGTCGGGCATGACGATCACCTCCACGCTCTTCGGGAAGTCGCGCATCTTGGCAAAGGGATAGGAGGTATAGCTCTCCTCCTGGATCAGCCCGTCCTGGATCGTCAGACCGGCCTTGAGGATCAGCGAGATCGCCTCGGCCAGGCAGCCGTTGGCCTGCTGCTCGATGCCCGACGGGTTGATCGGCTTGCCGACATCGATGACGATGGTGGCGCGCGTCACCTTGCAGTTGTTCGGATCGCGCCCGTCGAGCTCGACGATGCAGGCGGAGAACGAACGCGATTCCATGTGCACGCCCACGCCCTGGGCAAAGCCGGCCGGCATGGCCTTGCCCCATTGCGCCGCACCGGCCGCGCGCTGCAGCACCGCCTTGGCGCGCGGCAGGCGCAGGTACTCCATGCGAAAGGCGAGTGGATCCTTGCCCATGGCGCGCGCCATCTCGTCGGTGATGATTTCCTCGACCGTGCGCGCCGGCATGATGTGCACCGAGCGATACGACACCGTGGGCAGATCGATATCCACTGGAAACAGCAGTTTCGAGCTGACGCCATAGTTGTAGGGCGATGCCACCATGGTCCTGAAGAAGAACTGCTCGTAGCCGCCATTGCCCAAGGTCTGTGTCACCCCCATGGGCAGCGCGGCAGCGGTGGCAGTGGCGATCTCGCCAAAGCCATGACGCGCGTCCAGCCGCACGATGCCGATGTTCTGCTGGTAGCTCAGGACATTGCCCGAGCCCAGCAGGCCGGGAGGCAGCAACGCCGCGCGGACTTTGTGATACTGCGGCGGCCGGCTGCGTGTGTGGCGCACGTCGTCGGTGCGGTGGTACATGAGTTTGCAGATCCGGCCCGTCTTCCTGGAAATCTGCGCGGCCACCTGCACCGGATCCCAGAAGAGGCGCCTTCCGAAGGCGCCACCGCTGGGGATGACATGCGCCGTGACCGCGGTCTGCGGCAAGCCAAGATCGGCTGCGATGGCCTGCAACGTGACGATGGGCGATTGCAAACCGGCCCAGATCTCGCATCGGTCGGGCTTGGCGTCGACGATCGCGCATTCCACTTCCAGCGGGCAATGCGACGCACCGAGGAATTCGAATTCGGCGTCGATGGCGACGGTTCCCAACGGCGCCGGCAGCATCGGGGCCACCGCAGCCTTCAAGGTGCTCTGGATCGAGGCACTGGACAGGCCCTTGTTCAAGCCGTCGCCCCAGGTGATGTCCAGCGCACGGCAGGCGTCCCAGGCCTGGCCGAAGGTTTCGGCCATCACCGCCACACCGGGTGGAATGCCCACCAGCGTGCCGCCGCCCGGAATGATCTCGACAGCGATCACGCCGGACATGGCCAGTACGCTGGCGCGGTTGTTGACGCTGACGACCTTGCCGCGAATCTGCGACGGCATGCGGCACATCGTGGGCACGGCACCGGGCACGTCCTGGTCCATCGTGAACTTCTTCTTGCCGGTGACGATGTCGCGGGCGTCGTACTTGGCGAAGCGCTTGCCGATGACCTGGTACTGGGCGGCGCTCCTGGGTGCGCCGGACTGTGGCGGCAGGCCTGCCCGCAGCCGCGCAGCCGTCACCAGGGCAGGAATGAAGGGCTCGAAGCAGCGCACCGACGACGAGCCACCGGTCAACTGGTTGGCCAGCAGATTGGGCTGGGCGTCGGCCGACAACACCCTGACCTTGCTCAGTGGCACCCCGGCCTCCTCGGCAATCATCATGCCCAGTGCGGTGGCGATGCCGGTGCCTTGTTCCAGGCGTGGCATCTGGAATGTGTACACGCCGTCGGCGCCGATATCGAGTTTCACCAACGGCATGGTCGGCGCGCTGGCCTCGACCAACGAGTCGCCGATGTCGTAGTAGTCGACAGGATCCGCGGGCGTCAAAGGCAGGGGTTGCGCCTCGGCACGGGACGGTGCCGCTACCAGGCCCGCGGCAGCCCCGGCCACCGGCGCCGAGGCTGCACCTTTGAGAAGACTGCGGCGGCTGAAGCTGGCGGACAGCGCTGGATTCACGGCCGTCAAAACGTCGTCGGTCTTGGTCATCGGAGGCTCCTCTGGCTTGGGAATTGAGCGCATCTTGCAGAAGTGGGCGCGCTAAAGTTGTCGTCACAACGACATCTGCGCTCGTGGATTTCCCGCGCATCCGAATGCGCGGCCGGCACGTAGGCCGGGCTCGAGAGGAGACGACAAGTGGGCGATCTGGAAACCGCGCTGCGTGGCAGCCTATGGGCCGAAGCATTGGACGAGACCGAAATGCTTGCGGTGGTCAATGAAAGCTTCGAACGGCGTCTGGCCGTCGGTGGCTACGCGGTGCGCTGCGGCGAGCCCGCCGACCAGTGGATCGGTGTCATCGAAGGCCTGGTGAAGATGTCGCTGTCCAAGCCCGATGGCCGGGTCTCGACCCTGACGGGCGTCACGGCCGGCGGCTGGGCCGGCGAGGGCTCGCTGCTGACGCCTGGCGTCTGGCGCTATGACGGCGTGGCCGTGCGCGAAACCCGACTGGCCTGCGTACCGCGATCGACGTTCGAACGTCTCGTGTCCACCAGCCTGGCGTTCAATCGGTTCCTGCTGGGACAGATCAACGCGCGGCTGAGCCTGTTCATCGGTCTGGCTGAATTCGACCGCCTGCTGGGCCCAGATGCCCGCGTGGCACGTTGCCTGGCCAGCCTTTTCGACCCGACGCTGTATCCGCATGCCGGCAACTTCGTGCAACTCAGCCAGGAAGAGGTGGGGCTGCTGGCGGCCGTTTCGCGCCAACGTGCCAATCAGGCCCTTCATGCGCTGGAAAACGCCGGGCTGTTGAAGGTGACCTTCGGCGGCGTGACCGTCTTCGACCTGCCGGGCCTTCGCCGCTACGCCTGACCCACCACGACACCGACGCGCCGACCCGGGGTGGCGATCACTCGCGCCAGGTCTTCACACACGCCCACGAAGACCCATACGAATACAAAACAAGGATGCGGATGCGGTCCATCAGGTTCGCTCGGTTTTCCAATCACGCAGGCCGGCACGGGTGACTGCTCTCCTCGCGGAACGGCGCAATCGGGGCGGTGCCCCGTGGGTGCCGATTCGCCCTTTTGTGCTGTGCGATGCCAACTCGACTGCCCTGGGTTTGCGTGGCAATCGTCCAAGGCATGTGCCACGAAGGAGTGCACATCGGCCCGGGACGCGCGATGGGCCACGACGACGCCTGGCGCC
>JAHECD010000153.1 GCA_024641945.1 Rubrivivax sp. | reverse complement strand
TGCGCCGATCTTGTCGCCGCCTTCGGCCTCGATCGTGAGCGCAGTAAAGAGCACGAACGCTCCCAGCAGTGCAAGCAGCACGCCCAGGCCGAACGGGAAATAGGCGGGACCGGGCCGCGCCGACGAACCGAAGTTGTACGTCAACGCGCCCCACGCAAATGCCACGCCGACCCCAATGAACATGAGGCCGGACCAGAAATTCTTCTGGCTCTTGATCTTCACGGACGTCTCCTCCGATGCGGTATTGCCACGGATTCTAGGGAGCGCTCATGGCTCAACGCGTGTGGTTTCCACGTAAGGGCGGCCGAAGGTCTTCCAGACGGTATGGCCAGCGCACCGAAGAGCGAGTAGGCGCGGGTGCCCTTCGTCGTGCGCAGGGACCGCGACTTCAACGGGACCACCGCCACGGCCACGAGACCGTGCACAACGCTGCCGACAATCAAATGTCGCGAAGCGTCTGCAGAAACAGGCGCCGGCGCCTGTTGCCCAGGTCGCGTGGCTGATGGCCGCGCACGGCACCGTCCAGAAAGTGGAGGCTCTTTCCGCGCAGTTCAGCCCAGGCCGGGCGTGCTGCGCAACACTTCCTCGATCGTGGTCAGGCCCTCGGCGACCTTCATCGCGCCGGCCAGGCGCAGCGGGCGCATGCCGTCCTTCACGGCGCGCTTGCGCAACGCCGCAGCGTCCACCGCCGGGTGCACGGCCGCCTGCGCGCCATCGGTCATCACGAGCAGTTCATAAAGGCCCGCACGTCCGCGGTAGCCGGTATGGCGGCATTCGAGGCAGCCCACCGGCCGGTACGGCCGCACACCGCCCGAGATCTGCCACGGGCTCGACAGTGCGTCGAGCGTCTCGCGCGTGGTGCCTTCGTCGCGCACCTTGCAGGCCGGGCACAGCGTGCGTGCCAGGCGCTGTGCGAGCACGCCGATGACGGTGGCCGCGATCAGGTACGGCGGCACACCGAGGTCGGCCAGGCGCGTGATCGCCGCGGCCGCGTCGTTCGTATGCAGCGTGCTGAAGACGAGGTGGCCGGTGAGCGCGGCCTGGATCGCCATCTCTGCCGTGGCGAGGTCGCGGATCTCGCCCACCATGATGATGTCCGGGTCCTGCCGCATCAGCGCGCGCAGGCCTTCGGCAAAGCCCATGTCGATGGCGGCGTGCACCTGCGTCTGGTTGAACGCGGGTTCGATCATCTCGATCGGGTCCTCGATCGTGCAGACGTTCACCTCGTCGGTGGCCAGCGCCTTCAGTGTGGAGTACAGCGTCGTCGTCTTGCCGCTGCCGGTGGGGCCGGTGACGAGGATGATGCCGTGCGGCCGCGCAATCAATTCCTGCCAGCGCTTGGCGTCGTGGCCGCCGAACCCCAGGCCCTCGAGCGACTTGACCGCGTTCTCCGGGTCGAAGATGCGCATCACCATCTTCTCGCCGAAGGCGGTGGGCAGTGTCGACAACCGCATCTCGACCTCGCTGCCCGGGCCGTCGGGCGTCTCGGGGCGGCGTGTCTTGATGCGCCCGTCGAGCGGGCGCCGGCGCTCCACCACGTCCATGCGGCCGAGCAGCTTGATGCGCGCGACCATCGCATTCATCACGCCCAGCGGCACCTGGTAGACGGTGTGCAGCACGCCGTCGATGCGGAAGCGGATCGCGCCCATGTCGCGCCGCGGCTCGAGGTGGATGTCGCTCGCGCGCTGATCGAACGCGTACTGCCACAGCCAGTCGACCACCTGCACGACACCCTGGTCGTTGGCGTCGAGTTGTTTGTTGGTACGGCCGAGCTCCACCAGTTGCTCGAAGTTGGCACTGGCCGAGCTCTCGCCCGTCTTCTGCGCCGCGCGCACGCTGCGTGCGATAGAGAAGAACTCGGTCGTGTAGCGGCGCACGTCGTCGGGGTTGGCCAGCACCAGCCGCACGGCCTTGCGCGTGTAACCCTCGATCTCGGCCACCCAGGCGTTGTCGAAAGGCTCGGCGGTGGCGATCACGACCTCGGTCGGCGTCACCTGGATCGGCAGCGCGCGCCGGCTCTCGGCGTATTTCACGCTCATCACGTCGGCCACGCGGCCGACGTCGGCCTTCAACGGGTCGATCCGCACATAGCCCATGCCGCTGCGCCGCGCCAGCCAGGCGGTCAGCGCCTCGGTGTCCAGGGCCTTGCCGACGTGCTCGAACCCCGCGCCGCCGAGCCGCACGAGCGCGTGCAGGCTCGAGTCCCCGGCGTCGAAGCGCTTGGCCACCCGCGTGGCGTCGTCGGCCACGACGAGGCCATCGTCGACGAGCCAGCGCAACAGCACACGCCAGTCGAGCTTGCCCTGCGGAATGGCGTGGGCGGGTTTGGTCGTCTTGACGGCGTTCATTCGGGAGTCCGGTACGGCCGCACCATGCGCAGCCACTTGCGCGCAGGCAGGCCCTGGCGGCTGAATCGGTGTTCGATGGCGGCGGCGCGTGCGGCCAGTTCATCGCGGCCCGGTACGACCACGCCGCGGCCCGCCACCACCACCGTGTTGCCCTCGCGCGTGGGGCGCAGGCTCCAGACCTGGTCGGCGCCGAAGGCGGCAACGATGCGCGCAAGGCTGTGCTCGAAGCTCGCGTCGCGGCCGAACAGGTTGACCGCCATCAGCCCGCCCGGTGCCAGCAGCGCCCGGCAGGCGGCATAGAAAGCCTCGTCGTCGAGCACGGGCGCGGCGGCGTCGTGGTCGTAGAGATCCACGTGCAGCAGCTTCACGCCGCCGGCCAGGTCTCCCGTCTTCAGCCAGCGGCCGGCATCGTCGACGACCACGCGCAAGAGTCCCCCCTCGTCCGGCAGGCGGAACCAGATCCGGCAGGCGCTCACCACCAGCGGGTTGATCTCGACCACGGTCGTGCGCAGGCGCAGTGCCTGCAGCGTAAATCGGGTGATCGACGCAGCGCCCAGGCCCAGTTGCACGGCCTCGCCCTCGCCCAGCGCATCGGTGGGAATCCAGAGCAGGCTGGCGAGCATGCGCTGCACATAGTCCAGCTCCACGTGTTGCGGGCGCGACAGGCGCATGGCGCCCTGCACCCAGGGCGTGCCCAGGTGCAGATAGCGCACGCCGTCGTGCTCGGACAGGGTGACGGAAGGCAGGTCGCGGTTCATCGCAGCCTCATTGTTGCCGCCGCCGGGCCGGCCCGATCGCCGCCGGTGGTCAGCCGACACCCGCCATTTCGAGGACTTCGCGCCAGGCGGCGAGCTTGCGCTCGAAGCTCCAGCTGGCATTCGCCGGGCTGGTGGACGGCAACCGGACCACGGTCACGCCGAGCGCCGCGGTGAATTTCATGGCCCGTGCCGACTCGCCGCCGTTGTGCGCGATGGCCTGCAGCGACGGTGCAATCCCTCGAAGCGAGGCCAGGTCGTTGAATTCCGCGTCCACGATGGCGCTGTCCAGACTGCCCTCGCGCCGGCAGGCGGCATAAACGTCCCACAGCCCCAGCCCGCGGCGCCGCATTTCGGTCAAGCGCGCCTCGTACGGCAGGCCGACCAGATCCACGCCCCAGACCGACGACAGCACGGGCCAGAAATGGTTGCGCGGATGGGCGTAGTACTGCTGCGCCTGCAGCGACGCCACGCCAGGAAAGCTGCCCAGCACCACGAGCCGGGTCTCGCGGCCGGCCACCGGCGGCAGCCCCAGCAGGCGCGTCATGTGCCAGCGGCGCCGCGCGGAACGGCCGGCAAGGCCCGCTCCGTCATCCCCGTCAGCGCTGCCATGCTCGTCAGCGCCGCCAGCCGCGGCAGCGCGGCGTGCGCATTGGCACGGGTCACCTCGGCCGTGGCCTCGAGGGTCCAGCCGCGCAGTTCGGCCAGCGTCCGGGCGATGCGCGGCAACTCGGCCGGCTCGTTGCGCCGGTGCCCGCCGCCGTCTTCCGTGCGCTCGGCGGCGGTGCGGTAGAGCCAGGCCGGTGGGATGTCCGGCGCATCGGTCTCCAGCACCAGCGCCGTGTCGGGCACGCTCGCGGCCAGGTGGCGGATCTGGCGTGCGCGCTCGTGCGTCATCGCGCCCCCGAACCCGAGCCTGAAGCCCCGGCGCGTGAATTCGAGCGCCTGCGCATCGCTCGCGTTGAAGGCGTGCGCGATACCGCCCGGCACCTCGGTGCGCCGCAGACCGTGCAGCAGCGCATCGGCCGAGCGCCGCACATGCAGGATGACCGGCAGGCCGGCGTTGCGCGCCAGGCCGAGCTGCGCCACGTAGAAGCGGCGCTGGCGCTCGGCGTCCAGCCCGGGCACAAAATGATCCAGCCCGATCTCGCCCACCGCCACCAGATGCGGATCGTCGCGGTGCGCGTGCAGGGCGTCCGCCAGCGTGTCGATGTCGGCATCGGACGCCTGGCCCGTATGCAGCGGGTGGATGCCGAGCGCATACGCGTGGCCCCCCGCGTGGGCGAGTCGGCGCACCGCGTCGAAATTCGACACCTGCACGGCCGGCAGCACGAGCATCGTCACGCCGGCGGCCCGCGCACGCTGCGCCACCGCGTCGCGGTCGGTGTCGAACTCCGGTGCATCCAGGTGGCAATGGGTATCGATCCACATCGCCCCGATCATGCACCGGGCCGGCAACCGTGCTACTGTCCCGACGAACGCCCCTGCGCGAAGCCCGCCGATGAAAAAGCCGCCGCTGTACAGCCGATCGAGCCGCGCCCTGCCGCCGCCCGCCGAGGGTGACCCGGCACGCGCCGGCGCAGCCCCAAACCGGGGCATGCCCGGTGTTGCCGCGCCAACTCCGGCCGCGGCCGGCCCCCAAGCCGCCGCGCCGCAGGCACGCCCGGTCACACGGCGCGGCCGCCTGGTCGCGTGGGCCACCCGCCATCCCGGGCCGCTGTGGGCGACGACGGGCGCCCTGCTCGCCACACTGGGCATGCTGGTGGTGTTGTCGCTGCAACCGCATGCACGGGTCATCACGCAGGACCATATCGACGCCGCCGTGCGCCAGTCGCTCGAGAAGGAGCCGCTGCCGTCGCCCTACACCAAGGCGGCGGAGGCGATCGGGCCGTCGGTCGTGCGCGTGGTCGGCCTGATGGACGAGAAGGACGACGGCACCTCCAGCCCCGAGCAACGCGCGATGGAGCGCAGCCTGGGCACCGGCGTCGTCATCGTCGACAACGGCACCATCCTGACCAACCTGCACGTGGTGTGGGGCGCCAAGAAGATCCGCGTGCGCTTCTACGACGGCCACGAGTCCGAGGCGGCGATCGTCAACGTGCAGCCGGAGAACGACCTCGCCGTGCTCAAGGCCAGCAGCCTGCCCGACGACCTGCATGCCGCCACGATGCGCTCCACCGCCGACCTCCGCCCGGGTGACGAGGTGGTGGCCGTGGGCCACCCGTTCGGCATCGGACCGAGCGTGAGCGCCGGCGTGGTGTCGGGCCTGAAGCGGGAATTCCGCGACCCCGAAGGCAAGAAGACGCTGACCAACCTGATCCAGTTCGACGCCGCCGCCAACCCCGGCAACAGCGGCGGGCCGCTGGTCACGATGGACGGCCACCTGGTCGGCATCGTCACCGCCATTCTCAACCCCGGCGAGGCCCGCACCTTCATCGGCATCGGCTTCGCCGTGCCGATCGAGAATGCCGCGTCGGCCGCGGGCATGCCGCCCTTCTGACGGCGCCGCCGTTTTCACCGTCCACCCCAGTACAGCGCCAGCCGGGAGCCCCGATGCCATCCACGCCCGAATCCACCGCCACGCTGATGGAGCAGATCCTCTACGAGGTCAAGCGCGTCGTCGTCGGGCAAGACCGCTTTCTGGAACGTGTGCTGATCGCCATGCTCGCGCAGGGTCACCTGCTCGTCGAGGGCGTGCCCGGGCTGGCCAAGACGCTGACGGTGAAGACGCTCGCACGCACCATCCGCGGCAGCTTCAAGCGCATCCAGTTCACGCCCGATCTGGTGCCGGCCGACCTGGTGGGCACACGCATCTACAACCAGAAAACCGGTGACTTCGGCACGTCGCTGGGGCCGGTGTTTGCCAACCTGCTGCTCGCCGACGAGATCAACCGCGCGCCGGCCAAGGTGCAGAGCGCGCTGCTGGAAGTGATGCAGGAGCGCCAGGTCACGATCGCGGGCGACACGCACAAGGTGCCCGACCCGTTCGTCGTGATGGCCACGCAGAACCCGATCGAGACCGAAGGCACCTACCCGCTGCCCGAGGCGCAGGTCGACCGCTTCATGATGAAGGTGCTGGTCGACTACCCGACCGAGGAAGAAGAGTTCGTCATCGCCGAGCGCGTGACCGGGCCCGCGGTCGAAGTCCAGGCCGTGGCCGATACATTTGCGCTCGCACAGCTGCAGCGCGAGGTGCGCGAGGTGTACGTGGACCCGGCGCTCATCACCTATGCCGTCAAGCTCGTGAGCGCCACGCGCACGCCGGCCAAGTACGAACTGCCCGAGCTCGAGCGTTACATCACCTACGGTGCGAGCCCGCGCGCCACCATCGGCATGATCGAAGGCTCGCGCGCGCTTGCATTGCTGCGCGGCCGCCGGTACGTGCTGCCCGAGGACGTGGCCGACCTCGTGCCCGACGTCATGCGCCACCGCATCGTGCTGAGCTACGAGGCGCTGGCCGAGGGCCTGACGCCGGACCAGATCATCCAGAAGGTGATGGGCAGGGTCGCGCGGCCCGACAAGCCCATGCAGCATGCGGCCGAGGTGGGGGCCGGATGATCCCCACCCTGCGCGCTTCGGGCGCCCCGTCGATGGGGCCGCTGTCGTGAGCGCGGCCGTGGCGGCCCCGGTGACGACCAGCGATGCGCTGCTGCGCAAGCTCGAGTGGACCGTGATCCGGCGCCTGGACGGCCTGCTGCAGGGCGACTACCGCACGATGTTCCGCGGCGGCGGCATCGACCTGGCGGACCTGCGCGAATACCAGTTGCACGACGACGTGCGGCACATCGACTGGAACGTCACCGCGCGCCTGCAGCAGCCCTATGTGCGCCAGTTCACCGAAGACCGCGATCTCACCGCCTGGTTCCTGCTCGATCTGTCGGGCAGCGTCGATTTCGGCTCCACCGACGTCACCAAGCTCGCCGTCAGCAGCGCCTTCGTGGCCACGCTCGCGCGCGTGCTCACGCGCCACGGCAACCGCGTGGGCGCCCTGCTCTACGGCCACAAGGTCGATGCAATGCTGCCGCCCGGCAACTCGCGTCTGCACGTGCTCAACCTGCTGACGCAGATGCGCACACGCAAGCGCACGCCGGCACCCGGCCAGACCACGTCGCTGGCCGACCTGATCAAGACCGCGGCCACCACGATCCGCCGCCGCTCGCTCGTCTTCGTGGTCTCCGACTTCATCAGCGCGCCGGGCTGGAGCGAAGCGCTGGCGCGGCTGGCGCAGCGCCACGAAGTGGTGGCGGTGCGTCTGTTCGACCCGCTGGAGATGGCGCTGCCCGAGATCGGCCTCGTCACGGTGGAGGATGCCGAGACCGGCGAGCAGCTCTTCATCGACAGTGCCGACCCGGCCTTCCGCGAGCGCTACCACGCCATCGCCGAAGCCCGCGAGGCCGACCTGCGCGACGCACTCGCCCACAGCGGGGCCGATACGCTGGAGCTCGCCACCGACGACGACCTGCTCGACGCGCTGCTGCGCTTTGCCGATCTGCGCCGGCAGCGCGCGCGGCTCAAGACCCCCGGCCGTTTCCCGGCGCACCTGCGGCGCCCGCAGGGTGCGGCGCCCGCGCAAGGAGCGTAGTCCCGTGAGTGCGATGTCCTTTCAATGGCCCAGCCTGTTGTGGCTGCTCGTCCTGCTTCCGTTGCTCGTGTTGCTGTACTTCTGGCTGCTGCGGCGCCGCCGCCGCTCGACCGTGCGGCTGGCCAGCATCGCGGTGGCGCGCGAGGCGCTCGGCAAGGGCCCGGGCTGGCGCCGCCACGTGCCGCCGGCGCTGATGCTGCTGGCCCTGGCCGCGCTGCTGCTGGCCACCGCGCGGCCCACCGCCGTGATCACGCTGCCGCTCGCGCAGCGCACGATCATGCTGGCGATGGACGTGTCCGGCAGCATGCGCGCCGAGGACGTCAAGCCCAAC
>JAHECD010000056.1 GCA_024641945.1 Rubrivivax sp. | reverse complement strand
AAGCTCGGCGGCGGCGGCGCGAATTTCGGGGGCGGCGGCAGGTTTTCCGGCGGCGGCGGCGGCGGCGGCTTGACCTCTTCGATGATCTTGGTCTCGATCGGCGCCTTGATCACCTCGACCATTCGCTGCGCTAAACCCGTCAAAAGGGCCCATCCGAGCAGCAAGTGGAGGCCCAGCACGATGCCGAAACCCACCATGTGCTTGCCGGGATTGCGTTGTTGCTCGGCGTAACCCACTTGATTCCTCCGATCGCGGCCCACTCGTCATGGGCCAGCGCGCGTGAACTGTTTGTCGTATCCGGCGGCCTTGAGGCCGCCGCTTTGCAATCGCAACGACTATAGCGTGCAGTCTGTCGCGCCCATTGAGGAGCTCACCCTACCACCTTGGCTTGCATGCAACGTAGTAAAACTACATTGTCAGGCAATCGTACCGGTTTCCATTGGCAAGGGGAAACGGGTGAACTCCCTACAAGCACAAGCAGCTTGGCGTAGGAAAACTACTCGATTTTTGAGAGGCGCTGGGCTCCGCCGTGATTGCGCTTCTGCGCGGGCGGAAAGGATGGGTGGTGGAGACGAGGAGGATCGAACTCCTGACCTTCGCATTGCGAACGCGACGCTCTCCCAGCTGAGCTACGCCCCCACGAACCCGGCAGTTTAGCATTCGCTCATCACATGCGGACAGCGTCATGACCAACATTCAGCGCGGCTCGGCCGCATGGCTTACCAGCCAGTACAACAACCGCGCCAGGGTGGCCGATCACCAGCGCTATCTGGATCGCTGGGCGTCTGCTTCTGCGGCCGTTCGCGCCAGCGTGCCGTGCGTGACGGACGTGCCCTACGGGGGCGATGCCTCGGAAGGTCTGGATATCTTTTCGTCGTCGGTGCCCGG
The DNA here is from genome assembly GCA_024641945.1 of Rubrivivax sp. Classification (GTDB taxonomy): domain Bacteria; phylum Pseudomonadota; class Gammaproteobacteria; order Burkholderiales; family Burkholderiaceae_C; genus Rubrivivax. Next base: position 31,005 of record JAHECD010000056.1, on the reverse strand, counting down.
CCCTTCGCCTGTGCTCTTCTTCATCCACGGCGGTTGGTGGCGATCACTCGACAAGTCGGATCACTCGTTCATCGCGCCTGCATTCACCCGGGCGGGTGCCACGGTTGTCGTGCCCAACTACGCCTTGTGCCCTTCGGTGGGCATCGATCACATCGCGCTGCAGATGACGAAGGCTCTTGCCTGGGTCTGGCGGCACGTCGCCCGCCACGGAGGCGATCCGGGGAGGATCGTCGTTGCCGGGCATTCCGCGGGCGGACACCTTGCGGCCATGATGCTGACTTGTCGGTGGCCTGAGGTGGACACAGCGCTACCCGCCAGCCTGGTTCGGAGCGCACTGGCGATTTCCGGCGTATTCGATCTGGAGCCCCTGCGCAGGACGCCGTTTCTCCAGGCCGACCTTCGACTGACGCGCGCATCCGTGGCACGCCTCAGCCCGGCGCGAATGCCGGCGCCCCGGGTGCCGCTCTTTGCCGTCGACGGTGTCGACGAGAGCGAAGAATTCGCGCGCCAACGACGTTTGATACGGCAAGCCTGGGGGTCGTCCGCAGTACCCATATGCGAGGGCATTCCCGGCACGAATCACTTCTCGGTGCTCGATGAACTCGTGACGGTGGATTCGCACCTGCACCGGCTTGCAATGTCACTCCTGGCCCAGCCAGCCATCTGATCCTATGAAGGGAACGCTAGGGATTGCCCTCTGCTATCAGGAACATTGACGGTTTGTATTGGCAGGGGCGCGCGGCGGGTGTAGCGTGACCCGTTCACTGCCGACCTTCGGCAGATGACAGACCTCTCACTCAACAGGAGCGTGCCATGGGCTTGAAAGGATCGAAGACCGAGCAGAACCTGAAGGATGCCTTCGCGGGCGAATCCCAGGCGAACCGGCGCTATCTCTACTTCGCGAACAAGGCGGACGTGGAAGGGCAGAACGACGTCGCGATGCTGTTCCGTTCCACCGCCGAGGGCGAGACCGGCCATGCGCACGGCCACCTCGAATTCCTCGAGGCGGTGGGTGACCCGGCCACCGGCCTGCCGATCGGTTCGAGCCGGCAGAACCTTGCGGCCGCCGTCGCCGGCGAAACACACGAGTACACCGACATGTACCCGGGCATGGCCAAGCAGGCGCGCGAAGAGGGCTTCGACGAGATCGCCGATTGGTTCGAGACGCTGGCCAAGGCCGAGCGTTCGCACGCCAATCGTTACCAGAAGGCGCTGGACGCGCTGGTGGATTGAACCGGCTGCCAGGCCATCCGTAACAAGGGGCTTCGTGCCCCTTGTTCTTTTGACCCACGACCCACGGCGAGACATTCATGCGCGAAGGCAATCTCGAAGCTCCCACCCGCCACCCCATCGACTGGAGGGGGGACGACTTCTACAACGAGGAGTCGGCTTTCAAGGAGATGGAGCGGGTGTTCGACATCTGCCACGGCTGCCGCCGTTGCGTGAGCCTTTGCCAGAGTTTCCCCAACCTCTTCGACCTGGTGGACGCCACCGAGGACGGCGAGGTGCACGGCGTCAAGAAAGAGGCGTACTGGAAGGTCGTCGATCAGTGCTACCTCTGCGACCTGTGCTACATGACGAAGTGTCCGTACACGCCGCCGCATGCGTGGAACCTCGACTTTCCGCATCTGATGCTGCGCGCCAAGGCGATCAAGTTCAAGAAGGGCGAAGTGAAGGCGGGCGAGAAGTTCCTCGCGTCCACGGACGTTCACGGGCAGTTCGCCGGCATTCCGATCGTCGTGCAGACCGTCAATGCCGTGAACCGGACCAAGACGGCGCGAAAGGTCATGGACGGCGCGCTCGGTGTACATCCCGATGCATGGATGCCCGAACTGGCGACCAAGCGTTTCCGCTGGAGCGCGGCCAAGAGCGTGGCCAGCACGGTCACCAACGGCGAGCGCACACCGGGCAAGGTGGCGATCTTCTCGACCTGCTACGTCAACTACAACGAGCCGGGCATCGGCCACGATCTTCTCAAGGTGCTTGCGCACAACGACATCCCCTACGTCATCGTCGACAAGGAGTCGTGCTGCGGGATGCCCAAGCTCGAACTCGGTGACCTCGACGCCGTGGCGCGCCACAAGGCCGCCAACATGCCGGTGCTCGCGCGTTACGCAAGAGAGGGCTACGCGATCCTGAGCGCGGTGCCGAGCTGCACGCTGATGTTCAAGCAGGAGCTGCCGCTCATGTTTCCCGAATGCGCCGATACGCAGCTCGTGAAGGCGGCCATGTTCGACCCCTTCGAATACCTCGTCGCGCGCAATCGCGACGGGCTGCTGAAGACCGACTTCAACACCGCGCTCGGCAAGGTGAGTTACCACATCCCCTGTCATGGCCGGGTGCAGAACATCGGCAAGAAGACCGAAGAGATGCTCAAGCTCGTGGGCACGAAGGTCGAAGTCAAGCTGAATACCGTCGAGCGTTGCTCGGGCCACGCTGGCACCTACGGCGTGAAGACGCCCACGCACCCGGTGGCGATGAAGATCGGCCGGCCGGTGTTCAAGGCCATGGCCAAGGACGAGCCCGATTGCATCAGCAGCGACTGCCCCATGGCCGGCCACCACATCGCGCAAGGCATGCGGCAGGCCGGCATGCCCGCCAAGGCCGTGCTGCACCCCTTGAGCCTCGTGCGCATCGCGTACGGGCTGGCCTGAGGCCGCCAAGCGCGCAGCGTGCCTTGGCCATCGACATCACGGAGCGACCCTTTATGACCATCACCCGCGAAAGTCTCCTGACGCTGGAGGCGTATTCGAAGATCCGCAAGACCAGCAAGCCGGAGGTCATCGCCCACCGCCGCCTGCGCACGGTCCATCTCGGCGACCACGTCACGCTGCAGTTCGAGGACGAGCAGACGATTCGCCGCCAGATCCAGGAGATGCTGCACATCGAGAAGATCTTCGACGAGTCCGGTATCCAGAGCGAGATCGACGCCTATGCGCCGCTCGTGCCCGACGGCGGCAACTGGAAAGCCACGATGCTGATCGAATACGCCGATCCGAACGAGCGCAAGCGCGAGTTGTCGAGACTGATCGGCGTGGAGGACCGCATGTTCGTCGAGGTCGAGGGCCATGCCCGCGTCTACGCGATTGCCGACGAAGACCTCGATCGCGAAAACGACGAGAAGACGTCAGCCGTGCACTTCGTGCGGTTCGAGCTGCCGAAGGCAGCGCGCGATGCCGTGCGTGCCGGTGCAGGCGTCAAGCTCGGGTGCGATCACACCCACTACCCGGCGCACGTATCGATTGCGGCGGACACGATGGCGTCACTCGCCGGCGACCTTCGCTGAACTGCAGCACCCGCGGCTGCCACTGCAGCCACCGCAACCACCGGCGCCAGTCTCGGTGTGGACGCGAATCTGCCGTGCCAGCGGCCGAGCTGGGCCTCCGTGTCGTTCGACACGCGCAGCCACGGCGGCCAACCCGGCCCGCCAGCGTGCAGGGGCCAAACGCCAGACCGCATAGGCGCCAGCCGTCAGGACAATAGCGAAGACGAGTACCTGCTGCAGCATCATGAAGCCCCCGCGCCAAGCATGAGCGCTATGCGATAGACGATGAACGCCGCCACGTAGGCCAGCGCAAAGAGGTACGCGGCCATCAAGGCGGGATCGCGCCAACTGCCGGTTTCGCGACGCACGATGGACAGCGTGGAGATGCACTGTGGCGCGAAGACGTACCAGGCCAGCAGAGCGCATGCCGTGGCGAGCGACCAGCCTTGCGAAATCAGCGGCACGAGTTGCTCGGAAAGGCCGTCACCCGTGGCGGAAAGCGCATACACCGTTCCCAACGCGCCCACCGCCACCTCACGCGCGGCAAGCCCCGGGATGAGTGCGATCGCGATCTGCCAGTTGAAGCCGATCGGCTCCACGAGGGGCTGCAGCAGACGCCCCAATTGGCCGGCGAAGCTGTATTCGATGGCCGCGCCGGTCGCGCCCGCCGGTGCGCCCGGGTAGCTCGACAGGAACCACAGCAGGATCGTCATCGACAGGATGATCGTGCCCACGCGCACCATGAAGATGTGCGCGCGCTCCCAAAGCCCGATGGCCAGGTTGCGCAGGTTCGGCCAGCGGTAGGCCGGCAATTCGAGCAGCAGCGTGTGATGCAACTCGCCGACCCCACGGCCACGCCGCTGCAGCACCCATGCGACGGCCATCGCGCTCACGATGCCGGCCACGTACAGGAAGAACAGCACCAGACCCTGCAGGTTGACACCCGGGCCGACGCTGCGCGCGGGGATGAACGCCCCGATCAGCAACGCGTAGACCGGCAACCGCGCCGAGCAGGTCATCAGCGGCGCGATCATGATCGTGGCCCAGCGGTCGCGCGCATCGCCGATCGTGCGCGTGGCCATGATTCCCGGCACCGCGCAGGCAAAGCTGGACAGCAGCGGGATGAAGCTGCGCCCCGTCAGCCCGACGCTCGCCATCACGCGGTCGAGCATGAACGCCGCCCGCGGCAGGTAGCCCGAATCCTCGAGCATGATGATGAACAGGAAGAGGATCAGGATCTGGGGCAGGAAGACCAGCACGCTGCCGGCGCCGGCCACCACGCCGTCGGCCAGCAGGCTGCGCAGCGGCCCCTCGGGCAGCGCACGGTTGACCAATGTCCCCGCGGCCTCGACCCCAGCCTTGATCAGATCCATCGGCCATTGCGCCCAGCTGAAGACCGCCTGGAACACGAGGAACAGCACCAGCAGCAGCACGGCCATGCCGACCACAGGATGCAAGACGACGCGGTCGATTGCCTCGTCCATGCGTGTATCGGACTCGGGCTCGAGTACGGCCAGCTCGAGGATGCGCCGGACCTCGCGGTGGTCCTGCATCACCGCATCCATCGACGTCGCATGCGTGCCCGCCGCAGAGTGCGCGGGCAGTTGACCGGACGCGGCGGACAACCGTGCGTCGAGCAACTCCAGCAATGCGGCCGCGCCGCCGTGGCGCACCGCGACCGTCTCGACCACCGGGACACCCAGTTCGCGTTCGAGCACCGCGCGGTCCACGTGGATGCCGCGGTGGCGCGCGACGTCGATCATGTTCAGCGCGACGACCATCGGCAGGCCCAACCGCCGCGCTTCGATGACGAGGCGCAGGTTCTGGCGCAGGTGCGTCGCGTCCGTCACGCAGACCAGCAGATCGGGTGCGGGTTCGTCGGCACGGCGGCCGAGCACCACGTCGCGTGTCACCGCCTCGTCCGCACTGGTCGCATTCAGGCTGTAGGCACCGGGGAGGTCGAGCACGGCCACGCTGCGGCCCGCCGGCGTGGTGACTTGGCCTGACTTGCGTTCCACCGTCACGCCGGCGTAATTGGCCACCTTCTGCCGGCTGCCCGTGAGCAGGTTGAAAAGCGCCGTCTTGCCGCAGTTGGGGTTGCCCAGCAGGGCCACCTGCGGCGACAAGGCCTTGGTGGCGCTCACTTGCGTGCCTCCGGTCGAACCCAGATGAGCGATGCTTCGCGGCGGCGAAGCGCAAATGCCCCGGCACCACCGCGGCCGCCCAGGCGCACGCCGATCGGGTCGAGGCCTGGCTGGCCATGTGCGACGACCCGCAGTGGCTCGCCCTCGATGAACCCCAACTCCATCAGGCGCAGCGCCAGCGCCTGCTCGGACGCGGGGGCCCGCACGGCGACCACCCGCGCGGCCATGCCTCGCGGCAGGGCGGTCAAGGCGATGGAATCGGCTTCCGTCGGGAGCGGGGCGGACATAGGCGTGATCGGATCCGGCAAATAGGAATAGTTCCCATTCCTATTCTTGCAGATCCGCGCGCACCGCGGTGTTGATCTACGTCACGGGCCCCTCAGGCGCGGGGTGAAGGCGATGGCATGCGGATCAGGTGGTCGAACGCCGACAGCGCTGCCTTCGCACCGTCGCCCGTGGCGATGATGATCTGCTTGTAGGGTGTGGTGGTTGCGTCGCCGGCGGCAAATACGCCCGCCACGCTGGTGGCGCCACGGTCGTCGACGACGATTTCGCCGTGGCGCGTCAGTTCGACCGTGCCCTTCAGCCATTCGGTATTGGGCACGAGGCCGATCTGCACGAATACGCCCGCCAGGTCGACCCGATGTTCAACCCCGCTGGCACGGTCCCGGTAGCGCAGCCCGTCGACCTTTTGGCCGTCGCCGGTGATCTCGGTCGTCTGGGCGTTGACGTGAATCGTCACGTTCGGAAGGCTGTGCAGTTTCTTCACCAGCACCGCATCGGCCTTCAGCTGGTCGGCAAATTCGATCAGCGTCACGTGATCCACCAGGCCGGCCAGGTCGATCGCCGCCTCGACGCCGGAATTGCCGCCACCGATCACGGCGACCTTCTTGCCCTTGAACAGAGGCCCGTCGCAGTGCGGGCAATAGGCGACGCCCTTGTTGCGGTACTCCTGTTCTCCAGGCACACCCACGTTGCGCCAGCGCGCACCCGTGGCGACGATCACGCTGCGACCCTGCAACTGCGCGCCGTTGGCGAGTGTCACGGTGACGTGGCCGCCCGGGCCGCCCGCGGGCTCGAGTGCCTGCACCCGCTGGCCGTTCATCACGTCGACGTCGTACGTGCGCACGTGAGCCTCGAGCGCCGCCGCAAATCTGGGGCCTTCGGTCTCCTTCACCGAAATGAAGTTCTCGATGCCGAGCGTGTCCAGCGTCTGGCCGCCGAAGCGCTCACCGACGATGCCGGTGCGGATGCCTTTGCGCGCCGCATAGATGGCTGCCGCGGCGCCTGCGGGCCCACCGCCGACGATCAATACGTCGTACGGCGCCTTGTCGGCCAAGCGCGCGGCCTCTCGCGAGGCCGACCCGGTATCCACCTTGGCCAGGATTTCGCCGAGTTCCATGCGGCCCGAAGCGAAAGGCTGCCCGTTCAGAAAGACCGCTGGCACAGCCATGATCTGGCGCGCGTCGACCTCGCTCTTGAACAGGCCACCGTCGACCGCGACGTGGCGAACACGCGGGTTCAGCACCGCCATCAGATTCAGCGCCTGCACGACGTCGGGGCAGTTGTGACAGGTCAGGCTCATGTACGTCTCGAAGACGAATTCACCGTCGTCATGGCGGCCGAGATCCTCGATCTGGGCAATGACGTCGGCCTCGACCTTGGGGGGGTGGCCACCGGCCTGCAGCAAGGCCAGCACCAGCGATGTGAACTCGTGGCCCATTGGAATCGCGGCGAAGCGCACGCCCATGTCGGCGCCGGCCTGCGTGATCTGGAACGACGGGCGACGCGCGTCGTTGCCGTCGAGGCGCACGGTGATCATGTCGCTGAGCGAACCGATGTCGTCCAGCAAGTCGCGCATCTCGCGGGACGCAGGGCGGTCGTCGAGCGAAGCGATCAATTCGACCGGCCGCTGCAACTTGGTCAGGTAGGCCCCGAGCTGGGTCTTGAGATGGGTATCGAGCATGGCAACTCCTGGGGGGTGTTGGGGTGCGGTGCGAACGCGCTGCACGGGGCGTCCGGCCCGGTCGAGAGTGCCCGGTCGCCGGGGCACTCTCGACAGGGCCCGAAGGTCCTGTCGGTGGAGGTACGTTCTTAGATCTTGCCGACCAGGTCGAGCGACGGCGTCAGCGTGGCTGCACCTTCCTGCCATTTGGCAGGGCACACCTGGCCCGGGTTCTTGGCCACGTACTGGGCCGCCTTGACCTTGCGCAGCAGTTCGCCGGCATCACGGCCGATGCCGTTGTCGTGGATCTCGGCGGTCTTGATGACACCGTTCGGGTCGATCAGGAACGTGCCGCGCAACGCCAGGCCTTCTTCCTCGATCATCACGTCGAAATTGCGCGTGATCGTGCCGGTCGGATCGCCGATGAGCGGGTAGCGCACTTTCTTGATCGCATCCGACGTGTCGTGCCAGGCCTTGTGCGCAAAGTGGGTGTCGGTGCTGATGCCATAGACCTCCACGCCCAAGTCCTTGAACTCGGCATAGCGGTCGGCCAGATCCTCGAGTTCGGTCGGGCAGACAAACGTGAAGTCGGCAGGGTAGAAGCAGAACACGCTCCACTTGCCCTGGATCGACTGGTCGCTGACCTCGATGAACTTGCCGTTCTGGAACGCGTTGGCCTTGAAGGGCTTGACGGTGGAATTTATGATGGACATGGAGATTTCCTTGGTCGGTGGTTGAAGAAGCGGTGCAGCGAACTGCGATGAAAACAATTCTGTGTGCAATGCAGCATTTAGTGGATGGATTGATCAGATTGAGTCGATTGTCAAAATCTATTTTGATGAATCGTGAGGCCTGTCGGGATGCGGCCCGCCGTGGGCCGACCGATGATCCGGCCCGACCTGGGCCCGCCGGTGTCGAGACGCACTGGGTTGCGGCCGCACGAACACCCGCTGTGGCTCGTTGACCTCAGGCTGGCGTGGCAGGCGGACCGATCGACTTCATGCCAAGAACCGGCATCGAGACGAGACGTGGCGCGACGAAGGTGCAGCGCAAACCGACGGCTTGCTCGGCCATCCCGTTCCGAACGCCCGGGCGGTTTGGCCTTTGCAGGACTTCTAGGCGGGCAACGGCCGCCGCCGCATCAGACGCCAGCCATCAGCCGAATACAACGCCAGTGCGGACCAAATCAGGCCAAAGCCGACGAGCCGGCGCAGGTCGAAAGGCTCGTTGAAGACCCAGATTGCCAGGCCGAGCTGGATCGTGGGCCCGAGGTACTGGGTCAGGCCGAGCGTGGCCAGCGGCAGGCGCCGCGCGGCGGCGGCAAACAACAGCAGGGGCACCACCGTGATCGGTCCTGCCAGCAGCAGCCAGACGACCAGCCCGGGGTCGCCGCGCACCAGCGCGCCGTCGTGCGCCATCGTCCACCAGGCCAGCAGCGGCACGACCAGCGGCGCGAGCAGCGCGGTTTCCAGCGCCAAGCCCTCGAGCGCGCCCAGCTTGGCGGTCTTGCGCAGCAGGCCGTAGCCGCCGAAGCTGAACGCCAGGGCGAGCGCGATCCACGGCGGTCGACCGGTGAGCGCCGTGAGCCACGCCACGCCGGCGCCGGCCAGCGCCACGGCGATCCACTGTGGGCGGCTCAGCCGCTCGTGCAGCACCACCACGCCGAGCAGCACATTGACCAGCGGGTTGATGAAGTAACCCAGGCTGGCCTCCACCACGTGGCCCGAATGCACGGCATAGACATAGACATAGGCGTTGACACTGAGCAGCAAGGCGCTGCACACGAACGTGACGATCAGTCGGGGCTGCGATCGAAGGGCCCGGAGCCAGCCCCAATGGCGACGCCACGTGAGGATCATCGCAATGAACGCCAGCGACCAGACGGCGCGGTGCAAGACCACCTCGACCGGAGCCGCTGCCGCCACCTGGCGGAAGTAGAGCGGGAATAGCCCCCAGATTGCGAAGGCCAGCATGGCGTAGAAGAGTCCCGGGTTCATCGCACCCATTGTCGCCAGGACCCGAGACCGCCGTGGCAACTGCCGGCATGGCCGGCAACCTGGGTTGCGCTCTCGCCCGTCGGCACGGTCTGGACGCGGCGGCCGATGCGTGCGCGGTGTCGTTGGGCAGTTCCACGGGCAGGCGCTTAGCAGGTGCCGATACCGGCGAGCGGCGGGTCACCCTGGCGCCGCACCCGCCACCGCTTCAAGCAATGTGTTTCGGCTATCGCGCGCTGGATTTCTGGTCGCGAAGCAGCAATTCGAGGGCTTGTGCCGACACCGGAGGGCCCGTCATGCTGCCTTGGCAGCGGTCGCAGCCCTTCTGCGACAGACGCTCCAGCTGGCCCGTCGTTTCCACGCCTTTGGCGAGCACGGTCAGGCCCAGCGAGTGCCCCATCGCGATCGCGGCGGCAGCGACGTCCATTCCGCCCAGGTTGTCGCGGCCGCTGCCGGTGAGACTGCGATCGATATTGAGCTGTTGCACCGGTGCGCGCGCGAGGCTGGCGAGCGATGAATCGCCCGTCCCGAAGTCGTCGATGGCCAAGCGCACACCGAGCGCGCGCAGGCGTACCAGCGCGGTGGGGACCTCGCCTTTGCGGCTCGTCACCATGGTTTCGGGAATCTGCAGCTGCAAGCAGTCTGGCGGCAGCGCATTCGTGGACAGTTCGTGTTCGACCTGCGCCACCAAATCACCGAGCTGGAATTGCCGGGCGCTCAGGGACACCGCCACGACGGGCGGCGCAAACCCGGCCTCGATCCATTGGCGGCCCTGCCGGCAGGCTTGTCCCAGCACCCAGGTCCCCAAGTCGGCGATCAACCCGCTGGCCTCGGCCACCGGCATGAACGCCTGCGGGGCGATCAGGCCCTCGGACGGGTCGTGCCAGCGAACCTGCGCCTCGGCGCCGACGATGCGCCGGGCGGCCATGTCCACCTGCGGCTGCCACTGCAACGTCAACTGCCCTTCCTTGAGCGCGCGCTTGAGCCGCGCTTCCAGGCTCAGGCGCGAGCGCGCCGCCGCGGTCATCTCGTCGGCATAGAAACGATAGACACCGCGACCATCGGCCTTGGCGCGGTAGAGCGCGGCGTCGGCGTGCGCCAGCAGGTCGGGTGGCAGGTCGCCATGGTCGGGGAACAGCGCGATGCCGATGCTGGCCGCGGCAGTGAGCTCCAGGCCGCTTTCGGTCCGCCAGGGCTCGGCCAGCGACTCCTGCAGCTCCACCGCAAGCCGGGCCGCGTCGCTCGCATCGCGCAATTCGGTCATCACGAGGGCAAACTCGTCGCCGCCGAGCCGTGCCAATGTGTCGGTGCGCCGCAGTCGCGGTCGCAGGCGCTGGGCGACCTTCTGGAGCATGGCATCACCGGTGGCGTGGCCCCAGCTGTCGTTGACCTCCTTGAAGTGGTCCAGGTCGAGCAGCAGCACAGCCACTTTCTGGGCATTGCGGCGAGCGTTGTCGAGCGCCTGCTCAAGACGATGCGAAAAGAGCAATCGATTGGGAAGCGTCGTCAACGCGTCGTGGTGGGCCAGGAAGTCCAGACGGGCTTCGGTCTGCTTGAGCTGCGTGATGTCGTTGAACACGCCGACGTAGTGCGTCACGCGCTGCCGGTCGTCGCGCACCGCGCTGATGGACATGAGCTGGGGCACCTGGCGGCCGTCCCTGGTGCAATTGACGACCTCGCCCTGCCAGTGGCCGTGCTGGGCGATCGAATGCCACATGGCCGTGAAAAATTCCGGAGGGTGCTGGCCGGATGCGAGAAGGCGCGGCGTGTGGCCCACGAGGTCTTCCTCGCGATAGCCCAGCATGGCGGTGATGGCCGGGTTGGCGGAGACGATACGTTCCTGGCTGTCGGTGATGACCACGCCCTCCTGCGTATGGTCGAATACCGCCGCCGCCAGGCGCTGCCGCTCGTCGGCGCGCAGGCGCTCGCTCTGGTCACTCAGCACGCCGGAAAATCTCGCCGTTCGGCCGTCGGGCCCGCGGTAGATGCCACCGCGGGCCAGGAACCATCGGTACTCGCCGTCGTAGCAGCGCAAACGGTAGGTGCGCGAATAGGCGGCACCCGTCTCGATGGTCGCCTTCACGGCGGCCTGCACGCCGGCCGCATCCTCGGGGTGCAGCAGGTCGACAAACTTGAAGGGCGCGGCAAAGCGGTCACCGGGGTGACGCAGGAGGCGGTGAAAACCGTCGGAATACTCGACCTCGCCAGTTCGCAGATCCCAGTCCCACCAGCCATCGCCGCTGGCCTCGAGGGCGAGGCGCATGCGTTGTTCGGTACGCGCCAGAGCCTGGCGTGCGGCATGCTCGGCGGTGACGTCGCGTGCAACTGCCAATACCTGGCCGGCGCCGGAAAGGCACATCCGCATCTCGAAATTCCGTTCGCCCGCGGTCAGCGCCAGCGTGTATTCGAAGCTTTGCAGACCCCCCCCGTCGAGCACCGCGCACAGATGTGCCATCGCACGTCGCGCCAGGTCCGCCGGCAGCATTTCGTCGAATCGCCGCCCCAGCAATTGCTCGCGCGGCATCATCAGGTGCGAAGGGTCGGCGGCCCACACCTCGATGAAACGCCCGTCGGCATCGAAGAGAAACACCAGATCCGGCAGCGCCGCGACCACCGCCTGCAGGCGCTGCTTCGAGCGATCGGCATCCTCCAGCGCCGACAGCAGCGCCCGGCGTTGGCGCTGCGCCTCGAGATGCAGTTCACGCTGCTCGGCCAACGATTGCTCCAGCGCCATTTCGCGCTCATGGAGCTCGGTGATGTCCCGGCTCACCGACAGCAGTCCGGCCACGTGGCCGGTGCGGTCACGCAGCACGCTGATACGCACTTCGAGCCATCGCTTGCTGCCGCTGCCCCCCTGCCGAATCACCGACTTGAACGGTGCCAGCCCCCCGACCTCGAGTGCGCGCCGGTCCGTGTCTCGCACCAGGGCCGCCCTCTTGGCGCTGAAAAGTGCATCGACCGGTTGGCCGATCACTTCACGCATCGAACGCCCGATCAGCGCCAAGGTGGCGGGATTTGCAAGCAGGTAGCGGCCCTGGGTGTCACGCACCGCTACGGGGTCGGGCAGCGCATGAATGAAGTCGACGAGGCGTTGCTCGGCCAGTGCAAGGCGGTCCTGCACCGCCTTGAGTTCGCCAATGTCCTGCACCGCGCTCACGAACCAGCGCGGCACGCCGGCCGCATCACGCACCAGCGTCACCGCCAGCATCGCGGTCATGGTGGTGCCGTCAGGGCGCAGATACCGCTTCTGCAGCTTGTAGCGGGTCGCCTTGCCATCGAGCAGGGACTGCATCTGGGCAAGGTCGATTTCGAGGTCGTCCGGATGCGTCACCTTCTGGAAGTCGAGCGTCCGGAGCTCGTCCGGCGTGCGGCCGAGCAAGTCGGCGAGATGGTCGTTCACCCACAGGAATCGGCCCGCGAGCGTCACACGCGCCAGGCCGACGTTGGCGGCGTCCAGCATCGAGGCAGCATCGTCCGCCGCATCGTCGCGCTCGCGCTGCGCTTTGTCCGCACGGGCCAGCAGCCATGCCGCGATCGCGGCCGTCAGCACGACATAGACGACACCTTTTGCACTTTGCAGGCGTGACAGCCAGCGCATGTCGGGTGCAACGGCCTCGACGAGTGCGTCGCTGCCGAGAATCCAGACGGCGCCGAGGACCAGGTAGAGCGCTGCCGCGACCGCCGCATGGCGCCAGTAAGGTGGCCGCCTCGACGGGGTGCCCGTGGTTTGCACGGTCATGCCCCATCCTTGGGCGGCGTTGCATCGTCAGCGGCGTACCGAGGCGGCTGGCCGTGGGCGGCGCACAGGGCGTTGACCTCGGCCTTCAGCTCCGCAAGCCGGGCCTCTCGGCCCAGCATTGCGGCGCGCCAGCGCTGCAGCTCGGTCAGCTCCTCGGTGCGCCGCGCGTCGTGCTCGCGCTGGGCGGTGACATCGGTGAAGGTATGCAGGTAGCCGAGCAGCGCACCCGCGCTGTCGCGCCGCGCTTGCCCCTGGGCGAGCATCCAGCGCCAGACGCCGTCGTGGCGCCGCAGGCGCAACATGCATTCGTAAGGATCGCCGGCCTGCATCGAACGTTCGATCGTCAGCAGCGTCGGGCGCCGGTCGTCGGGGTGCATGGCATCGCGCCAGGCCCCTGCGAGGGCATTGGCGGAATGCTGACCCGTGTATTCGCACCAGCGCAGGTTGACCCAGTTGGGGTGGCCCTTGGCGTCCGTGGTCCATACGAGCGTCGGCCCGAGATCGGCCAACGCCCGGTAGTGGGACTCGCTGTCAGCCAACGCACGTTCCAGGCGCCAGCTTTCGGTGACGTCGCGAAATACCAGCACGACGCCCTGCAAGGTGCCATCGGCATTGCGCACTGGTGCCGCGCTGTCCGCGATGTGCCGCCGCGTGCCGTCGCGCGCAACCAGAACCGTGTGGTTGGCCAGCCCGACCACGATGCCCTCTGCCAGCACACGCGCCACCGGCACTTCTGCCGACAGACGCGTGAGCGCGTTCTCGATCACGAAGATTTCATCGATGAGATGACCGCGTGCTTCGTGTTCGCGCCAGCCGGTGAGTTGCTCGGCGACCCTGTTCATCAGCGTGATCCGCTGCTTTGCATCCGTGGCCAGCAGCGCGTCGCCGGTCGAATAAAGAATGGTGCCGAGCCGTTGCTCGCTTGCAAGCAGATCCGTCTGCGCGTGCTGCACGGCACTGGCCATGTCGTTCAACGCCTCGCTGAGGCGGGCAATTTCCGGCAGACCTTCGACGGGCGCACGCCGGCCGAGATCGCCGTCGCGCAACCCCTCGGCCGCCATCGTCACCCGCTCCAGCGGGCGGATCAGGCGCCGTTGCATCCACAGTCCGAGCAACGCGGTCAGCAACACCGCGGCCGCCGCGTCCGGCAGGCGCTCCTGCAGAACACGCCAACGGGCGCGGTCGAGCCCGGCCGCCGCATCGGCGGTAATCCACAGCAGTGCCGGCGCGAGACCCCGCGCACCGTGGTCATCACCATGGGACAGGCGCACCGCCTGCGCCATGTGCAACACCTGGGCGTCGTCCCAGCGCGAGACGGCATCACCACGTGACCAGGCTTGCCCGGCCAAAGCGCTGTCCCATCCGGGCAACGCCTCGGCAGCGGGGAGCCCGTGCCACGCCTTGCGGGCGGAACGCAGGACACGGCCTTGTGCATCCACCACGGCCATCGCGACGATCGCCGGATCGGTCGCGGCCTGCGCAAGCGCCTGTTCGATCCGGCCGTCGTCGGGTCCAAGCGAGGTGATCCGCTGCAGGTTCGCTATCTGGTTTCGCCAGAGTCGCTCGAACGTCTGCGTTGTCAGGAGTTGACTTCGCTGCAATGCGTTGGCCGCGCCGAGTGCGAGAAGGGCAAACACCACCAGCGACAACACGATCGGCAAACGCCATCGCAGCGGCAGCGTGGGCTCCTTGGTCACGCTGCCGCCCCCGGCGGCAGGAACGTGGCGTCGGCGAGGTCGCCCAGCGGGAGGTCGGAGTGGAGCAGGCCGCTGTGCTTCATTGCCCGGGCGAGCACGGCCGCGGCACTGTCGAGGCGGCCTGCACTCAGCCACGCGGGCTGTCGGGTGAGCGGGCACAGCGCGAGGCCGGCGAACATGGCATGGACCTCCTGCGGTGCCAGCCCGAGCCGCCGGCCGATCGGCTCGCGTCCCAGAGCAGGTTCGGTCTGCCAGCGGTGCAGACCCTCAAAGTGCAGCGCCAGCAGGTGACGAAGACCGGCCGCCTGTGGCTCGAGCACGGCCGTGCGCGCAGCGAGCACGTGGAGGATCATTCCCGGCATCGTGCTGCTGTCGGACAGCGTCATCGCGCCTTCGGCGCGCAACGCCCGGGCTGCCGGTCCGTAGGTGACCATGGCGTCGACGTCACCGCGCTTCCACGCGTCGAGTTGACGGTTCGCGGGGACGTTGACGATCGTGACCTCGCCGGGGTTCATGCCGGCCCTGCGCAGCGCGCTGTCGAGAACCAGGGCGCCCAGCGCGGTGCGTTCGACACCGATGCGCTGGCCGCGCAGTGCCGAGATCGAGCGCAGTGCCGGCCTGGCCAGCAGCATGTCGGCGCCGCTCGACTCGTCGCACACCGCCAGCACCGTGAGCATCACACCCTGCTCGCGCGACAGCAGGACTTCGTCGAGGGTGAGCCCTGCGGCGTCTGCGGTGCCGGCCTGCAAGGCAAGAAGACTGTCGCTGCTGGAGGGCATTTCGGCGACGTGCAGCAGGCGCGGGTTCGGCGCGCCGGCCGCTTCGAGCAGGACGTACGGCGCCCAGTCGTTGGCGACGAATACCAGCGGGCGCATCGGGGCGTCTGCGCAGCCTGCCAGGTGAAGCAGGCCGAGTGCCGTCGTCGCCATCCACGCCCGCCGTGTCGTCACGGGGGCATCGGGTGCCGCCGCTCTGCGGATGCGGGGTCGAGCCAGGGGAATAGACATCGCAAAGGGAGCATATTCCAGCGCACCCGCCATCGTCCGGCTGATTGACGGGCGGTGCGGCCGACCTTGACATGCGCGACGGGCGCAAGGCCCGGAGCACGCGCTGGCGGGATGGCGCCTGCGTCAACGATGGCGCGGTCTGCGCCTCGCCCGCTCAATGGCCGGCATCCACGTGGTCACGTTGACCGCGGACCCCGCCGACTGTCTCGCATTCCCAACGGGCGGGTCCCAAGAACATGGGGGCACCACCCGACCGGGGGACTGACACCAGGGGCTACAAACGGAAAAACTGTTGTCATGTTCGAGCGGCATCATGTCTGGATTGCTGCAGCGTCGAGCCGGGAGTCAGTCATGCCGCAAACCTTCAATGTCGGGGCCCGATCGCTCTTCGTGACCATCACGGCCTGGTTCTTCATCTTCGTCGCGGCCTTCGCTACCGTCTCGGCGGTGGTGCAGAACGCGGCGGCGGGTTCGGTGCTCGCGGCGCTGCCGGCGCCTCAGGGGCTGCCCCTCGTGACGCGGCTGCTGATGGGCTACCTGCCGTGGGTCATGGGCGCCGGCCTCGTGCTGTCGCTGGCAACGCTGGCCGCGGCCATCGGGCTGCTGCTGCGGCTGGACTGGGCCCGCCGGGCCTTCATCGGCCTGCTCGTGGTGGCGATCGTCGCCAACCTTGCGGGCCTGTGGCTGCAGCAGGAGGTGGTGCAGTCGCTCGTGTCGAGCACGCTGAGCCGCGCGCCGCTGCCGCCGCAGACCGTGGATGTGTTCGGTGGCTTCGTGACGGCGTCTCGAGTCATGGGCGCGCTCGTGACCCTCGGGGCCTGCGCGCTGCTGGGCTGGATCATCCGCCGGCTGATGTCGCCGTCGATCAGGCAGGAATTTGCCTGAGGCCGCAGGCGCGCGCGGCAGTTCGTCCTGATCGGCGGTCAGTCGATGGTGCCGTCGACGTAGAGCCAGCAGCCGTCCACACGCTCGAAACGACTCGTCTCGTGCAGCCGGAAGGCGCGCCCGGCGATCTTGCTGCGTGCCACGAACTCGACCGTCGCGTGCACGGCGTCCACCTGGGCGCAGCGCCGCACCTCCAGGCCCAGCCAGCGAAGCGCAGCGTCGCCCGGCTCCAATTGGGCCGGCCGCGTCCGCGGGTGCCAGGTGGCGACGAGGTAGTCATCCAGCCCGAGCACGTAGGCGCTGTAGCGCGACCGCATCAGTGCCTGCGCGCTCGGCGCCTGCAAACGCTGCGGCCCGGCGTGCCAGCGGCCGCAGCATTCGCGATACGGCTGGCCGGTGCCGCACGGGCAGGGGTGGTCGGCAACGTCGGTGCACGGCGGCGGGTTGTCGTCAGGCATGGCTCTGCATTCTGTGGCCGGTGCGGCCGATACTGGGGGCCGCCCGGACGCTGATCATTGCGAGGATCCTTCCATGCTCGACCCTCAAGCCCGTACCCTGATCGACCTGATGGTCGAGCGCGGCGTGCCACCCACCCACACGCTCACGCCGGCCGAAGCCCGCCGCCTGTACCTCGAGCGCCGGTTCGTCACCCAGCCGGCAGCGCCCGAGGTGGCCGAGATTCGGGCCCTGCGTGCCGCCGACGTGCCACTCAGGTTGTACCGGCCACTCGGGGCATTGCCCGGCGCCGCGCTGCCGGTGCTGGTGTACTTTCACGGCGGAGGCTGGACCATCGGCGACCTCGAGACGCACGATGTGCTTTGCCGCCAGCTGGCCAACGGTGCGCAGTGCGCCGTCGTGGCGGTCGACTACCGCATGGGTCCCGAGCACCGATTCCCTGCGGCCGTCGACGACTGCATCGAGGCCACGCGCTGGGTGCGCGCGCAGGCCGCCGAGCTGGGCCTCGACGGTGACCGCCTGGCCGTCGGCGGCGACAGCGCGGGCGGCAACCTGGCCGCCGTGGTGTGCATCGCGCTGCGCGATGCGGGCGCGCGCCTGCCCGACCTGCAACTCCTGATCTATCCCGCCACCGACATGCGCATGGCCACGCCGTCGTACACCACCAACGGGCAGGGCTACATGCTCACCTTCGACACGATGGCGTATTTCCGCCGGCACTACGTGCCGGACGCGGCGCAGTGGGCCGACTGGCGTGCCTCGCCGCTGCTGGCGGACCGGCTTGGCGGCCTGCCGCCGGCGCTGGTGCTCACGGCGGGCTTCGACCCGCTGCGCGACGATGGCCGGCTCTACGCCGATGCGCTGTCGGCCGCGGGCACGCCGGCGCAGTACGTCTGCTTCGAGCGCCAGATCCACGGCTTCATCCTGATGGGTCGCATGATCGACGAGGCGCACAGCGCGGTCGCACTGTGTGCGGCCGCGCTGCGTCGCGCCTGGGGGTCCTGAGAGACGGGGAGCGCTTCAGTACGTGACCGTCACCTTCAGCGTCGTCGACGCTGCGAGGCTGCCGGACGTGCCCCGGATCGTAATGGTGTAGGTGCCGCGCCGCACCGCCCAGTACGACTGGGCCACGAGGCTCAAGGTCGTGCTGCTGGTCGAACTCGTCGTCGAGAGCCGGTAGTTCATGCCGCTGGGCACGCCCGAGACCGAGAACTGCACGGTGCCGGCGAAGCCGTTCTTCTTCACCACCGAAATCTTCGAACTGCTGCCATAGATGCCGCCCGCGATCATCGTCAGGCTCGATGGCGAAGCCGACAGCGCATAGCTCGGCGCGGCGGCCACCACCAACGTCAGCGTGGTCGACGCCGAGAGCGCCGGCAACGTCGCGGTGGCTGCCGAGGCGCCGACGACCGTGATCGTATAAGTGCCCGGCGGCGTCGACGGCGTGGTCGTCAACGCGAGTTGCGTGCCGGACTTCGAACCCGCCGGCAGGAAGACCGCCGTCGTGCCCGCGGGCACGCCACTGGCCGAGAAGTTGACCGTCTCGGCGAAGCCGTTGAGCGCGTTGATCGCGATGACGCCGCTGGTCGCGGCCTGCCCCTGCGTCAGCGACAGCGTGCCCGGTGACGGCGGCGACAGCGTGAAGCTCGGTGGCGGCGCCGCCGCGGTGACGACCAGCGTGACGCTGGCCGAGACCGTGAGCGCGGGCGCCGTCGCGGTGGCGGGCGACATGGCGGTGATGTTCACCATGTAGTTGCCTACCGGCGTCGACGCACCCGCTCCTAGCGTGAGGGTCGTGCCGAGCGTGCTGCTGGCGGGCGTGAACGTGGCGCTGGTACCCGCAGGCAACCCGGTCGCGCTGAAACTCACCGTGCCCGTGAAGCCGTTGGCCGGCACGATCGTGATGCCGGTGGTGGCACTCTTGCCCTGGGTCGCCGACAGCGTGGTGCCAGAGAGGGCCAGCGTGAAGGCCGGCACGAGCGCCGGCGTCTCCAGGCCTTCGGCAGGCGCATGGAATACGACACCGCCCGCGCTCCACCCCGATGGCGGCGTGGCCGATGTCGAGTAGAGATACAGCGTTTCCTGCGGCGCCGCGTTGGCGATGAAATGTTCGTACACCGGTGACGAGCCGGTGGTCGCGCTGGCATACGCGCTGAAGGCCGTGCCGTCCGCCACCCAGGCGGGGTCGCCGGCGGCGAGCGTGGCGCTCCGGCTGTAGCGGTAGCGTGTGCCGAGCGTGCCGGCGCTGGCCGAGCGGTAGCGGTAGACCGGCGCCGAGCCCGGCACCGGCGACGTAAACGCGTGGAAGGCCCAGCCGTCGACCCACCATGCGGCGCCCGCCGGCAGCGTGGTGTCGGTGGTGTAGTACGGCACCGCAAACGCGCCGGCGGTGCGGCGGAACTGGCGCACGTCCGCGGTCTCGGCCCACGGCCGCGCAAGCCTGGTCAGCACGTTCAGCGTGATGCGGCTGATCGGGCTCGGCGCGAGGCCGTCGAGTTCGGGCCGCAGGCCGTAGGCCCAATCGGTCGAGCCGGCATTGAAGACGGTGCCGGCGCTGCCGCCGCGGCTGAAGACGGCGACCATCGCGTAGCCCGACTGCTCGCCGGTGCCGCCGAGCGCAAGCGACTGGGCGTTCCAGGTGCTGCCGTCGGCGTTGGCCAGGATGCGCAGCGTGGCGGGCGTGCCGTCGGTGCCGATCGCATAGGGCCGGCCGTCGGTGCCCAGCACGAACGCGGCCGAGTCGCATTCGTAGCCCACGTAGGTGCCGCCGAAACCGGCGCCCTGCCCCAGCCCCGTGCCGGCCAGGGCCCAGTGTTCGGGCCGCGCCACCACCGACGGCGTATTCGGCCGGGGCTGGGCGCCGGCCCAGCTGCAGCCGGTGGCAAAGCCCAGGCCGGTGGTGATGTTCTCGGGGTTCGGTGGCGTCAGCCGGGAGAAGACATCGGTCTTCAGCGCCGGGTCGACCACCGGGTCGGCCGCCGCGCTCTTGTAGCAGACGAGCGTGCGGTTCGGCACCCCGCTCGCGCTGGGTTCGAGGCGGGCCTGGAACCACGACGTGTTGCCGCCCAGGAAGGCGGCGTTGCCGCCCCGTGCGACGAAGGCGTCCATCGTGTTGCGCCGGCCGAGCGACCAGTATTCGTCGTGGCCCGCTTGCACGTACAGCTGGTACGGCGCCAGCAGGCCGGGGTTGGCGACGATGTCCAGGTCGGTGCAGAAATCGGCCGCCAGGCCGTTCTTGGCGAGCCAGCGCACGAGGTACTGCGACCAGACGTCGAAGAAGCTGTTGAACGACTGCGTCAGTGGCCGGTCGAGCGAAACCCGGGACGCACGGACGCCGCCGCTGGAGTTGTAGTCGTACAGGCTCTTGCCGCCGTACTCGTTGTACGCGTGCACGGTGGTCACCGGCACCTGCACGAGGGTCTTGACGCCCGGCGTCGGGCTGGCTGGCCGCACGACGAACGGCACCGTGCAGGCGTTGGCGCCGCTGCCCACGTAGGCAAAGTACTGGCCGCTCGGCCAGCCGGCAGGAACGCTCAGTTGCAGGCTGCGCGTCCAGCGGCAGCCGTTGGTCGACGCGTCGGCGGGCACCACCTGGTTGCCGATGTTCACTGTCGTCGCCAGCATGCCGGTGTCGGGCCAGCCGATGCGCGTGACGCTGAACGGATAGTTGGTGCTGCCGGTCAGCGCCTGCGGGTCGCGCAGGTAGAAGTCCAGCGTGCCGCCGGCCACGACCGAGGGCGCGCCGGTATAGCCCTGCAGGTTGGTGGGGGCCGACTGGGCCTGGCTCCGGGATGTCACCAGGGCCTGGCTGCCGAGGGCGGCCGAAGCCTGCATGAAGTGGCGCCGCGTGTAACCCGAGGTATCGCGGCCGCCTGTCTTGGTCTTGTTCATGTGTGAGTGCTCCCTTGAATGACGTTCGGGTCAATATATCGACCGATCGGCCTCATTTGCCGCAGGCCCCTAACTTGAGGTGCGGGATCGGCAAGCTGCGGGATGGACGGCGGGCCGGCACCGCCACCCGCCCCACGGGGCGGGTGCTTGCATGGAATACTGTATGAACGTACAGTCTTCAAATGGACCCCATGCCCATTGTCCCTACGTCCGTGCCGGCGCCGCAGCCAGCCCGGCAGGGTCCGGGCCGGCCGCGGGCAGACCGGTCGGCCGCAGCACCGGCCCGCGCGATGGAGGCCGGATGGCCGGTGCTCGCGCCGGAGCTCATCCACCCTGCGCTGTGGCGTGCGCACCAGGTCGGCCGCCCGCGGGATGCCGTGCTGCCCACCGGCTTCGACACACTCGACGCCGAGTTGCCCGGTGGCGGCTGGCCGAAGAGGGTGCTCACCGAACTGCTGCTGCCGCACCCCGGCGTGGGCGAACTGCGCCTGCTGGCGCCGGCGCTGGCCGCGCTGGCACCGGGCGGCGGCGCGGGCCTTGGCTTCGGCGGCGACCTGGGCCGTGGGTCTGGCAGCGGCCCGGGCAGGGGCCCGGAGGCCGAAGCCCGCAGCGTCATGCTGTTCGGGCCGCCGACGGCGCCGTGCGGCTGGGCGCTGGCGCAACTGGGCATCGATGCGCGGGAGTGGATCGTGGTGTACGGGCGCGACGGCCCGCGCGGCGCCGCCTTGCGCCACCTGCTGCCCTGCGCCGACCTGCTGTGGGCGCTGGAGCAGGCGCTCAAGAGCGGCCATGTCGGCGCCATCCTCGCCTGGCTGCCCGACCGCCTGCGGGCCGATGCGCTGCGCCGGTTGCAACTGGCAGCGCAGGGGCACGATGGCCCTGTCTTCCTGCTGCGTGGCATCGAGATGCGGCTCAGGCCCAGCGCCGCCCCGCTGCGTCTGGCGCTGCACGGCGCTGGGGCCGACGCGCTGTCGGTGCACGTGCTCAAGCGGCGCGGGCCGGCGCTGGCGCAGCCCCTGTGGCTGGCACTGCCACCGGTGCTGCCGCCGGCCTTGCACGCGCGGGCGCAGGCGGCACGCCTGCAGACCGGCATGCACATGAACGCCGATGCGGATGCGGATGCTGATGCGGGTGCCGCCGTCGGCCCCGCATCCAGGCCGCGGGCCGGCGCCGCCTACTGACGATCCCGTGCCCGGGACCGCTGGTCATGCTGTGGATCGGCCTGCACCTGCCGCTGCTGCCGCTGGAGGCGTTTGCGGCCACGCTCGGGGCGGCGCAGCAGGCCTTGCCGCTGGCGCTGCTCGACGGCACGCAGATCACGGCCGTCAATCGCGTGGCCGCAGGCCTCGGCATCAAGCCGGGGCTCAAACGTTCCACCGCACTGGCGCTGGCACCGAAGCTCCAGTTCGGCCAGGCCGATGCGCTGC
Source organism: Rubrivivax sp. (assembly GCA_024641945.1). Classification (GTDB taxonomy): domain Bacteria; phylum Pseudomonadota; class Gammaproteobacteria; order Burkholderiales; family Burkholderiaceae_C; genus Rubrivivax. Next base: position 8,555 of record JAHECD010000056.1, on the reverse strand, counting down.
GTGACACGCAGGCACGCACGGCGGTGGCACATGCGGCGCTGGCCTTCACGCCGTCGGTGTGCCTGCACGGCGAGCGCGGCGTGCTGCTCGAAGTGGGCAGCACGCTGCGGGCCTTTGGCGGCCTGCCGGCGTTGATCGGTGGGCTGCAGGCGGCCATGCAGCCGCTGGCGCTGACCTGCCGCCTCGCCACCGCTCCCACCGCGCTGGGCGCCGCGCTGCTGGCGCAGTGGCGCCGTCCTGCCGAGGCGACGGTGGGCCCGCACACCACCGACCTGGCCGCGCTGCGCCGCCTGCTCGACGCCGCACCGGTCGAGTTGCTCGACCCCGGGCGCGAGCACTGGGAGGCGCTGCGGGGCATGGGCCTGCGCACGCTGGCCGACCTGCGCGCGCTGCCGCGGGCCGGGCTGGCGCGCCGCTTCGGCGAGGCGCTGCTCGCCGACCTCGACCGCGCACGCGGCGACGCCCCCGAGGTGCACGAGTGGCTCCTGCTGCCCGAGACCTTTGAGTCGCGGCTCGAGCTTTTTGCGCGTGCCGATTCCACCGCGCAGGTGCTGCATGGCGCCGTCACGCTGCTGCAGCGGCTGGTGGCCTGGGCGGGTGCGCAGCAGGCACGGGTGGCGCGCTTCACGCTCGCGATGCAACACGAGCCGCGGCATCGTGCCGGCGACGACACCCCCGCATGCACCACGCTGGAGGTCGCGCTGGCCGAGGCCTCCAACGATGCAGATCATCTGCAGGTGCTGCTGCGCGAACGGCTGGCGAATCTCCCCCTGCCGGCGCCCACGCTCGAGTTGCGGCTGCACTGCCGCGATCTCGCGCGGCGTGCGGCGCCGAATGCCGAACTGTTCCCCACGCGGGCGAGCGAGCGCGAAGGCCTGCTGCGCCTGGTCGAACGGCTGCAGGCGCGGCTCGGGCGTGGGCAGGTGCTGCACGTGCAGCGAGTGGCCGACCACCGGCCCGAATGCGCCAGCGCGCTGCGGCCGCTCGACCCGGGCGCCACGCCACCGCGCGACCCGCCGCTGCCGCCGTCCGCGCCGCACCTCACGCGGCCGGTATGGCTGCTGCCCGAACCGCAGCCGCTGCAGGCACGGCAACTGCACCCGCTGCTCGACGGCCGGCCGCTGCAGATGCTCGTCGGCCCCGAGCGCATCGAATCCGGCTGGTGGGACGGCGCACCCGCCGCGCGCGACTATTTCGTCGCGCAGGCGCACGACGGCTCTCTCGTGTGGGTCTACCGCTCGCGCCTGCCGCGCGCCGAGGCCGAGGCCGGCTGGTTCCTGCAGGGGCGGTTCGGCTGAACCTCCAGGCCCGGCCGCGCGGCCACCATCCTCGTGCGGCTTCGGGGCGCAGCCCTCCCGGCACCGGGCTTGTCGCGCTCAGGCGTTCTGCCGCAGCAGCATGGCCGCCAGCGCCAGCATCGTCAGGCCGATGGCCCCATCCAGCAGGCGCCAGGCCTGCGGGCGGGCGAACCAGGGCGCCAGCAGCCGGGCGCCGTAGCCCACCACCGAAAACCACAGCACGCTCGCCAGACAGGCGCCGGCCAGGAACCACCCGCGTACCTCGGTCGCCTGCTGCGCGCCGACGGCCCCCACCAGCAGCACGGTGTCCAGGTAGACGTGGGGGTTCAGCAGCGTGAACGCCGCGGCCTGCGTCAGTGCGGCTGCGCGTGACAGCGGCGCGTGGTCGGCCGCCGCGCGCAGCACATCGGGCCGCCAGGCACGCCACAGCGCCCGCAGCCCGTACGCCGTCAAGAACGCCGCGCCGGCCCACAGCATGACGGCCGCCCACTGCGGCGCCGCCTTCAATGCGCCACCGACACCCGCCATGCCGACGGCCATCAGCACGATGTCGCTGCCGGCGCAGAACGCGACGACGCTGCCGACATGCTCGCGCCGCAGCCCCTGGCGCAATACGAAGGCGTTCTGCGCGCCGATGGCGACGATCAGAGAACCGCCGAGCGCCAGGCCGGTGGATAACGCGGCCACGGCCGCCGACGGGACTTGCATGCCCGGATCATGCCCTGCCGCCCTGCACCGCCAACTGTGTCAAGAGGCAAACAGACTCAAGGCGCCACGGCAAGGGTCGAAATCATGTTCACGGGCCACCCAATGGGCCGGACGGCCTGAACGGGCCACGAGATCGGACAAGACCATGATGGTGTCGACTGCCACGAGTTCATTCACGGTGCTGGGGCGCATGGCGGCCCACGCGCAGCCCGCCGCCACCGCGGCGGACGGCCAGGCGACGCTCAGCGTGCGCAGCGTCCAGGGCGTGCAGCGCGGCCGCGCGCTCGAAGTCGGGCACGAACATTCGCGCCATCGCGCGCAGGCCGATCACGGCAGCCTTCCGCGCGATGCAGGGCATGGCGACCACCTGTACACGACCCTCAAGCTCGCAGTGACGCAGACGTTCGGTGCGCTGGCCGCGGAAGGGCCGAGCGATGCGCAGGCCGCCGCCGACGGCAGCGTGGCGGTGCCCGACGACGCACAGACCGCCACCCTCAAGGCACGCCTGAAGCTGTCGTTCAACGCCGATGGCGCGTCCACGCAGATCAAGCTGCGCATCAAGGCCGAAGGCAGTGCGGCGGACCTGCAGGGGATGCTGGAGACCTTTGTCGGCACGCTGCAGGCCGCGGTGCAGACGCTCTTCGGCACCGACCGCGGACAACCGGCCGCCATGCCGCTGCCGGCACCTGCGCCGATGCCGACCGACGGCGCCGTGCCGGCGCCGCTGGCGCTGCCGGCCGTCGATGCGGCGGCACCGGCCGATGCGATCTCCAACGGCTCCATGGCTGCGGCGGCAGCCGAATCCGCACCCCCGGCTGCCACGGCGCTTGCGCCGCAGACGGCCGCAGGCGGCACCGCGCGGGCCGACATATCAATGCGCATCCGGATGACCTACCAGGCGGCCGCGCCGGACATGGGCGCGATCGTCGCGCGGCTGGCGCAGCCCGGGGTCGGTTCGCAGTCGCCGGCGCTCTCGCCCGTGCTCGGAGACCTGTCGACGCAATTCCAGCAGCTCGCCGGTCTCCTGCCCGACGGCACGGGGTCTTCGCCGACGTTGCAGGATTTCCTGGGGGCGCTGGCCACCCGGTTGTCGCTCCCCGCGCCAAGCGACTCCACCGGTGGCGGCTCGGCGCCTGCCGGTCTTGCGTTCGACCTGCGGGTGCGTGGCGGATTGCTGTCCACCAGCGCCTGATCGGCGCGGCGCGCTCTTGAGGCACGCCGGCCCGATGCGGCCCGCGCGGAGGCTCAGCGCACCGGCGCGGAAATGATCAGGTCGATGCCACTCGTGCCCACGGCCACGGGCGCCGAGAGGCCTTCGAGGTCACCGGGCTGCGGCATGGCCTGGCCCGACTTGCTGACACGCGCACCGACGATCACGCGACCGGCCTTGGACACGGTGGCTTGCGGCGACATCGCCATCGAATCGTCGAGACGGAAGTCGACGGGCAGGTCCTTCACCTGCTTGCGCAGGATCGCCAGCGGCATGCGCGAGCCCTCGGCGGGGCGCGCGAAGATGAAGACCGTGTCCTCGGGCCCGGCCTGCGCCTTGAGCGCCGGTGCCAGCGAGACCTTGCCGCTGACGGCGGCGTCGGAAGATGTCGCAGCTGTGGCCGCTGCGGCGGTGCCAGCACCCGGCAACGCCGTGGCCCCGGCCGCCGCTGTCGCCGCAGCGGGTGCGGGCGGCAGTTTGCCGCGCACCCGTGCCTCGGCGGCGCCGCTGGCCGCCTCGCGCACCATCGGGTCGTCCGCCGGGCCGACCTGCGCCATGTGGTCGAAATATTTCACCGCTGCGGCAAAGTCGTTGCGATTGAAAGCCGCGCTGCCCGCGAGCATCAGCGCCTTCAGGTTGTCGGGCTCGAGCTTGAGCGCACGCTCGATCAGCCGTGTCGGCTCGCCGGCCAGATCGCGCCCGTTGTTCATCGCCATCGCGTCGGCGTAGTCGGCAAGGATCGCGGCGTCGTCCGGCCGCAGCTTGACGGCACGTTCGTAAGCCACCACCGCGTCGGCTGGCTTGCCCAGCACCATGTAGGCGCGGCCGAGCATGCTCCAGCCCGTCGGGTCGTCGGGCTTGTCCTTCAGGCGCGCCGCGAGCTTCTCGGTCAGGGCGGCGATCTGCGCCGGATCCAGCGCATGCGGTGCCGCGCCTTGCGCGCCGGCCTCGGCCTGCTGCGCCGGCGCCGCCCCGATGGCGCCGGGTCGGCCCGTCCAGACATAACCCGCACCGGCGATGACGAGCGCAACGGCCGCCACGCCACCCCACAGCGCCTTGCTCGCACGCGCGACCGGTGGTGCCGCCATCGGGACCGCGGGCGCGGCGGCGCCCGAGGTGACCAGGTCGACGAGACGCCGCTCGAGGCCGGCGCGTGCGCTTTCGTAGGCGGGGGCCTCGAGGGCGCCCGATTCGTGCAGGGACTTCAGTTGCAGCAGCTTGTCGCGCAGGGATTGAACGGTATCGGTCATCGTGTTCCGCAAGATCTGAGGGGCCGGTCTAGAAATCGTACCGCCCTCCAAGGAAGTAGAACACGCGGGTGGCCGACTCGTTGCGCGTCGGACCCGTGACCTTGCTCTGCTCGACGCTCACTTCGGACTCGACCGCAGCCTGCTGGCCCAACCGGTAGGTCACGCGCAAGCCGGGTGTCCAGCGTGTGCTCTTGGTGCCGGTGTTGTCGCTCTGCGTATAGAACTTGAACGACGGCTCCAGCTGCCACGCCTCGGCCACCAGCGACGAGTTGTTGTAGGAGAGAAGCTGGCCCTTGAACGTCGGCCCGCTCACGGCATTGAAGATGAAGACGTGGGTGTCGCGCGCTGAATACAGGTTGCTGCCGATCGCCTGCGCGCCCAGGCTCCAGATGTCGCCCGTGCTCGGCAGGCCCGTCGGCAGGATGTCGGGCACCGGCAGGATGGCGCCGGTGTTCGTATAGCGCACGTCGCCGCCGATCTGCCAATGGGCGTTGATCGGCGTCGTCACCGCGACGGCGGCCTGTGTCGACAGCGCCGTGGTGGCCACGACCTGGTCGCGCAGTTCCTGCAGCGTCTTGGTGGCCAGCAGGTCGGCGATGCGCGTGGGGCGCACGGTAAGCGCCGGGTCGGTGAAGAACAGCGCATTGCCCAGCATCAGCATCGGCTGCTTGCGGCGGTCGTACAGCACGTTGACGACGGTGTTGTCTTCACGCTGCCAGGTGCCCTGCAGCGATGCGATGTTGAGCCCCTTGAGCACGAGGTCGTAGTCGAACTGGCCGGTGGCCGAGATCCCGCCGTCGAAATACCGCAGGTCGGTGCCGATGGCGCGCCGGTCGACTTCGCCGTCGACGACCTGCTGCATCACGTACAGCGAGCCGCCGAACTGCGGCGTCAGCGCCTCGGCGTCGACCGAGGCGCCGTAGAAGTAGCGGTTCGAGTCGAGCAGCGTGTCGGTCGGGATGCCCGCCACGACGTTGGCCTTCCAGCGTGGCCGGAAGGCGTAACCCGCCTGCGCGCCGTCGAACCGGCTGAGCACGCCGCCGCCGAGCGGCGACTGGCGTCCGATGCGAAAGCTCGTGCCGTTGGTGAACGAGCGCTGGTCGAAATAGAGCTGCGACAGCTTGTTCTTCGTCTTGTCGGAGCGCAGGAAGTCGGTCGTGTATGCATCACGCAGCACGAAGCGCTGCTCCACTTCGGCGTCGCGGTGGCGCCAGTTCACGTCCACGCTGCCTACGAGCTGCCGTTGGTCGGCGGCCGAGAGCGATGCGTCCGAGACGAGCTCGGGCAGGCCGCTGAGCGGCGAATCCTGGAACTCCTGCGTGCGCACCTTGGACTGGCCGCCATAGTAGAAAGCGCTGACCGAGCCTGACAGCGTGGTCGTGGGTTCCACGTGCCGCTTCGCACGCTCGGGCGTGGCCGGCAGCGTGGCCAGCGCTGCACGCACGTGGTCGGCTTCGGGGCCGTCCGGATGGAGCTTGAGGTAGACGTCGTATTCGGAGCGCGCGCGCCGCGCGTCGCCGGCCGCCTTGCGTGCGTCGCCGATCAGGGCCTGGGCCTCGCGCGACGACGCATTCGGTGGCAGGTCGAGCAGCTTCGACAGCAACTCGACCGCGCCGGGCGCGTCGCCGCGTGCGAGTGCGGCGCGTGCATCGGCCAGCAGCGCAGCGGCGCTCGGGTCATCCGCGGCAGGTGCCGGCGTCGCAGGTGCCGCAGGCGCCGAAACCACCGCAGGGGCCGCGGCAGGTTCAACCGGCACAGGCGGCGCGGTGACCGCGACCGGTGCAGGCGGGGTCGGCGGCGTGGTGTCGACCCGCGTCGGGGCGGCGGCCTCTGTCACGGCCGCCGTTGCAAACCGCGCGCTCAGCGTCGCGAGCACCGCCTCGGCTTCGGCACGCGTGGCAAAGCGTCCGAGGTGGGTGTCGTACAGCACCTGGCCGTCGACCACGCGGCTGGTCGTGTAGACGGGCTGCTGTTGCAGCGACGCCGGTATGGGCGCCTCGAGAAAAGAGCCCCCGGCCTGCGAACGTTGCAGCGTCACGCGCCACCGCCCTTCGGGCTCTGCCGCGGGCATGGCGCGCGTGGCCGTGGCGTAGTCGCCCCCTCCGTCGATCACGATCTCGATCGTGCGATTGCCGCGGCCCGCACGCACCCGGTGGGCCACCGGCGTGGCCAAACGAACGACCAGCCGGCGCTCGTTGCCCGCGGCGCCCGAAGTGGCTTCATCGGTGATCAGGATCGCAGGCAGGCCGGGCTTGCCGGCGTCGCCATCGCGTGCCGGCACACGCCGCTCCGACGTGATCCTGTTGAGCGACTGGCGCGTGGGCAGGACCAGGTAGAAGGCCTGGGTGAAGTCACCCGAGCGCGCGAGGGCCGCGCGCTGGTACTGGATCTCGGTGACGAAGCGTACCTGCAGGACGGCGTCGGCTCCGTCGCGCCGGTATTCGACGTCGTCGATCATCTGCGCGTGCACGGCAGGCGCGACGCTGGCCAGGCAGACGACGGCCGTGGCGGCAAGGGGGCGAAGGTCTCGGAACATGGGGTGGTTCTTCTCGTCGATGGGCGTTCGGTGCAGGCGGTACGGCGGACGGTTCAGCGGGGTGTCGGACGATCAATTCCACTTGGAATACGCGGCGCCCTTGTTGCCCAGCGGCCGGTGGCAGCCGGACTCCGAGCAGTCGATCGCGGGCGGCGTCTTGCGCTGGTGCGTCAGCGACTTGCGCTCCATGCTGCCGGCATAGCTCGTTCCGCTGGCATGGCAACTCTTGCACCATCCCGCGCCGCCGCCGAGGCTGCCGTTGTGGTTCATGCGCTGCGACCAGGTGGTCGTGCTCGTGTGGCAGGCGTTGCACTCCATGGCACCGCCGTTGAGCAGCTGGGCTTCGGGGATGTGATTCGCCGGTTTGGCGTCGGCACCTTGCGAGGTGTACGCCCCCGCGTGACAGGTTTTGCACTGGCCCGTGACGGTGACGCTCGCGTGCAGCTTGCCGTTCGCCCAGGTGCTGAAACTGCCCTTGTGGCAGGTGTCGCAATTCGCACTCGCGGCCGCGGCGACGAGTTGGTACGGCACATGGTTGGCCGGCTTGCCGTCCGCCGGCGCGAAGCCGCCGGAGTGGCACGTGGCGCACTGTCCCGCCACGGTGACCTGCGTGTGGTTGAACTTCGTCGGGCGCCAACCCGGCACCGTGGGCGAATGGCAGGCAAAGCAGTTCGTCGCGCCGACGGGGATGTGCGTCGGTGGCTTGCCCGTCGCGGCCGAGCCGTTGTGGCAGGTGAGGCAATTGGTGGCGGCCGTGAACGTCGAGTGGTCGACCTTGGCGCCGGACCACACGCTCGTCGACTTGTGGCAGTTTTCGCAGGTGGTCTGCCCGGCGTGGGTGGCGTTGGCGGGCCGCACGCCGAGGTGGCAGGTGGAGCACTGGTTGATCACCGTCACGTTGGCGTGGAACTTCGCCGGTGTCCAGGCCGCGTAGCCGGCCTTGTGGCAGGTATCGCAGTTGGCACTGGCCGAGGCCGGGACGAGCTGGTAGGGGATGTGGCTCGCGGGTTTGCCGTCGGCGGGGGCAAAGCTGCCGGTGTGGCAGGTGGCGCACTGCGCCGTCACGGCGACCTGCGTGTGGTTGAACTTCGAGGGTTTCCAGTCGGGCAACGTCGGCGAGTGGCAGGCGAAGCAGTTCGTGGCGCCCACGGGGATGTGGGTGGCGGTCTTGCCGGTGACGCCGCCGGTGCCGTTGTGGCAGCTGGCGCAGTTGGTCGCGGCGTTGAACGCACCGTGATCGACCTTGCCAGACGACCAGGTGGAGGTGGACTTGTGGCAGTTCTCGCACAACGTCTGGCCCGTGTGCGTGGCATTCGTCGGGCGCAGGCTCAGGTGGCAGGTGGAGCACTGGTTGGCGACCGTCACGTTGGCGTGGAAGTTCGCCGGCGTCCAGGCCGCGTAGCCGGCCTTGTGGCAGGTATCGCAGTTGGCGCTGGCCGAGGCCGGGACGAGCTGGTAGGGGATGTGGCTCGCGGGTTTGCCGTCGGCGGGGGCAAAGCTGCCGGTGTGGCAGGTGGCGCACTGCGCCGTCACGGCGACCTGCGTGTGGTTGA
>JAHECD010000055.1 GCA_024641945.1 Rubrivivax sp. | reverse complement strand
ACCATGGCAGAAGTGCCCGTGCAGGTGCGCGATGCTGCCGCGGCGCATCACGTCGGCGGCAATGGCACCGGCCTGCACGAACTCCTTGATGAAGACCTTGCGCAGGCGCAGGCGCCCGGCGGCGTCGCGCTGGCGGTGCACACAGGCGAGGCCGAGCGCGCTGGCCAGCGCGCCGGCCCAGCGCAGCGGGTGGCGTGCGGCGACGTGCACGTGGTCGCGCCAGAAGGACCCGAGGTTGCCGCGCAGCCAGCGCGCGAGCGTGGTGCCGGACAGCGAACCGACCGCCGGCAGGTGCTGCAGCGTCGCGCGGATCCGCGCGACGACGGCGTGCACACGCGGCTCGTCCTCGCGCTTGACGGCATACAAGTGCAGGTCGAGGCCGAGGCGCTCGAGCTGGTGGATCTCGTGCGCGATGAAGGTCTCCGACAGCCGCGGGAAGGCGTTCATCACGTAGGCGACGCGCGGCAGCGCGACGGCCGGCTCAGGCAATTGCGCAGGATGCGGCGTGGGCATGGGGAGCCTCCAGGAGTTGGAGCACGACACGCAGGTTGCGGTCGTTGTCGAAGTGTTCGGTCACGGTGTCGCGGGCCGCGCGCGCGAGCCCGGCGGCGAGGGCCGGTGTGTCGATCAGCTGCTCGATCGCGTCGGCCAGGGCGGCCGCATCGTCGGGCTCGACGAGCAGGCCGTTGGCGCGGTGGCGCACGAGTTCCGGGATGCCGGAGACGCGGGTGGTGACCACCGGCAGGCCGATGGCCATCGCCTCGAGCAGCACGTTGGGAATCCCGTCGCGGTCGCCGTCGGTGGCCACGCGCGACGGCTGCACGTAGACCGTGGCATGGGCATAACGCTCGATCACATGCTCGCGGGTCAGCTTGCCGAGCAGGCGGATCTGCCCGCCCAGGCCGTGGGAATCGATCTGCGCCGCAAGCCGATCCCGCTCCTCGCCGTATCCGACGATGTCGCAGAGGAAGGCCACGCCCCGCCCGTGCAGCAGGCGGCAGGCATCGACGAGCGTGTCCAGGCCCTTCTTCTCGACGAGTCGGCCCACGCTGAGCAGCCGCGGCACCAGCCGCGGCGCGGCCATGGGCCGCAGGCGGTGCGACGGATGGAAGACCCGTCCGTCGATGCCGTGGTACATGCGCACGACCCGGGCCTCGGGCGCGATGGCGCTCAGCGTGCGGCGGTTGAACTCGGTGCAGGTGACCGTGAAACACGCGGCCGTCAGCTTGCGTTTCAGGTCGGTGGCGGGCGACAGGTAGATGTCCTTGGCATGGGCCGAGATCGAGAACGGGCGCCCGCCGACCTGCGAAGCGAGTTCGGCGACGTCGGCCGGCGCCGAGATGAAGTGGGTGTGCAGGTGTTCCACCCCGTCGCGCTGCATGCGCTGCGCGAGCCAGCCGGCGCGCATGAAATCGCGCAGCCCCGCCCGCCCGCGCCGCAGCGCGCCGGCCCACGCGGCGGCGTAACGTGCCGGATGCCTGCAAAGCAGATTCAGGTGCGCCGCGACGATGCCGCCGGGGTCTTCGCGCAGCCGGGCCGGCACCTGCGTCACCGAGGCACGCACACGCGCCGCGTCCGCGTGGGCATGTGCATCCGACGGGGCGGCCAGTGCATAGATCTGCAGTTCCACGCCCAGGCGCTCCAGCCCCAGAACCTCTTCGAGAATGAATGTCTCGGAAAGCTTCGGGAAGCGCTTGACCAGCAGGCCGACGGGCGGCACGGCCGGGGACGCGCAGGCCGCGGTCATGGCTGGTGACTGCGCACGGGCAGCATCCGCAGCAAGGTGTCGTCCCGGCGCACGAAGTGGTGCCACAACGCCGCCAGCACGTGCAGGCCGATGACGAAATAGCCCGCCCGGCCGGCGATCTCGTGCACCTCCTTGATCTCGCGCGCCAGTGCCTTGTCGGGGGCCATCAGCGGCGGCACGCTGAAGCCCAGAAAGCCGATGTCCGTGCCCTGCGCGCTCAGCATCATCCAGCCCGCCACCGGCATGGCCAACATCCAGGCATACAGCACCGCGTGTACGGTGCGCGCGCTGGCACGCTGCCATCCGGGCAGGGCGGGCACGATGGGCGGCACATTCACCTGCAGGCGCGCGGCGACCCTCGCCAGAGCCACCATCAGCACGGTGAGCCCGGCCATGAAATGGGCGGCCTTCAGCGCCTCGCGCGGATCGGTGCCCTTGTCGAACAGCACGCGCAGCTCGATGAAGGCGTAGGTGGCGGCGAGCAGGGCGACCATCGCCCAGTGCAGCCAGCGCGTGGGAGTGGGGTAGTGATAGCGATCGGTGCTCACGGATGCACCTCCTGCGCCTGCGCGCGCCAAAGGCGGCTGGCCCCGGACCGCACGCCGGGGTCGGGCTTCGATGTCGCCGCAGGCGGCGGTGGTGCGTCCAGTCCCAACAGCCCGAAGACGGCCTCGGTCACGCGCTGCAGGCCGTCCATGCGATGCAGCCGCGGCGGCAACCGCCGGTCGGCCACGGCCTGCAGTTCGTCCTGCAGCGCGGACGCGAGGACCTCGGCGTCCAGCACGTCGGGGTGCACCATGCGCACGAGCCCGTGGGCGGCCATGCGCTCGGCACGCAGGCATTGCTCGATGCCGGGGCGGATGCGCGGCACCAGCACGGCGCGACGGCGCAGCGTGAGCAACTCGCACACGGTGTTGTAGCCCCCCATGGCCAGCACCACGTCGGCCGCGCCGAGCATCGACATCATGTCGTCGCAGAAGTCCTGCACGCTGGCGCCGGGCAGGGCGGCCGCCTGGGCGCGCAGCGCGGCACGGCGCTGTTCCGGCATCTCCGGGCCGCACACCACATGCATGCGCGAGGCGCCACCGGCAGTGATCGATGCAAACGCCTGCAGCGCAGTACGGATCAGCAGTTCGCCGTCCTCCCCGCCGCCGGGCGTGACCACGATCAACGACTGGTTCGGCGCGACGCCCAACTGCTCGCGCATCGGTGCACGCGAGGTGCGTCCGGGCTGGCGCGAGATGTAGCCGCAGAAGGACACCTTGGCGGCGGCGAAGGGCGGGAAGGCGTACTCCACGCGCAGGTCGTAGATGCTCTGGCAGCCCACCACCAACACTTGGTCGTAATAGGCACTGATGGCTTCGTAGTAGCCGTTCTTGCGCCAGATGCGCTCGGTCGTCCCGGCGTGGTCGAGGATGTCGCGCAGCAGCAGCACCAGTTTCGGCCGGGCCTGGCCCGAGGGCAGATGGGCCAATGCGCCGGCAAGTTCGTCTTCGACGCCGAACGGCTTCTTGTCGACGAGGATCAGGTCCGGCTCGAAGTCGGTGATCGCGCTGCGGATCAGGTTGGCGCGCAACCGCACGGTGGCGTGCAGCGTGAGAGGCAGGCTGCGGGCGCCATATCGGCCGGCCGTGTCACGGGCCAGGCAGGGCAGCTTGACGTAGTCGATGCGCTCGGGGATCCGGAACGCATGCAGCATCGGCGAGCCGGTGAGCACCAGCACCGAGACCTCGTGCGACGCCTCCACGAGGTGGCGCGCCACCTCGAGCATGCGCCGGATGTTGCCCAGCCCGAAGGTGTCGTGCGAATAGATCAGGACGCGCTTCATTGGTGCCCCCATTGCTTTCATGGCTACTTTTTGGGAAAATTGTCCCAAGTTGGCATTCAAGAAGCAGGCCAACGTCCCCGCATTGCGCCAAGTCCTTGATTTCATTGACATGACACCTGCACAGCCCGAAACCGAGTTCCCGGCCCCTGGGGCGAATCACCCAGCCTGGGTGGGTGATTTGGCCCAGACACCCGGTGGAGGCACGTCGCCGCGCTTTCCGCTGACACGCCGCTTCGGTGCGGTCTCGCTGCTCGCGATCGCCACCATCGCGGCCGCCAGCTTCTGGCTGCTGAGTTGGTTCGTCACGCAGCGCCTGCTGCTGCAGGAGGGGGCGCTGACGCGCGACTTCGTGCAGAGCCTGCTGATGGTCGAGCACCCGCTGCAGGGCTACTTCGCCAACCCGACGGGTCCTGCGCCGGAAGGCGTGGAGAACTCGTTCGAGCACTTCGCGCGCATGCCGGACATGCTGCGCACCAACGTCTACGCCAAGAACCGCACCGTGCTGTGGTCGAGCGACACGCAGCTGATCGGCCGGCGCTTCGGTCCGAACGACGAACTCGACCTGGCGCTCACGGGCGCGGTCGTCGTCGAGAAGAAGACGGTCGGCGGCCACGAACCCGACAAGGCCGAGCACATCTCACTGCACCACCCGGACGACCTGTTCATCGAGATCTACGTGCCGGTGACCGACCCGGACACCGGGCAGGTGCTCGGTGCGATCGAGTTCTACAAACATCCGCGCGGGCTGATGTCGATCCTGCACGAGCTGCGGCAGTACACGGCGCTGGGCGCAGTCGGGTTCGGCCTGCTGCTTTTCGCGGCGCTGTTCGGCATGGTCCGGCGCGCCGACCAGCTGATCCAGGCACAGCAGATGCGGCTGGTCGACAACGAAACCTACGCCGTCGTCGGCGAGATGAGCTCTGTGGTCGCGCACGGCATCCGCAACCCGCTGGCGGCGATCCGCAGTTCGGCCGAGCTGATTCTCGACGGCGTGCACGGGCCGGCGGCCGGCAGTGCCGACGCGGGCACGGCCGACGCTGCACGCGACATCGTCGCGCAGAGCGACCGGCTGGGCGCCTGGGTGCGCGAACTGTTGTCGTACACACGCACGCCCGACGCCCGGCCGCAACCGCTGGCCGTCGCGCCGCTGGTGCGCAGCTGCCTGCAGGAGTTCGCGCGCGAGTTCGAGCGCCGCCATGTCGGCGCGAGCGCGCAGCTCGACGACGCGCTGCCCAGCGTCCAGGGTGACTCGCTTGCCGTCGGGCAGATCCTGCGCAGTGTGCTGGCCAATGCACTGGACGCCGTGCCGGACGGCGGGCGTGTCGTCGTGCGCGCGCAGCTGAGCACCGATGGGCAGCACCTCGCGCTGCACGTCGAGGACAACGGCAAGGGCATGAGTGCCAGCCAGCGCGCCGGCGCCGGCAAGCCCTTCTTCACGACCAAGGCGCATGGGCTGGGCGTGGGCCTCGCGCTCGCGCGCCGCGTGCTCGAGCGCAATGGCGGCTACCTGCGCATCGACAGCGAACCGGGGCGCGGCACCACCGTGTCCATCGGCCTGCGCACCGCCTGAACCGCACTCCGCCCGACCAGAGGACTCTCATGGACCACGCGATCCTGATCATCGAAGACGAGGCCGTCCTGGCCAAGAATATGCGCACGTATCTCGAGCGCCAGGGCTGCGAGGTGCGCTGCGCCGAATCTGCGGAGGAGGGCATCGCAATACTCGACGCCTTTGCGCCCGACGTGGTGGTGCTCGACTTCAATTTGCCGGGCATGGACGGGCTGAAGGCGCTGGCGCGCGTCCGCACGCAATGCCCGAGCGCTCAGGTGATCATGGCCACCGGCCACGGCAACGTCGAGATGGCGGTCGACGCGATGAAGGCCGGTGCGCTGGACTTCCTGACCAAGCCGGTTTCGCTGTCCAAGCTGGCGATGCTGATCGAACGCGCTACCGTCAACGCCAAGAAGGACAGGGCGCTCGACTACTACCAACGGCGCGAGGGCGACGGTGCCGAGCTGGACGCGCTGCTGGGCGAGTCGGCAGGGATGCGGCGGCTGAAGGGCACGATGCGCCAGCTTCTCGATGCGGAATCGCGCCTGCAGGACGGTGACGCGCCCGCGGTGCTGGTGCGCGGCGAGACCGGCACCGGCAAGGAGCTGGTCGCGCGCGCGCTGCACTTCAGCGGCCCGCGCCGCGGCAAGCCCTTTGTCGAGCTCAACTGTGCGGCGCTGCCAGCGCAGCTGCTGGAGTCCGAACTCTTCGGCCACGAGCGAGGTGCCTTCACCGACGCACGCGAACGCAAGCTCGGGCTGGTCGAGACCGCCGAAGGCGGCACCCTGTTCCTGGACGAGATCGGCGACATGGAACCGGCGCTGCAATCCAAATTGCTGAAACTGCTGGAAGAGCGCACGGTACGGCGGCTGGGCAGCGTGCGCGAGCAGCGTGTGAACGTCCGCATCGTCGCGGCCACGCACCGGCCGCTCGACCAGCTGGTGCGCGAAGGGCGCTTTCGCGCCGATCTGTATTTCCGCCTGCGTGTCGTGCAGCTGGAGCTGCCAGCATTGCGCGAGCGCGAAGGTGACGTCCTGCTGCTGGCGCGGCACTTCCTGGCGCAGCATGCGGCGCGTTATGGTGTGCCCATCCCGCCGCTGCGGCCCGACGCGCAGGACGCCCTTTGTGCACACGCCTGGCCGGGCAACGTGCGCGAGCTGCGCAACCTGCTCGAGCAGGTGGTGTTGCTGGGCCAGGGTCAGCCCATCGGTGCAACGGAACTTGGGCTGCGCAGTGCACCCGCGCCCTTGCCCCAAGCGGTGCCTGCCGCCATGGGTGCGGCAGGCAGCCCCGCACGCACGCTTGCCGAACTGGAGCGTGTTGCATTGGAGCAGGCGCTGCAGGCCAGCGGATGGAACGTCAGCCGCGCGGCACGCCATCTTGGGGTCAGCCGCGACACGCTGCGCTATCGGATCGAGAAGCATGGCCTCGGTACGGCGATGCCCGAGGAATTCCGCGACTCGAGGTAAATCACCGGCCCGCTTCGTGGCGCTTGACAATGAATGTGTTTGGGAAAATAATCCCAAACATGAACAGCGCCAACGTTGCACAAAGAGCCCTCAACACCGCCGTGTTGAAGCTGCTGCGCCCGTTGTGCCGGCTGCTGCTGCGGCACCACGTGCCCTTCAGTGCGTTCGAGGAACTGGCCAAGCACGTCTATGTGCAGACGGCGATGCAGGACTTCGGCATTCCGGGCAAGAAGCCCACGCTGTCACGCGCGTCGATCCTGACCGGATTGACACGCAAGGACGTGCAGCGCATCGCGGCCGAGACCGAGCCGCTGACCGCCGCCATCGACGAGGGCTACAACCGCGCTGCCCGGGTACTCACCGGGTGGGCGCGGGACGCTGAATTCCACGATGCCGCGGGACAGCCGGCACCGCTGGCGGTGCACGACGATGGCATCAGTTTCTCGATGCTCGTGCGCCGCTACAGCGGCGACATGCCGGTGCGTGCCGTGCTCGACGAACTGCTGCGCGTGGGCGCGGTCCGGCAGAGGGGCGACGACCACGTCGAGCTCGTCACGGCGGCCTATGTGCCGAAGGCCGGCCAGGCCGAGAAGTTCGGAATCCTCGGCACCGACGTCGCCGACCTGATCACGACGATCGACCACAACGTGCAGCACGGCGCGGAGGACCCGCGCTTCCAGCGCAAGGTGATGTACCGCGACTATCCGGCCGCGCTGGTACCGGCCTTCCGCAAGCTCAGCGCGGCGCAGTCGCAGGCGCTGCTGGAGAAATTCGACCATTGGCTGCAGCTGCACGCCGATGACCAACCCACCGACCCGGCTGACGCACCGCTCATGCGTCTGGGCGTCGGCATTTATTACTTCGAGGAGCCGATGGCGCCCGAAGCCAACCAGGAGAAATGACATGAGGACACACAGGACTTTCAAGCGCTGGGCCTCCGCGGCCTTGCTCGTGGTTCTCGCCGCATGCGGCGGCGGCGGCGGCGGTGCCGCCGACGGCGGCATCGGTGGCACGGGTGGCGGGGGCAGTGGCGGCATCGGCGGCACGGGTGTGGCCTACGGCGACATCACGGCCTTCGGCAGCATCTGGGTGAACGGCGTCGAATACCAGACCGGGTCGGCCACGTTCAAGCTCGACGACCGGAACGTCACGCAGTCCGATCTGCGCGTGGGCATGCTGGTGCGGGTCGACGGCTCGATCAGCAACGCCACCGCAGCCACGGTGACCGTGGACGAGTCGATCAAGGGCCGCGTCGAACAGGTGCTCGACGCCAACCGGATGGTCGTGATGGGGCAGACGGTGCAGATCGACAACCAGACGAAGTTCGAGAACAACCTCGTTCCCGTGGCGGGAGACCTCGTGCACGTGCACGGTCTCATCGTCGCCGACGGCACGATCGCGGCCGGCTATATCGAGCGCAAGACCGCCGCATCGACGCCACCGTTCGCGGTCAAGGGCTTCGTCAAGAGCCACGATGCGGCAGCACAGACGTTCGTGGTCGGTGCGCTGACGGTGCGGTACGCCACCGCCGCGGTCAACGACATGCCTGCCGGCAACTGGAACGGGCAGGTCGTGGAGGTCAAGGGCACCGCCTGTGGCGGCAACCCGGTCTGCGCCACGTTGACGGCAAGCCAGGTCGAACCGAACGGGCCGCGCATCGCCTCGATCGCGGCGGCCGAATACGAGGGCTTCGTCGCCAGCACCACGGCCAATGGCTTCTTCCTTGGCGCGCAGCAGGTCGCCGTCACCGCGAGCACGGTCTATGAGAACGGCGTCGCCGCAGACGTGGTGGTTGGTGCCAAGCTCGAGGCCGAAGGCTCGATCAGCGGCGGCATCCTGACGGCGGTCAAGATCTCGTTCCGCGACAACGTCCGCCTGGAGGCTGATGTGGCGACCGTTGGTGGCAGCGGCCTGACGCTGGCAGGCCTGAACGGCCTGGCGGTGCAGGTCAATGCACTGACCCGGTTCAAGGGTGGCGTGTCGTCACTCGCCGGCCTGGCCGTGAACAACCACCTGCGCATCCGCGGCCGTGCCGCCGCCGGCAACACCGTGATCGCCACCGAAGTGGAACTGCGCTCCACCACGTCGGACAGCCGCATCATCGTGCAGGGCCCGACGTCGGCAGTGGCCAATCCGAACCTGACGATCCTGGGGGTCGCCGTCGACACCTCCGGCGTGGCCGACGCCGACTTCCAGGACGTGCGGGAAGCCTCGATCGGCAGAACCGCGTTCTTCGCCGCACTCTCCGTCGGCGACGCGGTCAAGGCGCGCGGCGACCTGCGCAGCGGCTCGATCCGCTGGGACCAGATGGAACTGGAGGATTGATGGTCCGACGGGCGCGGCGTGCGGAGATCGACGCGCCCGCCTTGAGCTGACGACCGAGGCACGCCGAAGGCGTGCTTCGGCTTTTATGGATCCGACGGAGATCTGGATCCGGCATGCATGGTGGACAGGGGCCTGTTGATCGCGTCAGGCCGCTTCTTCACGGTTCGCAGTTTACATAATATACATCGTAGCGCATACGCACATGCCGCCGACCAGCTCGGCGCCACAGCTCACATCACAAGGTTTCATAGGTCTGTCGCTGCTCACGTGCCAATCGCTGGCCATCGAGCCTGACGCGCCTCACACAGCAGACTTCCGATACCAGCACCTGCGGAACACCACAACTTGACACGCCGCATGCCGGGTGAAAGACTGCCGCGCGCAGTTGCAATTGCAACTCATTGCCGTTCCTACCGCCACCACCATGGCCGCACCACGCAGGCCAAGACCGGAGACAAGATCCATGAAGCTGAAGCCCTTGCTCACACTGGCCGCTGCGATGTCTCTGGCGTTGCCAGCCGCTGCACTCGACTTTGTCTACGGCTCCTGGGTGCCCGCACCCGACTATCTGAATACCGACACGCTGCCGAAGGCGTTTGCGGCCATCGAAAAGGAAACCGCGGGCCAGGTCAAGTGGAAACTGATCTCCGGGGGCCAGCTGGCGGATGGCAAGGGCACCTTCAATGCAGTGAAGGACGGCGTGATGGAGGCCGGACTGGCGATCCCGATCTACGTGCCGAACGTGGTGCCGGCACTTGCAGCGCTGTACAGCACGGTCACGCCGGGCCAGGACGTGGTCGCCGTGTCCGGCGCGCTGGTCGAAACGGTGATGTTGAACTGCCCCGATTGCCTGGCGGAGATGAAGAAGCTCAATGCCATCCCGCTGGGCGCTTATTCCAGTTCGACGTACCAGCTGATGTGCCGCACGCCCGTGACCAAGGTCGAGGATCTCAAGGGCAAGCGGGTGCGCGCCACCGGCGGTTACGGCGAGATGATGACGATGGCCGGTGCCGTGCCGATGTCGGTCACGTTGACGGACACCGTCGGGCTGCTGCAGCGCGGGTCGCTCGACTGCGTCGCAGGCGCGGCGGAGTGGCTCAAGACCTATGGTTACGGCGACACGGCGAAGAACCTTTCGTCGGTGGCGCTGGGGGTCACCGGCCCGGCGATTGCCTTCATGGTCAGCCGCACTGCATGGGGCAAGATGAACCATGAGCAGAAGGTCGTGCACCTCAAGCAGTCGGCGCAGATGACCGCGGTCCACGCGATCGGCAATTTTGTCGTCAAGAACCAGAAGTCACTCGAAGAGGTCGTCGCAAGCAAGGGGGTCAAGCTCGTGACCACCGACGCGAGCTTCGACAAGCTGCTCGCCGACTACAAGACCAAGGAGCGCGAGCGTGTCATCGCCGCTGCCAAGGGTTTCGGCGTGGCCGACCCGGCACCCATCCTGGACGCGTACGCCAGGAACGTGCAGAAGTGGACCGCGCTGTCCAAGACGATCGGGCTGGACACGGACAAGTTCGCCGCGGCGCTCTGGACCGAAGTGCTGTCGAAGGTCAACCCGGACAGCCTGTGAGCTGGCGCGCGGCCCTGGCGCGCCCTGATTCATCCATCGGTTGCGGCCATGAGCGCCGCAGCCCCACGCGGCGACGCGCGCCCACGGGCGCGGGGCCGACCTGCCGATGAACCTGCTGCAACGACTCTCCGACAGGCTGGGCGACGCGCTGTTCGCGGTGGCCGTGCTGGCCGCGTTCTTGATGATGGCGCACGTCACCGTCGATGTCTTGGCGCGCACGCTTTTCAATCATCCGCTGGCAGGTGCGAATGAACTGACTGCCGCGTATTACATGGTGGCCGTGGCCTTTCTGCCGTGGTCGCGCGTCACGCGGGAGCACGGCCACATCGCCGTGGAACTGTTCACCCAACGTCTTCGTGCACGTACGCAGGCGCGCCTCGCAGCGGCCGTGGACGTGCTCACCGCGGCGTACGTGGCGCTGTTCACCTGGCAGGCAGCGGTCAGCGCATGGGCCAAGACGAATGAGCACGAAGTGTGGGAAATCCCGGGAGGTTTCCTTCCGGTGTGGCCCACACGCTGGCTGCTGCCGGCTGCCGGCATGGCGATGGTGCTCTACGTGGTGCTGCGCGGGCTGCAGCGGTTGTCCAGGCAAGACGACGGACACGAGCCGCGAACCGCGCCCTGACCATGAACTCACTTCAGATCGGCGTCCTGTCCATCGTCGCCATCCTGGCGCTCATCGCCCTGCGCACGCCCATCGGCGTGGCGCTGGGCGCCGTGTCGTTTGCCGGGTTCTGCTACCTGCGCAACGTCGACGTCGCACTGAGCATGGTGCGCGAAGTGCCCTACTCCTTTGCCGCGAGCTGGGACCTGACGGCCATACCGATGTTCCTGTTGATGGGCTCGATCACCAGCGTGTCGGGCATCAGCGGCGCGCTGTTCCGCGCGGCGAGGCTGTGGTTCAGCGGCCTGCCCGGCGGTCTTGCGGTGGCGACCAATATCGCCTGCGCGGGCTTTGCCGCCGCGTGCGGCTCCAGCGTGGCCGCGTCGGCGGCGATGGGCCGGCTGGCCATTCCGGAGATGCTGCGCCAGGGTTACGACAAGAGCCTGGCCACCGGCGTGGTGGCGAGTGCCGGCACGCTGGCGGCCCTGATTCCGCCGAGCATTCTGTTCGTGCTGTTCGGTGTCTTCGCGCAGGTGTCGGTCGTGGACCTGCTGATGGCCGGTGTCCTGCCCGGTCTGCTCACTGCGGCGGTGTACACGGGCATGATCCTCGTGCGCTGCAGACTGAACCCTGCCCTCGCGCCGCCATTGTCGAAGGAAGAACTGGCCACCCTCAAGGTGGATCGCTGGGCATCGTTGAAGGACACCTGGCCCTTGATCGCGCTGATCCTCGGCATCATCGGCGGCTTGTACGGCGGCGTCGTCACCGCGACCGAGGCGGGTGCTTTCGGCTCCACGCTGTCGATCGTGATCGCCACCTCGCAGCGCCGCCTCGACTGGAAGGGCCTGCTTCACGCCCTGCGTGATGCGGTGGGCACGACGGCCCAGATCTTCTTCGTCGGCATGGGTGCGGTGCTGTTCACCAAGTTGCTGGCGCTGACCGGCATGTCCGATTACCTCGTCGGTGCGTTCGGAACCTGGGCCCAGAGCCCGGCCCTGGTCGTGTCCGCGTTGTCGGTGGTGTATCTGGTGCTGGGGTGTTTTCTCGACCCGCTGGGCATCATGCTCATCACGATGCCGGTCTTCCTGCCGATGTTCAAGGCGCTCGGCCTGGACCTCGTCTGGCTCGGTGTGCTGGTGGTGAAGTACATCGAGATCGGCATGCTCACGCCGCCGCTCGGGATGAATGTGTTCGTCGTCAAGAACGTGGCCCCCGATATTCCGCTCGAGACGATCTTCAAGGGTGTGGGCTGGTTCCTCGCCTGCGAGATCGTGGTCATGGGCCTGCTGATCGCCTATCCGCAGATCTCGCTCTTCCTGCCCAATGCCATGAAGTGAGTCGCAGGACCGTCGTGAACCCCCCTTCCCCGAACCGCCGCCCCGTGCTGGACGTGGATCCCTTCGACCTCGACGTGCTCGTCGATCCGATCCCGTGCGACACCGCCGTGCGCGAGGCCGGCCCGGCGGTCTGGATCCCGCGCCACGGTTTCTGGGCCGTGGGCCGCCATGCCGATGTGCATGCGGTCTTCATGGACTGGGAGACCTATTCGTCGGCATCGGGCACGGGCCTCGTGAACAACCGCAAGGAGACACCGTGGCGCAAGCCGAGTGTCATCCTCGAGATCGACCCGCCGCACCACACCCGCACACGAACGGTCCTGTCGCGCATCCTCTCGCCGGCCGTCATGAAGCAGCTGCGCGTCGATTTCCAGGCCAAGGCAGACGCGCTGGTGGGCCGCCTCGTCGAACGGGGCCGCTTCGATGCCGCGGCGGACCTGGCGAGTGTGTTCCCGATGCAGGTGATGCCCGACGCGGTGGGCCTGCCGCAAGAAGGGCGGGAACACCTGCTGCCGTATGCCAATCTCAACTTCAATGCCATGGGGCCCAGAAACGCCCTCTACGACCGCGCCCTTGCCGCCGTGGGTGACGCGCAGGAATGGGTCGCAAGGCAATGTCGGCGTGAAAATCTCGCCGGCCCCGGGTTCGGAACCCAGATCTACGCCGCCCACGACCGCGGCGAACTCGGCCTGGAAGAAGCGGAGTTGTTGGTGCGCGTATTCCTCACAGCCGCGCTCGACACCACGATCTACGGCATCGGCATGGCCCTGTTTGCGTTTGCCTCGCACCCGGCGCAGTGGGACGTGCTGCGCGAGGACGACTCACTGACCCGGGCGGCCTTCGATGAAGTGTTGAGGTTCAACGCACCCAGCCCGTTCATCGCGCGCACGACGACCCGCGAGACGGCGATCGACGGTGTGTCCATCGGGGCGGAAGAAAAGGTCGTGATGTTCGTTGCCGCGGCCAACCGAGACCCGCGCAAGTGGGCACGGCCGGACGAATTCGACATCCGTCGGCGGCCCGTCGGGCATCTTGCGTTCGGCGTCGGCATACATGGCTGCGTCGGGCAGATGGTGGCGCGGCTGGAGGCCGAAGTGGTGCTCGATGCCCTGCGCCGGCGCGTGAAGCGCTTTCACCTCGATGGGCCAGCGGTCCTGCGACCGACGAACTGGCTGCGCGGATTCGAGAGCCTGCCGGTGGCCGTGGAAAGCGCGTGACGACGGCGCCGCCGTCGCGACGTCGATCAGGCGCTGCGACGGCCGCGGGCTGGCGGCGGCGCCCAGGCGTTGACGGCGTCCACGTTGTCGAGCATTCGCTTGAGCAGTCCGAGCAACTGCTTGCGCTCGGCCGTGCTGAAGCCTTGGGTCAGAAGGCGCTCCCGCTCCAGCGCGACCAGCACGATGCGGTCGTGCAGGCGCTGGCCGGCCGGCGTCAACCGAATCAGTCGCTGGCCATCGCTCGTGTCGATCACCACCAGGGCTTTCTCCTCCATCTCGCGCAAGCTGCGGCTGACGACCGTCTTGTGCATGCCCACGGTTTCGCCGATCGTCCCCGCACTGCTGCGTGGCCAGTTGGACAGCACGGACAGGATGCGCCATTCGTTGATGCCGACGCCGAAATGCTGCCGGTACAACTGCGATGCGCCGGACGACAGGCGGTTGTTCAGGTGGCTCAGGTACGACGGGAGGTAGTTTGCGCCGTCGATGTAGTGGGTGGCCTTGTGGACCACGGGTTTGTCGAGTGACGGAGTTTTCATCGTCGGGTCGCGGAGCCTGGCGGTGGGGCCCGCAAAGGGTACCGCGCTGCGCGCGGCGCCCTGCCCGGGGTTCACCCGGCCCGTCGAGGCATTGAGGATCGAAGGATATCGACATGAAGAAGCTGATCAACGACGTGCACGACGTGGTGCCGCAGATGCTGGCAGGGCTCGTGATGTCGAACCCGGGGCTCGCGTTGCTGGACGGTCATGACGTGGTGCTGCGGGCCGACGTGCCGTCGATCATCGCGCGGGGCGAGGTGGCCCTCATTTCGGGCGGCGGCGCCGGCCATGAGCCCGCCCACGCCGGCTACATCGGGCCGGGCCTGCTGACGGCGGCGGTATCGGGCGACGTCTTCACGTCGCCGAGCGTGGACGCCGTGCTGGCAGCCATCCTGGCGGTCGGCGGGCCGGGCGGCGTGCTGCTGATCGTCAAGAATTACACGGGCGACCGCTTGAATTTCGGCCTCGCCGCCGAGATCGCCCGCGCTCGGGGCCTGGCGGTGGAGATGGTGGTGGTCGCCGACGACGTGGCGCTGGCCGCCGATGGCGACCACGCGGGTCGCCGGGGCATCGCCGGCACGGTGTGGGTCCACAAGGTGGCCGGCGCGGCCGCGGCAAACGGCCTCACGTTGCGCGAGGTCCGGCAAGCTGCCGAAGCGGCCATGTCCGCCATCGGCACCATGGGCGTGGCGCTCACGCCGTGTACCGTGCCGGCGGCCGGCCGCCCCGGTTTCGAACTTGCCGCCGACGAAGTCGAACTCGGGCTGGGCATTCACGGCGAGCCCGGTGTGCGGCGTGCAGCCATGGCATCGGCCGACGTGCTGGTCGGGGTCTTGGCCGATGCCATCGCGAACGATCTGGCATTGCGGCCCGGTGAAGACGTGGCCATGCTCGTGAACAACCTGGGCGGCACGCCGACGATGGAGCTGCACATCGCCACGCGGGCCGCGCTGGCTTGGGCCGCGCAGAGCGGCCTTCGGGTGCAGCGCATCTGGAGCGGCAGCTTCCTGACCGCGCTCGAGATGGCGGGCGTGTCGTTGAGCCTCATGCGCCTGGACCAGGCACTGCTGGCGGCACTCGATGCGCCGGCCGCCGCACCGGGCTGGCCGAGCACCCCCTACGGAAATGCGCCGACCGCGCCGGTCGTGATGGCCGCGACCGGACCCGCCGGCCTGACGGAAGAGCCGGGCACAGGCGGTTTCGACGCACCACGAACCTCGCTGCCCGCCCCACCACCG
Source organism: Rubrivivax sp. (assembly GCA_024641945.1). Classification (GTDB taxonomy): domain Bacteria; phylum Pseudomonadota; class Gammaproteobacteria; order Burkholderiales; family Burkholderiaceae_C; genus Rubrivivax. The sequence continues at coordinate 16,514 of JAHECD010000055.1, read as the reverse complement.
CACGTACATCCAATCGCACATCCGACGGCACGGGCCTTGCGCCGGATCTTCGGCGCCCTGCATGCGGCCGAGGACGAACTGACGCGACTGGACCAGGCCGTCGGCGATGGCGACCTCGGCGCCAGTCTGAGCCGCGGCGCACGCGCGATACAGAGCGAGCTTCAGTCACTGCCACTGGACGACCTGCCCGCGCTGCTGAGGGCCATGGCCGCGACCGTGCGTCGAACCGTGGGCGGCACGTCCGGGCCGTTGTACGCGATTGCGTTGATGCGGGCCGCGCTGGCTTTCGAGCTCCAACACCCCAACCACACGCACCAATGGGCGGCCGCGTTGCGCGCAGCGGCCGATGGCATTGCATCCATCGGTGGCGCACAAGTCGGGGACCGCACGATGCTGGACGCCCTGGTTCCCGCGGCGCAGGCCTTCGAGGCCGCCGCCATGGACGGCCAGTTGTTGACGACTGCGTTGCGGCGGTCCGTCGAGGCGGCGCACCTGGGCGCCGAACAAACCGCAAGGCTGATGCCGCGGCGCGGACGCTCCAGCTATCTCGGCGAGCGGGCGCTGGGCCACGCCGACCCTGGCGCCCGGGCCGTGACGGTGTGGCTCGGCGCGCTGGGCGACGTCGACGGGTGATGCGCGGCCGGTCGCGCGGAGTCGGCCTCAGGCGCGGGCTGGCGGCACCCAGAGCTGGAGTCGGGGCAGCATGGCGCGATAGGGCGCGAGCAGCACGGCCGCCATCAGCCACTTCATGGCCAGGTCGCCTGCGGCCAGTGAGAGCCAGTCCATGCCGGATCCGGCAAATGCAATGAAGAAAAAGATGCCGGTGTCGACCACCGAGGCGATCAGAGAACCCAGGAAAGGCGCCTTCCACCACGAGCTCTGGCGCCAGCGGTTGAAGACGGAAATGTCGAGGACCTGCGCGACGATGAATGCAGTGCCCGACGCGACGGCGATGCGCCACGGTGCCAGGGCCAGCGATACGACGACCGCGACGGCAAACCCGGCCCACGCCACCTTGCGTGCCGCAGAGGCGCCGACGGCGCGATTGGTCAGGTCGGTGACGAGGAAGACCAGCGGGTACGAGAAGGCACCCCAGGTCAGCCAGTCATTGATCGGGAACTGGACGAGCCAGTTCGACAGGGCAATCACCACCACCATGGCGGCGATCGGGCGCTTCAGCTGCGCGTAGCTCGGTGTATCGCTCATGCACCGATTGTCCCGCGACATCGCGGGCCGCCGCTTTGCTGGCAGAAATAAGTCTGCCTGCCATGCGCCTTCAGGAAAGGCTCAGATGCGGCGGGCCGACGCGCGTTCGATGGCGGCGTCGTAGGCCGCCACGGCGTCGTCGAGTTGCTTGGTCGGGAGGATCGGGCGGTCCAGCGGACGGCAGATGCGGCTGTGCAGGCGGCCCAGTCGATCCGAGGCTTCCATCGCCTTGACGACGACCTCGGGATTCATCAGCAATGCAAACGGATTCGGGGCTTCGGTCGGGTTCATGGCGCAACTCCAATGGGTGTCGGTCTGTGCGCCACTTTAGGAATTGCGTGCGCCCCGACACAGTGGATATCGGCCCATGCATCGTGTCGGCAAATGCCTGACAAGGCACTACGACACGGAACGGCCCGCCTGTAGGGGCCGAGCGCCGGCGCTGCAGGGCCGGCGCCATGCCAGCACAGTGCGTCAGCGCTTGAACTTCTCGATTCTTGCGGCCAGCTTGTCCCGACCCGCAGACCGTGCAAAGTCCGCCGCCGTCATGTTCTGCTGGTTGCGCAACTGCGCATCCGCCTTGTGTTCCAGCAAGACGAAGACCGAGTCCTCCGCCCCGTAGCGTGCCGCCATCATCAACGCCGTCGAGCCGTTCGGCGACGGCGCATCGACGTCCGCCCCGCGGTCGAGCAGCAATTTCACGGTCTGGGGCTCCGGCCCGGTCGCGGCGTAATGCAGCGGCGACCAACCCGGGCGGTTGACCTGCGCGCCACGTTCGATGAGGCGCCGGCAGGCATCGGCCGACCCACGAAGCGCGGCCATCATCAGGGGCGTTTCGCCGACCTCGTTGGCGACGTCGACCTTGAGCCCGGGATGGGCCATCAGCGCATCGAAGGCCTTGAACGATTCGCCGCGCAGGGCCAGATACAGGCCGGACAGGCCTTTTTCATTGGCGGCATTCGGATCGAACCCCTGGGCCAGCAGGTCCGAAACCATGATTGGACGGTCAAGCTCTATGCCGCGGAAGAAATCTTCGTAGGCCCCGGCCCTGGCGGAAGAAACCACTACTGCAAGAACAAGATAGAGAAGATATTTAAACCAATTTGTCATGATATTTCACCTCGATGGCGCGGGGATGGCGAACAACCGAGAGAAATTCTCGGTGGTCCGGGCCGCCACGGTTTCGACGTCCACGCCCTTGGCGACCGCCAGTGCCGCGGCCACATGCGGCACGTACGCCGGGGTATTCGTCTTGCCACGATACGGCACCGGCGCAAGGTAGGGACTGTCGGTCTCGATCAGGCACCGGTCCAAGGGCACGAACCGCGCAACGGCCCGCAGGTCGCCGGCATTCCGGAACGTCAGGATGCCCGAGAAGGACACATGGAACCCGAGATCGAGCGCCGCGCGGGCCACGGCTTCCGTCTCGGTGAAGCAGTGGAAGACCCCACCCACCCGGTCGGCGCCCTCTTCCCTGAGCAGCGCGAGCGTATCTTCGCTGGCGTTGCGTGTGTGCACCACCAGAGGGAGCCGGCTCTGCACGGCCGCTCGAATGTGGGTGCGAAAGCGCTCGCGCTGCCACGCCATATCGGCCACGGTGCGTCCATTGAGACGGTAGTAGTCGAGCCCGGTCTCGCCGATGGCCACGACCCTCGACCGGCTCGCCATGGTCACCAGATCAGCCAGCGACGGCTCGATCACGTCGTCATTGTCCGGATGCACACCGGCAGTCGCCCAGAGATTCGGGTGCGCCATGGCCAGCGCATGCACCGTATCGAATTCCTCGACCGTGGTGCAGATGCACAGCGCCCGGTCGACGCTGGCCTGCTTCATCGCCAGGAGCAATTCGTCGATGCGCTCGTGCAGCCCGGGAAAGGTCAGGTGGCAATGGGAATCGACGAACATGGGGCCCTCGCGCCTTGTGCGCGGTCAGATCGTCTGGGTCGGCTTGGAGCTCGAGATGGACGTTCCGAGGATCTGTTCGATCTTGATGCGGACTCCGCGGGTCTTTTCGTCGGCAGGAAAGCGCACACCCACGCCTTGCGTTCGGCCGCCCGACGCGTTAGCCGGCGTGACCCAGGCGACGCGACCCGCCACGGGGTAGCGCTGCGGATCCTCGGGCAGCGAAAGAAGCAGATAGATGTCTTCACCGAGCTCGTAAGTGCGCGAGGTCGGCACGAACAGGCCGCCGTCGGTCAGGACGGGCATGTACGCGGCGTACAGCGCGCCCTTTTCACGGAACACGAGCTGGATGACGCTCGGCCGCGACGCCGTGCCTGGCGCTGCCACGGCTCCGGCCGCCGCGGACGCGCCGGCCGGGGAGCCTGCGGCTGTCGCTGCGGCGGGGCGGCTTGCGGGCACGGGTGCATTCATCAATCGAGTGTATCCAATCGGTTGGCGTCGTCGCCCCGCTCCGGGGCTGCAACCGCGAAGGCTTCACGCCCTTCGGCGACGAGTGCGTCAATCAGCAGCGGCTCGCTCCAGGGGTGGTCGACATGCCGGCGCACTCGCTGCAGACTGCGCCGCCAGCTGTCGAGGGGTGCCAAGCGCAGGCCGACGGGCACGGACGGGCGGGGAAAGAAGACCGGCGCGCCCCCGATCGATGCCGCCATGGCGTCATGGCACATCTTCATCATCGCGTCGAGCGTCTGGGCGATGCTCCACCCGGCAAACGCGGAGGGATCGCCGGCAGCGACCCGTCGCGGGAGAGCGCTCCACCCTGACCCCGCCAGGCCGGCGCGGTGAAGATCGAGCGCATCGAGCGGCCGGCCGCCGGCGGCCGCCAGCAGGATCGCGGCATCGGCAACGCCCTGCGCGTCCAGCCAGGCCGCGGCCTGCGCGGCACCCGGCCGTGGCGCCACGATCCGCTGACAACGGCTGCGCACGGTCGGCAGCAGCCGGCTCGGTTCGCCAGTGCAAAGCACTATGCGCGCGCCGGGTGGCGGTTCCTCGAGTGTCTTGAGCAGCGCGCTGGACGCCGCGTGGTTCATCGTCTGCGCGGGATTCAAGACCAGCACCTTCGCCCGGCCCCGAGCCGGGGTCGTGACGATCCAGTCGATCGCGCCACGAACCTCGTCGATGCGGATCTGCCGGCTCGGCTTGCGGCCTTCCTTGACGTCGACGGGCCAGCCCAGCGCAACGGCCATCTCCTCGGGCAGACGCAGGTTGAGGTCGGGGTGGGACTTGGACTGCACCAGCCGGCAGCCCGCACATTGACCGCACGGGCGTGGCCCGTGAACGGCCTCGCACAGCCAGGCCTGTGCGAGCGTGAGGGCAAATTCGAATGCGCCGTCCCCTGCGGCGCCCTGCAGCAGCAAGGCATGCCCGCGCTGCCGCGCGAGCACCTCGTCCAGCGCCTCTCGAAGCCACGGCAATGGCAACACGCCGTCGGGACCTACCACCAGCCGCGCTCCGACATCGCGCGCTCGACCTCCACCCAAACCTGCTCGGGCGGCTGGTTGGCGTCGAGCACGGCAAAACGCGCCGGGTCGGCGTCGCGACGATGGGCATAGCCCTCGCGCACCCGCGCAAAGAAGGCCTCGTCCTGCGACTCGAAGCGGTCGGGCGCACGCACGGCGGCGCGACGAGCGGCCGCCGTCGCAGGTGGCAGGTCGAACCAGAGCGTGAGATCGGGCTGGCGGCCTTGCTGGACCCATGCTTCCAATTGCGTCAACACGCCGGGATCGAACCCTCGCCCACCACCCTGGTAGGCAAACGTGGCATCGGTGAACCGGTCGCACAGGACGGTGGCCCCGGCTGTCAGCGCGGGCTCTATTCGCCTTTGCAGGTGGTCGCGCCGCGCCGCGAAGACGAGCAGGGTTTCGGTCAACGCATCCATCGGGCGGTGCAGCACGAGGTCGCGCAGCGACTCGGCGAGTTCGGTGCCACCCGGCTCGCGGGTGAGCACCACGTTGCAGCCACGTGCACGAAGGCCGGCCGCCAGCGCCTCGATGTGCGTCGACTTGCCGGCGCCGTCGATGCCTTCGAACGTGATGAATCGGCCTGCGGCCGCCGCTGGGGTCAAGGTCTGGATCGCTGGAATTGATTCACCGCCCGATTATGGTCGGCCAGGTTTTCGCTGAAGGCGCTGGTGCCGTCGCCGCGCGCCACGAAGTACAGCGCCTTGGTCGGCTGCGGGTTCGTGGCCGCATTCAGCGCGGCCATGCCGGGCATCGAGATCGGCGTCGGCGGCAGGCCCGCACGCGTGTAGGTGTTGAACGGCGTGTCGGTCTGCAAGTCGCGCCTGCGCAGGTTGCCGTCAAACTGGGGGCCAATCCCATAGATGACGGTCGGGTCGGTCTGCAGCGGCATGCCGATGCGCAGCCGGTTCAGGAACACACCGGCGATCTGCGCACGATCGGAAGGCCGGCCGGTTTCCTTCTCGACGATCGACGCCAGGATCAGCGCCTCGTCGGCCGATTTCAATGGCAAGCCGGGTTCGCGCTGCGACCAGGCCGACTCCAGCCGGCGACGCATCGCGGCGTGCGCACGCTGCAGGACCGCAATGTCGCTCACGCCGCGGCTGTAGCGGTAGGTGTCGGGGAAGAATCGGCCCTCGGCCGGGATGCCGGGGGCGCCGAGGGCCGTCATGAGCTCCATTTCGCTCAGCGAAGCGGCGGCCTGTTTCAGATGCGGCGCCTGCGTCAGCGCGGCACGCCATTGGCGGAACGTCCAGCCTTCGATCAGGCGCACCGATTCCATCGCCTCGTCACCCTGGACCATCTTGGCGAGCAGGGTGCGTGGTGTCGCCCCTTTCTCGATCTCGTAGGTGCCCGCGCGGATGCGGCGCGCGTCGCCCGACCAGCGGAACCATTGATAGAGCAGTTCGGGCGACACACGCACGCCGGCTGTCACCCAGCGCTGGGCGACTTCGCGCGGCGCGGTGCCGGGTTCGATGGACAACTCCACCTGCGCCTGCGCCAGCCGCAGCGGCTGCTCGATCCACCAGAAGGCCCAGCCCGCCAGTACCGCCACGGCCACCAAGGCGATCAGGAACAGGCCCGCGACGATGCGAACCCCGGGAGTCTTTGCGGTCATGGGCGCCGATGATAATGAGGCGATGAGACTGAACCACCCTGCAATCCCGATGATGGAAGGTGCAGTGCGCCTGGCCGACTGGGGGCTGATCGCCGCCAACGGGCCGGACGCCAAGACCTTCCTCCATGGCCAGTTGACGCAGGACATGGCGAGCCTCTCGCCGGGCCGCGCAAGGCTCACTGGCTATTGCTCGGCCAAAGGCCGCCTCCAGGCCAGCTTCATCACCTGGCAAACAGGCTCGGACGAGGTTCTGCTTGCATGCAGCGCCGACCTGCTGGCACCGACGCTCAAACGCCTGTCGATGTTCGTGCTGCGCGCCAAATGCAAGCTGACGGACCAGAGCGACGGCATCGCCTTGTATGGACTGGTCGGTCCGGTGGTTGATTCGTTTCTGGGCAGTTCCGCGGCGCAGGAGCCGTGGTCGGTCGTCGGTGCTGGCGATGGGCACGCGATACGGCTGCCCGATGTGATGGGCCTGCCACGCTGGGTGCTGGCCCAACCGGCAGACGCACCACCCCCTGCGCTGCCAGCGCTCGCCGCGTCGGACTGGGCCTGGCTCGAGGTACGCAGCGGCATCGCGCGCATCGTCGCCGCCACCGTGGAGCAATTCGTCCCGCAGATGGTGAATCTCGAACTCGTCGGCGGCGTAAATTTCCAGAAGGGCTGTTATCCCGGGCAGGAGGTCGTGGCGCGCAGCCAGTACCGCGGCACGCTCAAGCGCCGCTTGCAGATCGTGGATTGCACGGCGCCGGTGGCCGCCGGTGACGAGGTCTTCCACAGCGTTGACCCTGGACAACCGGCGGGCATGGTGGTGGCGGCGGCAGCGGGGCCTGACGGCACCTGGAGCGCGCAGGTGGAATTGAAACTGGCGTTGGTCGGCGTGGCTGGCGAGTTGCGCTGTGCAGACGCGGTCCTGACGTTGGCCGCCCTGCCCTATGCCATCCCATCCGAGGCTGCGTGACGGCACTGGCCCCGCGCGAGCTCTATATCTACTGGAAGACCGCGCATCGGGCGGCGGCCATTGCTGCCGCCCGCGCGATGCAAGCCGGATTGTGTGATCGCTGGCCGCAGATGCAGGCCGAGTTGCTGTGGCGCGACGAGCCCGCCGCCCCGCTCGCGACGTTGATGGAGGTCTATCGCAATCCGGGCGGGGTCACGCCCGAACACCAAGCCGACATCGAGCGGCATGCCGCGCAGCTGCTCGCAACCCATTTGACCGGTACGCGCCACGTCGAGGTGTTCTGCGCAGCCCGATGAGGGCGGTCTACGGCACCTTGAACATTTCCTGGTGCACGATGCCCGCAACCTCGAAAGCCGGCCCGCGTGGCGTAAACCCCGCGCGCAGGTAGAACGGGGCCGCACTGAGCTGCGCGTGCAGCGCGACTTCGCCCAGACCCGCGTCGCGCGCCGAACCCAGCAGGGCATCGAGCACGCGCCGACCGACGCCGCCGCCGCGGGCGGTATGCAGCACCGCCATGCGCCCGATCTTTCCGACACCCGGTTCGGGCCGAATCAGGCGGCCCGTGCCCAGCACCTGGCCGAAGCGATTGCGAGCAACGGCATGCACGGCAGTCGCGTCCGCCTCATCCCATTCGAGATCAGCCGGGATCTTCTGCTCGTCGACAAAGACCGCCTTGCGCAGCGGGTGCGCTTCAGGCCCGAGCTCGCTCCAGGGGCCCAGTGCCACTCGCACCATCGGCTCGCCGGCCTCGAATGCCAGCAGGGTGTCGCGCAAGGCCTGCGGCACCGGTCGGGAGGTCTGCGTGGCCGGATCGGCGAAGACGTAGACGATCTCGCCGGTGACGAGCGTGGCCTCGCCGCGGAACGCCGCCGCCATGAACAGCATCGACGAGTTGCCGATGCGTTCGCAGCGGATTCCGACATCCAGCGCGTCGTCGTACCGTGCCGAACCGTTGTATTCGAGTGTGGTCTTGCGCACGTACAAGTCGCCTTCGAGCCGTTCCATCGTCTCGTGATACGGCATCGCCATGGCGCGCCAGTAGCCGGCGATCGCGGTGTCGAAGTACATCAGGTAGTGACCGTTGAAGACGATCTTCTGCATGTCGACTTCGGCCCAGCGCACGCGCAGCCGCTCGAAGTGCCTGAACTCGGTGCGTTTCATGTCGGGGCGCCTCCTGAAAGTGCCTGGCGAAGGGCCGTGGCTGCAACATCGAGCGCCAGGTCGGCCTCGGGCAGCACGCGCCCCATCTTGATGAAATCGTGGGTCACGCCGCGGTAGATCTCGAGCTCGACCGCAACGCCGGCCGCACGCAGGCGGTCGGCATAGGCGATGCCCTCGTCCACCAGCGGATCGCACTCGGCCAGCAGTACACACGCAGGGGCAACGCCTTCGAGATCCGGAGCCTCGAGCGGCGCGAAACGCCAGTCGTGCCGGTGGTGGTACGGGATCGTGTGGTCGAAGAACCAGGCGATCGTCGCAGCATCGAGCAGAAAGCCGTTGGCAAAAAGGTGGTGCGAGGCCGTGTCGGCATGTGCGCAGGTGCCCGGTGTCACCAGCAACTGCAGCGCGATCGGCAGGCCGGCTTCGCGCGCCATGATCGCCGCCACGGCGGCCAGCGTGCCGCCCGCGCTGTCACCGCCCACGGCCAGCCGTGTCATGTCCAGCCCGAGTGCGCCGCCCATGTCGGCAAGCGCCCGCAGGGCCGACCAGGTGTCGTCGGCGGCCGCAGGAAATGGGTGCTCCGGCGCCAGGCGGTAGTCCAGTGAGACCACCGCGGCTCCGCTGCGCAGCGCCAGTTGCCGGCACAACGCGTCATGGGTCTCGAGCCCGCCGACGACGAAGCCGCCGCCGTGCAGGTACAGCAGCACACCCGTGCGGGCCTGCGAGGGTGCATACAACCGCGCGGCGCGCGCACTGCCGTCGCCACCCGGCAGCGTCAGGTCCTGCACCCGCGGCAGCGCCGCTCGAGGCGGCTCGAGCACTTCGGCGCCGGCGGCGTAGGCCACGCGCGCCTGTGTGGGCGACATCGAATGGAATGGCGGCCGGCCGGCGCGCCGGATGCGGTCCAGCAGGCCCGCCATGCGCGGTGTCAGGAGTCGTTGGCCCAAGGTCGGTCTCGCAGGCATCGCGTGGTTCGGGGCGTCCAGTATGCCGTTGCATACTCGCAAGCCCGATCGCACGGATACGCGCCATGGCCTTCATCTACTACGTCACCCAGATCCATCTCGACTTCGGCACCGTGAGCCTGCTGCCGGCCGAATGTGCGCGGACCGGCATGAAGAAGCCGCTCGTCGTCACCGATGCCGGTGTGCGTGCCGCCGGCGTGCTCGCGATGGCCGAATCAGCGCTGGGCGACGTGCCTCATGCGGTATTCGACGGCACGCCGTCGAACCCGACCGAAGCGGCCGTGCGCGCCGCGACCGCCGTGTACGTGGCCGAGGGCTGCGATGGGCTGATCGCAGTAGGCGGCGGCTCGAGCATCGACCTGGCCAAGGGCGTCGCCATCGCCGCCACCCACCCCGGCCCGCTGAAGACCTACGCGACCATCGAAGGCGGAAGCCCGAAGATCACCGAGGCGGTCGCACCGCTGATCGCCGTGCCGACGACCGCGGGCACCGGCAGCGAGGTGGCACGCGGCGCCATCCTGATCGTCGACGACGGGCGCAAGCTCGGCTTTCATGCATGGCACCTGGTGCCGCGCACGGCGATCCTCGACCCCGCGCTGACGCTCGGGCTGCCGCCGATGATGACGGCGGCCACCGGCATGGACGCGATCGCCCATTGCATGGAGACCTTCATGGCGCCCGCGGTGAACCCGCCGGCCGACGGCATCGGGCTCGACGGGCTGGCACGCGGCTGGGCGCACATCGAGCGCGCGACCCGCGATGGCAGCGACCGCGAGGCGCGCTGGAACATGATGAGCGCCAGCATGCAGGGCGCGATGGCGTTCCAGAAGGGCCTGGGCTGCGTGCATTCGCTCAGCCACAGCCTGGGCGGCGTCAATCCACGCCTGCACCACGGCACGCTGAACGCGATATTCCTGCCGGCGGTGGTGAAGTTCAACGCGTCGGCCGAATCGATCCGCAACGAACAGCGCCTGCAGCGGATGGCGCACGCCATCGGCATCGGCTCGTGCGATGCGAAGGGCACCGAACTGTCCGAAGCGCTGCGCGACCTCAATGCCCGCGTGCAGTTGCCGTCCGGGCTTGCCGCCATGGGCGTCACACCCGACCTGTTCGAGCGCGTGATCGACGGCGCGATGGCCGACCATTGCCACAAGACGAACCCGCGCATCGCCACGCGCGACGAATACCGCGAGATGCTCGAGGCGTCGATGTGATGCCGGCCGCCAGGGCATCGCAACCATGAAAAAGCCCGCAGGCTTGTGACCTGCGGGCACCGACGGCGCAAGTCGCGCCGGTCAGATCAGCGATGTCAGTGGTGCGTGCCGTCGAAGAACTGCTCGTCTTCGGTCGAGCCTTTCAGCGCCGCGGTGGACGACTGCTTCTCGATCGTGGTGGTCACGGCATCGAAATAACCCGTGCCGACTTCGCGCTGGTGCTTCACGGCCGTGAAGCCACGCTCGGCGGCGGCGAATTCCTTCTCCTGCAGCTCGACGAAGGCGCTCATGTTGTTGCGTGCATAACCGTAGGCCAGGTCGAACATCGAGTAGTTCAGGCTGTGGAAGCCGGCCAGCGTGATGAACTGGAACTTGTAGCCCATCGCGCCCAGCTCGCGCTGGAACTTGGCGATCGTGGCGTCGTCGAGGTTCTTCTTCCAGTTGAACGACGGCGAGCAGTTGTAGGCGAGCAGCTTGCCGGGGTACTTGGCGTGGATCGCGTCGGCGAAGTCCTTCGCGAACTTCAGGTCCGGCGTGCCGGTCTCGCACCAGATCATGTCGACGTACGGGGCATAGGCCAGGCCACGGCTGACGGCTTGGTCGAAGCCCTTCTTCGTGCGATAGAAACCTTCGACCGTGCGCTCCCCGGTCAGAAACGGGATGTCGTTTTCGTCGACATCGCTCGTCACCAGGTCGGCCGCTTCGGCGTCGGTGCGCGCGAGCAGCACGGTGGGCACGCCCATCACGTCGGCGGCCAGGCGGGCGGCGACGAGCTTGGCGACGTTTTCGCGCGTGGGCACCAGCACCTTGCCACCCATGTGGCCGCACTTCTTGACGGATGCCAACTGGTCCTCGAAGTGAACGCCGGCGGCGCCGGCCTCGACCATCGCCTTCATCAGCTCGAACGCGTTCAGCACGCCGCCGAAGCCGGCTTCGGCATCGGCCACGATCGGCGCGAAATAGTCGACGTCGTTCTTGCCTTCGCTCCACTGGATCTGGTCGGCACGGGCGAACGTGTTGTTGATCTTCTTCACGACCTTCGGCACGGAGTCGACCGAGTACAGCGACTGGTCGGGATACATCTCGCCGTTGCTGTTGGCATCACCCGCCACCTGCCAACCGGACAGGTAGATCGCCTTCAGGCCGGCCTTGACCTGCTGCATCGCCTGGTTGCCGGTGAGCGCGCCGAGCGTGTTGACGAAGGGCTCGGTATTCACCAGCGTCCACAGCTTTTCGGCGCCACGCTTGGCGAGCGTGTGATCGACCTGCAGCGAGCCACGCAGGCGCACCACGTCGGCGGCGGTGTAGCCGCGCTTCACGCCTTTCCAGCGCGGGTTTTCGGCCCAGTCCTTCTCGAGGGCGGCCACTTGTTGTTCACGGGTCATTGCGGTCATTGCAGGCTCCTTGCAGGGCAGAAAAGTTCGGAAACGGGATGGCGCAAGCGTATCCGGGAAACTGCGGGCCGAGAAGACTTATGTCTTATAGAAGACAAACAATGTGATTGTTATGAATCAATGACTTGGCGCGATATTTCCATGATGCGGAATATCATTTCCGCTGATGAATTCAAATTGCTGCGCCGCCGCATTGGCCATTTCGTTGGCTGAAAACGCGTTTTCATGATGCGAAATCCAGGCCGGGCGTCACGAAGCAAAAGAGATCCAGCGCCCGAAGATGCGGTCTGCCAGCGTCTGGTGGGGCGTCATCCGCTCGGGCAGCCGTGACAGCATTCCCGGGCCGTCCTGCACCGATGCCGGATGGGCCACGTGGGCCTCACGCCAGGCCTGGCTTTCCTCGGCGGCCCATACCCGCAGCTTGGCTTCGTCGATTTCCAGATGGAACTGCAATCCGAGGTGCGGGCCGATCGAAAAGGCCTGATGCGCGCAGGCGTCACTGGTCGCAAGCAGATCGGCACCAGACGGCAGGTCGAACATCTCGTAGTGCCACTGCATGACCTCCGCCGACGTTCGCTCGCCGAACCACGCCTGCGCTGCAGGCGACCCAATGGCCACGCGCAGCGGCTGCCAGCCGATCTCTGGTGCCGGCGACGCCTTGATGGCCGCACCGAGCGCGCGCGCCATCAGTTGCCCACCGAGGCACAGGCCGATGACGGGCACGTCGCGTTCCATGGCCTGAAGGATCAGGCGCTCGGCACGGCGCAACGAAGGCAGCGGGTCGTTGGCGCTCATCGCACCACCGAGCACCGCGAGCGCCGAATGGCCGTCGATGGTCGCTGGAAACGCCGCGCCGGCCTCGGTATTGCGCACCTCGTGCTCGAGGCCCCGGGACCGCAGCCAGGTTCCAAGATACGCCGGGCCGTCGGTGTCGAGGTGCTGCAGGATCAGGATGGGCTTCATGCGGACGGCTCTTTGAGGGTTCGTTCCGTATCATCCGCGACCGCACGGCCCATCGATCTGCAGCCTCGCCATGACCCAATTCGCCTTCATGTCCGACACCCGATTCCTGAAGGCGCCGCAACTCCAGGCCGGCGCCCACCGCTATGGCATCGCGGGCATTGCATGGGATGGCTCGACGACCAACCGGCCCGGCGCACGCCTCGGGCCGCGGGAGATCCGAACGGCGAGCCACATGCTGTGCGATGGCATCCACCCGCACTTCGGTGTCACCCCGCTCGGTGCGCTGGGCGACGCCGGCGACCTGCCGCTGCCGAATACCGGGCTCGATTCGATGCGGGCGGCGCTGCCTGCGCTGGTGCGCCCGTTGATCGAGACCCACCACATGGCCTGGCTGGGCGGTGACCACTCGATCACGCTGCCGCTGTTGCGGGCCTACCGCGCGTGGCTCGGCAGGCCGCTGGCGGTGATCCACTTCGATGCCCACTGCGACACGTGGACCGATCACTTCGGCGAACCCAGCGGTCATGGCACCTGGGTGTACGAGGCGATCCAGGAGGGCCTCGTCGTTCCGGAATGTTTCGTGCAGATCGGCATCCGGTCAGCCGGCGAGCGTGCGGCGCGGGAGTACGTGCTGGACCAGGGCGGCCTGATCCACACGGCGCGCTCGTTGCGTGGCGTCGACGGGCCGTCGCAAATGGCGCCCGTGGTCGATGCCATTCGCGCACGCCTGCGTCACCATGGGCAGCCACCCGTCTACCTCAGTCTGGATATCGATTGCCTCGATCCGGCCTTCGCGCCCGGCACCGGTACGCCCGAGCCGGGGGGGCTGACCACCAGCCAGGTATTGACCCTGCTGGAAGACATGGCGGACCTGCCATTCGTCGGCATGGACTGCGTGGAGGTGTCGCCGCCCTACGACCACGCCGAAGTCACCGCCCAGGCGGCCGCGGTGCTGGTCTGGACCTACCTTTGCGGGCGGTTGGCGCAGGCTGCCGCTTCGTCGACCGGCTCATCCGGCTCATCCGGCGTTGGCAGTCCGGGCGGCGCGCCCGCCATGTAGTCATCCCGAGCGCCAGGGACGTGCGGAAGATGGCCGATCTACTGCCGGCGCACCCGGCTGGATCTTCTGGCCGCCCGCCCGGGTGGCTCTGACTGGACAACGGCAGAGCATCGATAACAATCGAGGCCAGCAGACAGGAGGGCGTGCCACCTGGCGCCGGCGATCCGGCGTGTCGGCACGACGCGAATGCCGCCATGTACCAATGCCAATCGTGAAGAGTCGGAATGCACGGCACCGCGTGATGCCGTGGACGCCCCCCCACGGGACAGCCCTGCACTGTCCGGCACCGTGGCCTCCGAGGCCGCTTTGATCCAAGTCGCATCGACGCACCAGCCGGACGAGGCACCGCCGATTCCGCGTCCGGTGGTGCCGGTTCTGTTGATCGCAAATACGCCCTGCGGTCTGAACGTGCCCACGACCGCGCTGGCGGATACGCAACGGGTGTACGTCGCGACGGGGCTGGTAGCGCCCAGTCTTCACAACGTGGAGCAGGTGCTGCTGTCCAACCCGCAGCGCCTCGTCGTCGCCGATGTGCGCTGGTGCGAGGCCATCGGCACGCCGGCGTTGCAGCGGCTCTGCCGCCTCGTGTCCACGACGGAGTGGCTGCTTTGCTGGCCCAAGCCCGAACGTCAGTGGCTTCCGATGCTGCTCGACACCGCGGCGCGCGGTGCCTTGACTTGCGATGCGACGGCTGCCGAGCGTGCGCGCGCGCTCGACGCCGTGCTGGCCGGCGAACTGTGGCTGCCGCGCCGCGTGCTGCAGTGGTTGTACGTCAAGTACGTCGAGGCCACGGAGGCCGGTCACGCCCTGCGCCAGGGCAGTTCGCCATTGACGCCCCGTGAATCCGAGGTCATGGCTTTGCTGCAAAGGGGCATGACCAATCGCGAGATCGCCGTGCGACTCGGCGTCAGCATCAACACCGTCAAGAAGCACTTGTCGAGCGGGTTCGACAAGCTCGGCATCCACCGGCGCAGGCAATTGGTCTCTTGACGCCGGGGTGACGGCCAGGCCATGCGCCGGGGCACGTCACCCCCCTCATTCACGGGGTCGGTCGGCCAAAACGGGCACGTCTTACCCATTCGGGCCATGGCAATCAACCAAGGGCGCGCTTACACCCGGTTGCGCAGCGTAACGACGGTGGACGACACGACAACGAAGCCCAGACGTCGGGACGCATGGCCACGGAGTCGCCATGCCGTGATCGACCTGGCGGCGCCCGTGATCGTCAAAACCAACGGAGCGAGGACCATGAACAGAACGAACGAATCGAAAGCAAGCGGCGGCAACGCCGTGCGGACGTGGACGGGACGTGCCAGCCGCGCGCTGAGCGCGATATTTCTAGCCGCCGGGCTGGCTGCATGCGGTGGCGGCGGTGACGCGACGGCGACGCTCGAGTCGCCGCAGGCCACGGTCGCCCTTGCGACCGCTGCACCGGTGACCGGCGCCATCTTCACGACGGATATGGCCTGTACCGGCACCGACCTGAACATCTACCTGGACAAAGGCGACGTCTATCTCGATGGCGGACCGCGAAAGGTCGGTTCGGCCGGGCTGCCGGAAGGCAACTACTGGGTGCAGGTCACCGACCCGAGCGGCGCCACGGTCCTGGGCACATCCTTGACGAATCTGGTCGTCGTCACTGCGGCGGGCGAGTTCGCCACCTGCTATCAACTGGCCGACATCGTCTACTCGGGGAGCAGTGGATTCACCACGAAGGGCTACGACGATACGGGCAATCCCGGCGGCGAATACAAGGTCTGGGTCAGCACGGTCATGACGTTCGACAACGACCAGACCAAGACCGACAACTTCAAGGTCCGCCAACGCGGCGATTGCCCGGAAGGCCAGGTCAGGGACGAGTCCGGCAATTGCGTAGAGATATCTCCCAACGGCACGCTCGTGGTGAAGAAGTTCTACGACGCCAACGCAAATGGCGTCTACGACAACACCGACCAGTACATCGAAGGCTGGAAGGTGGCCATCAGTGAGGTGAGCCCCGACCCGTACTACACGACGGCCACCGTGGTGGTCGCAGCGGGCGACTACACCGTCAGCGAGTTCATGCCCGTCGAGACCAACTGGTCGGCGACGACGGCATCCCCGGTCGTTGCCACCGTGCCCGCCGGCGGGACGACGACGGTCGAATTCGGCAACCTGTGCACCGGCGCGGGTGGCGGCCTGACCCTGGGCTTCTGGAGCAACAAAAACGGGCAGGCGCTGTTCGGCGCCGATGATCTGGCGTTGATGATCAGCCTGAACCTTCGGAACGCCTCGGGTACCGAGTTCAACCCCGGCAGTTATGCGGCCTTCAAGTCCTGGCTGCTGAGCGCGACAGCCACCAACATGGCGTACATGCTGTCGGCACAGCTCGCGGCGATGGAGCTCAATGTGTACAACGGCAAAGTCACTGGCGGCTCGCTGATCTACGCGCCGGGCACCACCTCGGCCAACGCGCTGGGCTATGCGTCGGTCAATGCAGTGATGGCAGAGGCCAACGCGGAACTGGGGCTGCACGGCAACACGACTGCGGCGGGTGCAACGCGCAGCTATCAG
>JAHECD010000152.1 GCA_024641945.1 Rubrivivax sp. | reverse complement strand
GCGAAGCGGTGCCACCACCGAG
This sequence comes from Rubrivivax sp., assembly GCA_024641945.1. Taxonomy (GTDB): domain Bacteria; phylum Pseudomonadota; class Gammaproteobacteria; order Burkholderiales; family Burkholderiaceae_C; genus Rubrivivax. Next base: position 8,160 of record JAHECD010000152.1, on the reverse strand, counting down.
CGAGAACGGATAGTTGGTCGGGCTCGAAGACGGGTTGCTGAGGTTGACCGTGAAGACCAGTGGCGTGCCCTCGGGCACGGCGTTGTCGCCGACACCCGTCGCACCGGGTTCGACCGACGTGATGGTCGGGGCGAGGTCGTTGTCGACGATCGTGCCGAGGCCGGACCCGTCGGCGATCGTGGCATTCGTGGGTGACGCCAGCGTCACGTTGAATGTTTCGTTGCCCTCGAAGGCCGCGTCGTCGGTGATCGGCACGGTGATGGTCTGGGACACCACACCCGGAGCAAATGACAGACTGCCGGTGGCTGCGGTGAAGTCATCGCCGGACGTGGCAGTGCCGCTCGAGGTGGAGAAACCCACCGAGACGGGCAACTCGGACGCGGCGCTGAGCGTGACCGTGAAGGTCATCGTGCCCGCAGCCTCGTTGACGGTGACGTCGTCGATGGCGAGGGACGGCGGCGCATCGTCGTCGACGATGGTGCCGGTGCCAGTGATGCCGCCGATGGTGAGCGGCACCGTTTCGTTGGGTTCGTCGACGGTGTCCTGTGTCGTGGGAACGGACACGGTGAACGCCGTGACGCCGGCCGGCACGGTGATCGTGCCGTCCGGGTTGAGCGTGACGCCGTTGCTGAACACCGGCGCGCCGATGTCGCTGGGCGACGCCGTGCCGCCACCGACCGAGAAGGGGTAGGTCGTCGGCGTCGCGGAAGGATTGCTCAGGCTGACCGTGTAGACCAGCGGCGTACCTTCCGGCACCGTGTCGTCGCCGATGCCCGGTGCCCCAGGCTCGACCGATGCGATCGTGGGAACGGCGTCGTTGTCGATGATCGTGCCGACGCCGACGCCGTCGCCGATCGTGGCGTTGGTCGGCGCCGACAAGTTGACCGTGAAGGTCTCGCTGGTCTCGAACGTGGTGTCATCGGTGATCGGCACCGTGAGCGTTTGCGACACCACGCCGGGGGCGAAGGTCAAAGTGCCTGACGTGGCGGTGAAGTCGGCGCCGGTGGTGGCCGTGCCGTCGGCAGTGCCGTACCCGACCGAGACGGGCAGTTCCGACGCCGCGCTGAGCGTGACCGTGAAGGTCATCGTGCCGGCGCCTTCGTTGACGGTGACGTCGTTGATGGCCAGCGAAGGCGGGGCGTCGTCGTCGACGATGGTGCCCGTGCCGGTGACGCCACCGACCGTGAGCGGCACGGTCTCGTCGGGCTCGTCCGTGGTGTCCTGTGTCGTGGGCACGGACACGGTGAACGCCGTGACGCCGGCCGGCACGGTGATCGTGCCATCGGCGTTGAGCGTGACGCCGTCGCTGAAGACGGGCGCGCCGAAATCGCCGGCCGACGCGGTGCCGCCGCCGAGTGCAAACGTGAAGGTCGTCGGCGTGGCGGACGGGTTGGTCAGGCTGACGTTGTAGACGAGCGGCGTGCCTTCGGGCACGGCGTCGTCGCCGATGCCTGGTGCACCGGGCTCGACCGACGCGATGGTCGGTGCCGTGTCGTCGTCGAGGATGGTGCCGATGACCGAGACACCGCCGACGGTCAGCACGACGGTTTCGTCGGGCTCGAACGTGCTGTCCTGTGTCGTGGGTACCGTCACCGTGAAGCCGGTGACGCCCGCCGGTACGGTCACCGTGCCGTCCGGATTGAGCGTGACGCCGTCGCTGAACACAGGCGCACCGAAGTCGTCGGGCGATGCGGTGCCGCCGCCGAGCGTGAACGGGTACGTCGTCGGCGTGGCCGAGGCATTGCTCAGATTGACCGTGAAGACCAGCGGCGTGCCCTCGGGCACGATATCGCCACTGCCTGCCGGCGGCGGCGGTGGCGGCGAAATGATGGGCGGCAGATCGTCGTCGACGATGGTGCCGATGCCGGTGCCGTCGGCAATCGTCGCGTTGACCGGCGCGGCCAGCGTCACGATGAAGGTCTCTTCGGGTTCGAAGACCGTGTCGTCGACGATCGGCACCGTGATGGTCTGTGACACCACACCCGGTGCGAAGCTCAGCGTGCCGGCGGCAGCGCTGAAATCGGCCCCGAGGGCGGCGGAGCCGGGCGCGGCGCCGAAGTCCACCGTCACCGGCAGGCCGGACGGCGCACTCAGCGTGACCGTGAAGGTCATCGTGCCGGCCGACTCGTCGACGGTCACGTCGTCGATCGACAGTGCCGGTGGCGCATCGTTGTCCACGATCGTACCGATGCCGGTGACACCGCCCACCGTCAGCGGCACGGTCTCGTCCGGCTCGTCGATGCTGTCGTCGACGGTGGGTATGCGCACCGTGAACGAGGCAATGCCCGCTGGCACGGTGACCGTGCCGTCGGGATTGAGCACGACCCCGTCGCTGAAGACCGGTGCGCCGAAATCGCCCGGCGCGGCAGTGCCGCCACCGAGCTTGAAGTCGAAGGTCAGCGGCGCGGTCGACGGGTTCGTCAGCTCGACCACGAAAGCCAGGTCGGTGCCCTCGGGCACCCGGTCGTTACCGATCAGCGGCGCCACGGATGCCACATTGGGCGCGCCGTCGTCGTCGATGATGGTGCCGATGGCACTGACGCCGCCCACGCTCAGCGGCACGGTCTCGTTGGCCTCGTCGATGCTGTCCTGCGTGGTCGGCACCGTGACGGTGAACGAGGTCACGCCCGCGGGCACGGTGACCGTGCCGTCGGGGTTGAGCGTCACGCCATTGCTGAACGCCGGCGCACCGATATCGTCCGGCGACGCGGTGCCGCCGCCGATGGCAAACGGGTAGGTGGTCGGCGTCGACGACGAATTGCTGAGGGTGACCGTGTAGACGAGCGGGGTGCCTTCGGGCACCGCATCGCCCGCAGCGCCAGGTGCGCCGGGCTCGACCGATGCGATGGTCGGTGTGGGGTCGTCGTCGAGCACGGTGCCCGTGGCGGTGACGCCGCCGATGGTCAGCGGCACGGTCTCGTCGGGCTCGTCGATCGTGTCCTGGATGGTGGGCACGTTGACGGTGAAACTGGTCACGCCCGGCGGCACCGTGATCGTGCCGTCGGCGTTGAGCACGACGCCGTCGCTGAACGTCGGCGCGCCGATGTCGCTGGGCGATGCAGTGCCGCCGCCGAGCGAGAACGGATAGGTGGTCGGGGTCGACGACGGGTTGCTCAGGTTGACCGTGAAGACGAGCGGGGAGCCCTCGGGCACGGCGTCGTCGAGGCCACCGGGCGTACCGGCGTCCACCGACACGATCGTCGGCGCCGCGTCGTTGTCGATGATTGTGCCCACGCCCAGCGGGTCGGCGATGGTCGCGTTGGTGGCGTCGACCAGGTTGATGACGAAGGTCTCGTTGCCTTCGAAGATGTCGTCCTCGAGCACGGGCACCGCCACCGTGAGCGACGTGACGCCAGGCGCGAACGTCAGCGTCCCCGTGACCGCGGTGAAGTCGGCGCCCTCGAGCGCGCTGCCGGGGAACAGGTTGTAGTTGACCGTGACCGGCACCGTGGACGGCGCGCCCAGCGTGATGGTGAAGACCAGCGTGCCCGCATCCTCGTTGACACTCACGTCGTCGACCGAAAGCGACGGCAGTGCCGCCGACGCGCGTGGCGCCGTGCCGCTCACCAGCGGTTGAACGCCGCCATCGATGGGCGTGGTGCGCAGCCCGTCGGGGGTCACGGTTTCGACGATGCGGTCGACGCGCAGCCCGGGCAGGAATTCACCCTCTCCACCGGCGGGGCCGGCACCCGGCACGTCCTGTGGGTCGCTGCGCTCCAGGCCGGCAATGACACGCGAGACTTCAGCCGAATTGTCCTGAGGCTTGGCGGCGGGCATGCCGCGCACCATGTCGGCGGCCACGCGCGTCGCTTCCGCTTCCGGCTCCTCGGTCAGGCGCACGATGGCGTCCTGCTCGGTCAGGATGACGTCACCGCGGACGACCACTTCGTCCATCTTCAGCAGGCGCATCTTGCCGTCCGCGCTGCGGATGAAGGCGCGGCCCCACAAGCCTGAAACCTTGGATGTGGTGGTCTGGACGATGACGGGCATGGTGGAGTCTCTATTGAAATTGATCTTTGGCGGCCACGCGTCAACGTTCCCGCAGGGCCTGGCTCTTGACCTTGAGCACGGGCTTGAGCAAATACGACATCACCGACTTGTTGCCGGTCAGGATGTCGACTTCGGCGGTCATGCCGGGAATGATCGGCAGCTTGTCGCCGAGGGTCGAATGGCGCGTCTGGACACGCACGAGATAGAACGCGTTGCCATGGTCGTCCGACACGGTGTCGGGGCTGATGTTGTCGACCGTGGCGTCCAGGCCGCCGTAGATCGAAAAATCGTAGGCCGTGAACTTGACCGTGGCGGCCTGGCCGGGGTGGATGAAGGCGATGTCGCGCGGTTGCACCTTGGCCTCGAGCACGAGTGCGTCGTCGAGCGGTACGATTTCGACAAGATCCTTGCCCGGCTGCACGACACCGCCAACCGTGTTGGCCAGCAGGCGCTGGATGCGCCCGCGCACCGGACTCTTGATCTGCGACTTGTCGACCTTGTCGTTCAGCGCCACCGCGCCTTCGTTCAGCGCATTCAGGCGGCCCAGCGTGTCCGCCAGTTCCTTGCGCGCCTCGTTGCGAAAACTGATCTCGGTCTCCTGCACCTTGCGCTGCGCTTCGTTGATCGACGCCAGCACCCGCTGGATCTGCGCCCCGGACTGTTCGGATTCGCCGCGGCTGCGCGAAACGTCGCGCTCGAGCTTGATGATGTCGACTTCCGACACGGCGCCGCTGGCCAGCAGCGGACGTGTGCGTGCGAGCTCCTGCTGGCTGAGCTCGAGCCCGCGTTCGGCCGCGACCTTGCGTGATCGCATCTCGGCCAGCTCCTGCTGGCGCTGCGCGAGCTGCTGCTGACTGATCGACAGCGATGTGGAAAGTTCGGTGCGGCGGGTTTCGTACAGCCGGCGCTCTTCCTCGACGATGCGCTTCTGATCGTCGCCGGAGGCCTTGGGCGGCGCGAAGGCCGAGCCCTCGGCGATGGCGCGCAGGCGTGCCAGACGCGCCTGCAGCGCGAAGCCCTGCGCCGCGTTCTCGCGCGCACCCGAGGTGGCGCGGGTCTCGTCGATCTTCAGCAGCAGCTGGCCCTTCTCGACCTCTTCGCCTTCGCGAACGAGGATCGCCGAGACGACACCGCCGTCGAGCGATTGCACCAGTTGCAGTTGGCGCGACGAGATGACCTTGGCATCGCCCTTGGTGACCTCGTCGACATGGGCCAGCGCGGCCCAGAGCAGCAGCGCGAACACGGCCGCGGCGGCCGTGCGCACGAGCAACTGCGCGCGCCGTGTACCGGCGCTCGACATCACGTCCTCGGCGGCCAGCTCGAAGCTGCGCAGCGCCGGCGCCGTCCGTCTCGACGGCGCCGCGGGCGCCGGGACCGATGGCACGGCCGTGGTGGCGGGCAGCGTCGTCGGTGCGTTCGCCGCGCCGCTCATGCCGCCCTCGCCACGCGGCCATTGGCCAGCGCTTCCATGATCCGGTCGCGCGGGCCGTCGGCGACGACCTTGCCGCCGTCGACCACGATGACACGGTTCACGAGCGCGAGCATCGACGTGCGGTGTGTCACCAGCACGACCGTCTTGCCGCGCGCGAAGGCGCCGACCTTGGCCGTGATCTGCGACTCGGTGCTGAAATCCATCGCGCTCGTCGGCTCGTCGAGCAGCAGCATCGGCGCGTTGTGAAGCACGGCGCGAGCGAGGCCGACACATTGCCGCTGGCCGCCGGACAGCAATTCGCCGCGCTCGCCCACCGGCATGTCGAAGCCGCGCGGATGGCGGTTGACGAAGTCGCCGAGGCAGGCCACTTCGGCGGCGTCGACGACCGCGCTGTCGTCGGCATACGGCAGCCCGAACGTGATGTTCTCGCGCAGCGAACCATAGAAAAGCGTCACGTCCTGGGCGACGTGGCCCTGGTTGCGGCGCACGTCGGCCGGGTCGAGCTGGCGCAGGTCGATGCCGTCGACCAGCACCGCACCGCCCGTGGGCTGGTACAGCCCCATCATCAGGCGCTGCATCGTCGATTTGCCGGAGCCCACGCGGCCGATCAGCGCCACGCGCTCGCCCACGCCGATGCGGAAGCTCACGCCGTCGAGCACCTTGTCCTCGCGGCCCGGGTAGCTGAAGCTCACGTCGCGGAACTCGATCTCGCCCTGCATCTGCGGGCGCTGCAGGAAAGCCTGGCCCGGCGGGCGTTCCTGCGGCTGCGCCATCATCTTGTTCAGGCTGTCGAGCGCCGTGCGCGCCCCCTGGTACTGCATCAGCAGGCCGACGATCTGCCCGGCAGGCGCGAGCGCGCGCGACGCCAGCATCGACGAGGCGATCAACGCCCCCATGGTCAGGTCGCGCTGGCTGATCAGGTAGACGCCGATGACGACGATCGCCACCGACACCGCCTGCGTCACCGTGTTGGTGCTGTAGCTGGCGCTCGACGACAGGCCGCGCATCTTGATGTTGGTCGAGGTGAGGAACGCATTCGTGCGCTCCCACTTGGCCTGGATGGCACTTTCCGCGCCCTGGCTCTTGATGGTTTCGATGCCGGTGAGGCTCTCCACCAGCGTGGCATTGCGCATGGCGCTGGCGCGGTAGGTGCTCTGTGCCAGCTCGTGCAGGCGGCGCTGCAGCACCCAGCCGACGCCGAGGATCGCCGCGCCGGCCACCACGACCGGCAGCGCGAGCCAGGGCGAGATCCAGACGATCACCACGAGGAACAGCACGGCGAACGGAAGGTCGATCAGCGCGGTGACCGTGCTCGAGGCGATGAAATCACGCACCTGCTCGAAGCCACGGAGGTTGGACGCAAACGACCCCACCGACTCCGGCCGGTGCTCCAGGCGCATGCCGAGCACCTTCTCCATCAGTCCGGCGGACAGCTGCACGTCGATGCGCGCGCTCGCCTCGTCGACGAAGCGGCTGCGCATCATGCGCATCGTGAGGTCGGCGCCCAGCACCATGACGACGCCCACGGCCAACGCCCACAACGTTTCGACGGCATGGTTGGGCACCACGCGGTCGTAGACGTTCATCGTGAACATCGGCAGTGCCAGTGCAAACAAGTTGATCAGCAGCGCGGCCAACAGCACGTCGCGGTAGACGAGGCGCTGCTCGAGCAGCGCGCTCCAGAACCAATGTCGCGAGAGCGGCCCTGCGCCGTTGGCGGGGCCGGCGGCCTGCGTCGGCTCGGTGCGCGCGTCGAAGCGGAAATGGGGCCGCACGAACAATGCGATGCCGGTGTACCGCTCGGCAAGCTCTGCGCGCGGCAACGTGATCGATCCCTGTCCGGTCTCGGGCAGCAACAAGGCGGCGGCCTCGCCCGTGGCGTCCCAGCCGGTAAACACGCAGGCCTTGTTGCCCTTGAGTACCAGGATGACCGGCAGCGTGGCCGGATCGAGCTGGTCGAGAGTCAGACGCTGCAGGCGCGCGGCCATGCCGGCGCGGGCGGCCGCACGTTCGACCAGATCCATCGTCAGGCGACCGTCCTCCAGCGGGAGCGCCGCCGACAGGGACGCACGCGAAGCTGCCACCCCGTGCAGGCGGCAGATTTCTACCAGGCAGTCCAACAGAGGGTCGGGCTGGACCAGGTCTTCGCGGAGGCGTTGCACCGCCTGGGGCGGCGCAACGGGTTCGATTGACATTTGGTTACTCGTAGGGCCTTATTCGGTCATCGGTCCTCAACGCACGTACTTGAACCGGGGGCCACCCCACCCACGTCTGCCTCGTGGCGGGCGTGCACTAAGGCACGCAATGGGATCGCACGCACGGCCACGCAGGCGGCCGCACATGCCACCGGATCAACGGTTGCTTTCCTTCACGATGAGCCACTGGCCGTCGACCATCTTCCAGGTCAGGACCTTGTCGCTCACGTCCTTGTAGTTGGACGACGTATAACTCTGCTTGAAGCGCGTCTCGGCCTGGCCGGCGCCCGCCTCGGCGACTGTCACGCCATCGACGGCCAGACCGATCGGGCCCTTCTTGGCCAGCATCTTCTGCCGCTTGGCGCGCCACGCGGCTGCGGTCGGCTCGCTGCCCGAGAAGCCGGGCGCATAGAACGCGGCATATTGCGCAAAATTCTTGGCACGCCACGCATCGGCCCAGCCGTTGACGCGGGCGGGCAGGGCCGCCAGCGGCAGCGTGGGCGCAGCCGGCGCTGCGGCGGGCACCGCCGGTACTGGGGGCGG
>JAHECD010000054.1 GCA_024641945.1 Rubrivivax sp. | reverse complement strand
GCAGCGTGAAGCCGCACACGCACTTCACGGCGGAGATTTACGTGCTGAGCAAGGAAGAGGGCGGGCGCCACACGCCGTTCTTCAACAACTACAGGCCGCAGTTTTACTTCCGCACGACGGATGTGACGGGGGCGGTGGAGTTGCCGAAGGACAAGGAGATGGTGATGCCGGGCGACAACGTGAGCATCACGGTCAAGTTGATCAACCCGATCGCGATGGAAGAAGGCCTGCGCTTCGCGATCCGCGAGGGCGGCCGCACCGTCGGCGCCGGCGTCGTCGCCAAGATTATCGAGTAAGCCTTTGCATGATCTCCCGGTAGCCCTGTGGGCGCTGCCGGGCACCATAAAACTCCGCGGCCGCCACATCGGTCGCATCGCTCTTTGAAGGAATCGTCATGCAAAAGCAGAAGATCCGCATCCGCCTGAAGGCGTTCGACTACAAGCTGATCGACCAGTCCGCGCTCGAGATCGTCGACACGGCGAAGCGCACGGGCGCCATTGTCAAGGGCCCTGTTCCCTTGCCTACGCGCATGCAGCGCTTCGACATTCTGCGATCGCCGCACGTCAACAAGACGAGCCGTGACCAGTTCGAGATTCGGACGCATCAGCGATTGATGGACATCGTCGACCCGACCGACAAGACCGTCGATGCACTCATGAAGCTGGACCTGCCGGCAGGCGTCGACGTGGAGATCAAGCTCCAGTGATCGGAGGCATTGCCTTCGCTTTGGCAACACTGCTATACTGTTAGGCTTTCCCGACGCTCCGAAAGGTTCGTGGGGAAACAGTCATCCCGGCCAATCGATGTCGGGCATGTGCAACAAGGCTTCGTGAGCTCAAGTGACCTTCGTGGTCGTGACGCGATCGGGGCTGGAGAATAAATATGACGACCGCAGAGTCGAGCTACAAGCTCGGTTTGCTGGGCCGCAAGGTGGGCATGATGCGCATCTTCACGGATGATGGCGATGCCATTCCCGTGACGGTGCTGGATGTGTCCAACAACCGCGTGACCCAGGTCAAGACCGTCGAGACTGACGGCTACACGGCCCTTCAGGTCGCGTACGGATCGCGCAAGGCATCTCGAGTATCCAAGCCCGAGGCCGGGCACCTTGCCAAGGCGGGTGTCGAGGCGGGCGAGGTTCTCAAGGAATTCCGGGTCCCCGCTGAAGTGGTGAGCCAATATCAGCTCGGCGCGAAAGTGCCTGTGACGCTGTTCGCCGCAGGCCAGATGGTGGACGTGCAAGGCACGTCGATCGGTAAGGGCTTTGCCGGCACGATCAAGCGCCACAACTTCCGCTCGCAGCGTGCGTCTCACGGCAACAGCCGGTCGCACAATGTGCCGGGATCCATTTCCATGGCGCAGGATCCGGGTCGCGTGTTCCCGGGCAAGAAGATGACTGGTCACATGGGCGACGAGACCGTGACCACCCAGAATCTTGACGTGATCCGTGTCGACGAAGCGCGCCAGCTTCTGTTGATCAAGGGTGCGGTACCTGGCTCCAAGAATGGGCACGTCGTCGTGAGTCCCTCTGTCAAGGTCAAGGCCAAGAAGGGAGCCCAGTGATGCAGCTCGAGCTTCTCAACGACCAGGGCCAGGCCACGTCCAAGATCGACGCGCCGGACACCGTCTTCGCGCGCGACTACAACGAGGCGTTGGTTCATCAGATCGTCGTCGCTTTCCAGGCCAACGCGCGGCAGGGCACTCGCGCTCAGCTCGATCGTGGTGAGGTCAAGCATTCGACGAAAAAGCCGTTTCGTCAAAAGGGTACTGGCCGCGCTCGCGCCGGTATGACGTCGTCGCCGCTTTGGCGCGGAGGCGGTCGTATTTTCCCGAATCGGCCCGACGAGAATTTCTCGCAGAAGGTCAACAAGAAGATGTACCGCGCCGGCATGGCTGCGATCCTCTCGCAACTCGTCCGAGACGGACGCCTTGCAGTGGTCGAGTCTGTTTCGGTCGATGCGCCGAAAACGAAGCTCCTCGCAGCCAAGTTCAAGGCGATGGGCCTGGATTCGGTTCTGGTCATTTCCGATCAGATCGACGACAACCTGGCGCTGGCGTCGCGCAACTTGGCCAATGTGCTGGTTGTCGAGCCGCGTTACGCTGATCCGCTGTCGCTCGTCTTCTTCAAGAAAGTGCTGGTGACCAAGGGCGCGATCGAGCAGCTCAAGGAGATGTTCGCATGAGCGCCACCCTTACAAACCAACCGAAGTTCGACGAGGGTCGGCTGGCGCAGGTGCTGGTGGCACCAATCGTGTCCGAAAAGGCCACCCGCGTGGGCGAGAAGAACAACCAGGTTCTCTTCAAGGTCCTCCGCAACGCCACCAAGCCGGAAATCAAGGCGGCCGTCGAGCTGATGTTCAAGGTCGAGGTCGCTTCGGTTTCTACCGTGAACCAGAAGGGAAAGGTCAAGCGCTTCGGCAAGTCGATCGGCCGTCGTGATCACGTCAAGAAGGCCTATGTCGCGCTGAAGCCTGGTCAGGAGCTCAACTTCTCCGGGGAGGCCGCGTAATGGCCGTTGTCAAAGTCAAGCCCACGTCTCCCGGCCGTCGTGCCGTCGTGAAAGTGGTGCATAAGCACCTGCACAAGGGCAAGCCCGAGGCCTCGTTGCTCGAGCCCCAGATGCAGAACGCGGGTCGTAATAACAATGGCCACATCACGATGCGACACAAGGGTGGTGGCCACAAGCACCACTATCGGGTCGTGGACTTCAAGCGCAACAAAGATGGGATTCCTGCGAAGGTCGAGCGCATTGAGTACGACCCGAACCGCACGGCACATATCGCGTTGCTCTGTTATGCCGATGGCGAGCGTCGCTACATCATCGCGCCACGCGGTGTCGAGGCTGGCGTGACACTGATGTCTGGCGCCGAGGCACCGATCAAAGCAGGCAATACGCTGCCGATCCGCAATATTCCGGTGGGCTCAACCGTGCATTGCATCGAGATGCTGCCAGGCAAGGGCGCACAAATTGCGCGTTCTGCAGGTGGCTCGGCGACGCTGATGGCGCGTGAAGGCATCTATGCACAACTTCGGCTGCGCTCCGGTGAGGTCCGCAAGATCCACATCGACTGCCGTGCCACGATCGGCGAGGTGAGCAACGAAGAGCACAGCCTGCGCCAGTATGGCAAGGCAGGCGCGATTCGCTGGAAGGGGATTCGTCCGACAGTCCGTGGCGTAGCGATGAACCCGGTCGACCACCCGCACGGCGGCGGCGAGGGCCGTACTGGCGAGGCGAAGCCGCAGGTTTCTCCGTGGAATACGCTGACCAAGGGTTACCGGACCCGCAGCAACAAGCGTACGCAGACGATGATCGTCTCGCGTCGCAAGAAGTAAGAGGATCGCGCCATGACCCGTTCGCTGAAGAAGGGCCCGTTCGTCGACCACCACCTTGTGGCCAAGGTCGACAAGGCGGTGGCCATCAAGGACAAGAAGCCGATCAAGACCTGGTCGCGTCGAAGCACGATCCTTCCGGATTTCATTGGCCTGACGATTGCCGTTCACAACGGAAAGCAACACGTGCCGGTATACGTGACGGACCAGATGGTCGGTCACAAGCTTGGCGAATTCGCGCTCACCCGGACCTTCAAGGGCCACCCGGGTGACAAGAAGGCGAAGAAGTAAGGGGCGATGATGGAAACCAAAGCAAGCGTGCGTGGTGTGCGCCTGTCGGCGGACAAGGGGCGGCTCGTGGCCGATCTCATCCGCGGCAAGAAGGTCGACCAAGCGCTGAACATCCTGAACTTCACACAGAAGAAGGCTGCCGGCATCGTCAAGAAGGCGCTTGAATCTGCCGTGGCCAATGCCGAGCACAACGACGGCGCTGATATCGACGAACTGAAGGTCACTTCGATTTTCGTCGAGCAGGGCACGACCTTGAAGCGATTCTCCGCACGCGCCAAAGGTCGCGGGAACCGTATCAGTAAGGGCACCTGTCACATCTACGTGACTGTCGGCAACTGACGCCAAGGAAGACCATGGGACAAAAGATCCATCCGACCGGCTTCCGGCTCCCCGTCACACGTGCGTGGGCGTCGCGCTGGTTTGCGAACAACCGCAACTTCAGCAAGATGTTGGCTGAAGACCTCGACGTACGCGAGTACTTGAAGGCCAAGCTGAAGAGCGCGGCCGTCTCGCGCATCCTGATCGAGCGCCCCGCGAAGAATGCTCGCATCACCATCTTCTCGGCCCGTCCGGGGGTCGTGATCGGCAAAAAGGGCGAAGATATCGAGAACCTCAAGGCCGAGCTCACCCGCCGACTTGGCGTTCCGGTGGCCGTCAACATCGAGGAGGTTCGCAAGCCCGAGATCGACGCCCAGCTCATCGCCGACTCGATCACGCAGCAACTCGAGAAGCGCATCATGTTCCGCCGTGCCATGAAGCGCGCGATGCAGAACGCCATGCGTCTCGGTGCCAAGGGCATCAAGATCATGTCGTCGGGACGACTGAATGGAATCGAGATTGCACGTTGCGAGTGGTACAAGGAAGGCAGCATCCCGCTGCATACCCTCAAGGCGGACATCGATTACGGCTTTTCCGAGGCGAAGACCACCTACGGCGTCATTGGCGTCAAGTGCTGGGTCTATCGGGGCGACTATCTCGGCCGAGGGGAAGCGCCAGGTGCAGCCAAGGCCGACGAAGGCCAGGACGACCGTCGTCAGCGCAGGGGCCCGCGGCCGGGTGGTGCAGGTGCGCCAGGCGGTCGCGGCCGCCCAGGTGGTGAGCGCCTGCCCCGCGCCGATGGCGGTCCCGTGCCGGCTGGCGATGCGACGAAGATCCCAGCCGTCAAGCGGGTGCGTCGCGCTGCTCCGGCAGGCGGCGAGACCAAAGGAGAATAACTATGCTGCAACCCTCACGGCGCAAATACCGCAAGGAGCAGAAAGGCCGCAATACCGGCGTAGCCACCCGTGGCGCGGCGGTTTCGTTCGGTGATTTCGGCCTCAAGGCTACTGAGCGCGGGCGTCTGACGGCTCGCCAGATTGAAGCGGCCCGCCGCGCAATCTCACGTCACATCAAGCGTGGCGGCCGAATCTTCATCCGCATCTTTCCGGACAAGCCAATTTCGCAGAAGCCGGCCGAAGTTCGCATGGGCAATGGCAAGGGCAATCCTGAGTACTACGTGGCAGAGATCCAGCCGGGCAAGGTGCTATACGAAATCAATGGCGTGCCCGAGAACCTGGCGCGCGAGGCGTTTACGCTAGCGGCGGCCAAGTTGCCTCTGCGCTGCACGTTCGTCGCGCGTCAAGTCGGCGCCTGACCCGGAGAGCAAGATGAAAGCATCTGAATTGCGGACAAAAGACGTGGCAGCGCTCGAGAAGGAAGTGTCCGACCTGCTGAAGGCTCACTTTGGCCTGCGCATGCAAAAGGCCACGCAGCAACTGGGCAACCATTCGCAGTTGGGCAAGACGCGGCGCGACATTGCGCGCGCACACACCGTAATCGCTGAGAAGAAGAAGGGGGCCGCGAAGTGAGCGAGACTCAATCCACGGTGAAAAATACGCGAACGCTGGTCGGTCGAATCGTAAGTGACAAGCGTGCCAAGACCGTAACCGTTTTGGTCGAGCGGCGTGCGGCGCACGAGCTCTACGGCAAGATCGTGGCTCGCTCGCGTAAGTACCACGCGCACGACGAAAAGGGCGAATACAAGCTCGGCGACATGGTCGAGATTTCGGAGACGCGGCCCATCTCGAAGACGAAGGCTTGGGCAGTCACCCGCCTTGTAGAGAAAGCCAAGCTCATCTGACTTCAACAGGCCGAGGGGGCTTTGTCCTGCCCTCGTACGCAACAGCCGAATCGCCGTCACACTGGCGCTTCGGCTTTGTTTTTTCCAGGGCTCACCACGACAGGAGGAGTTGCCATGATCAAGGTTGGAGATCGGTTGCCCGCGGGCACCTTCCAGGAGTTCATTGAAGTCGAAGGCAATGGATGCTCAATCGGCCCCAACGCGTTCGACATCGAAAAGGCCACCGCGGGCAAGAAGATCGCCATCTTCGCGCTGCCCGGTGCATACACCCCGACGTGTTCGGCAAAGCATGTCCCGGGATTCGTCGAGAAGGCAGATGCGCTAAAGCGTGCGGGCGTCGACGAAATTTGGTGCGTGTCCGTCAATGACGCCTTTGTGATGGGCGCTTGGGGGAGGGACCAAAAAACAGGCGGGAAGGTTCGCATGATGGCGGACGGCAGCGCTGATTTCGCAAAGGCAACAGGTTTGACGCTCGACCTTACAGCGCGCGGCATGGGGCTGCGCTCAAATCGCTACTCAATGCTCGTCGTGGACGGAGTCGTCAAAACACTCAACGTCGAGGCGCCGGGCAAGTTCGAGGTCAGCGATGCGGACACGATGCTGCAGCAGGCCACCGCCGCTTGACAAGCTAAAAGCAATTACTGCATAATTGCAGGCTTTCCCGAACTAGAGGGGCGGTGCGCTCGCACCAAACTTCTAACTCGACTCCGCCCAACCGGGCGTAGCGCCTTCGACGGGCGATACGCACGACGGGCCCAAGACTGAATCACAACAGGCAGCATGCCTCGCGCGATTCAAGTTGGGGACAACCAAATGATCCAAATGCAGTCGCGACTGGATGTCGCAGACAACACGGGCGCGAAGTCCGTCATGTGCATCAAGGTGCTCGGTGGCTCCAAGCGGCGCTATGCGGGCATCGGAGATGTCATCAAGGTCAGCATCAAAGAGGCTGCGCCGCGTGGGCGGGTAAAGAAGGGCGAGGTCTACAGCGCTGTGGTTGTGCGTACAGCCAAAGGCGTTCGTCGCCAGGACGGCTCGCTTGTGAGGTTCGACGGCAATGCTGCCGTCTTGCTGAATGCGAAGCTCGAGCCGATCGGAACGCGAATCTTCGGCCCGGTGACGCGCGAACTGCGTACTGAGCGCTTCATGAAGATCGTTTCTCTGGCGCCCGAAGTGCTTTGAGGTCGAGCCAAGGAGTCACCATGAACAAGATTCGCAAAGGCGACCAGGTCATAGTGTTGACCGGCCGTGACAAAGGTAAGCGCGGGACTGTGAGTCGCCGCGTTGACGATGACCACCTGGTCGTCGACGGCGTAAACATGGTCAAGAAGCACGTCAAGCCCAACCCTCTCAAGGGGTCGACCGGCGGTGTGATCGACAAGACAATGCCGATCCACCAATCCAACGTGGCCATTTTCAACCCGGCTACCGGCAAGGCCGATCGGGTCGGTGTCAAGTTCCTCGCTGACAAGACCAAAGTTCGGGTCTTCAAGTCCAGCGGTGAAGAGATCAAGGTCTGAGGCGGGTAAAGAAATGGCTCAACAGCAAACCGCGCGTCTGCAGACGTATTACCGCGAAACCATCGTCCCGGACCTGGTCAAGAAGTTCGGCTTCAAGTCGTCCATGCAGGTGCCGCGTCTGACCAAGATCACGTTGAACATGGGTGTCAGCGAGGCGGTATCCGACAAAAAGGTGATGGACAACGCTGTCGGCGACCTTGCCAAGATCGCCGGCCAAAAGCCGGTCGTCACGAAGTCGAAGAAGGCCATTGCCGGCTTCAAGATTCGCGATGGTGTGCCGATCGGCTGCATGGTCACGTTGCGCGGCGTAAGGATGTACGAGTTCCTTGATCGTTTCGTCACCATTGCTTTGCCGCGCGTGCGCGATTTCCGCGGAATCTCGGGTCGCGCTTTCGACGGCCGCGGCAATTACAACGTCGGCGTCAAGGAGCAGATCATCTTCCCGGAAATCGACTACGACAAGATCGACGCCATCCGCGGGCTGAATATCAGCATCACGACGAGCGCGAAGAACGACGATGAGTGCAGGGCACTGCTCGCCGCCTTCAAGTTCCCGTTCAAGAACTAAGAGTCAGGCGACAACCATGGCCAAAACGTCCCTCATCCAGCGCGAGCAGAAGCGCGAGAAGCTGGTCGCCAAGTATGCGAAGAAGTACGCCGAGTTGCAGGCCGTAGCCCGCGACGCCCGGCGCAGCGACGAAGAGCGCTACTCAGCGCGACTCGAGCTGCAGAAGCTGCCGCGCAATGCGAACCCCACGCGGCTGCGCAATCGGTGCGAGATCACAGGCCGCCCGCGCGGCACGTTCCGCAAGTTCGGGCTGGCGCGCAGCAAGATTCGCGAATTGGCGTTCCGGGGTGACATTCCCGGCATCGTCAAGGCGAGCTGGTAAGCGGCGTCAGGCAAAGCAGGAGATAACCCATGAGCATGAGTGATCCCATCGCGGACATGCTGACCCGCATCCGGAATGCGCAACTCGTAGAAAAGGCCGTCGTCACGATGCCTTCGTCGAAGTTGAAGGTCGCTATCGCGCAAGTGCTGAAGGACGAGGGCTACATCGATGGTTTCGTCGTTCGTGCGGACACCGGTAAGAGCGAGCTCGAGATTGGTCTCAAGTACTACGGCGGCCGTCCTGTGATCGAGCGCATCGAGCGCGTGAGTCGCCCTGGCCTTCGCATCTACAAAGGACGGGACGCGATCCCTCAGGTCATGAACGGCCTTGGGGTGGCGATTGTCACCACGCCCAAGGGGGTGATGACCGATCGCAAGGCCCGTCAGACCGGTGTCGGCGGCGAAGTTCTGTGTTTCGTGGCCTGATAGGAGACGCCAATGTCCCGCGTTGGAAAGATGCCGGTCGCCGTCCCAAAGGGTGTGGACGTGCAGATCACGGCGGATCAAATTACCGTTAAGGGCTCAAACGGCACGCTCGTGCGCGCTGGGAATGCTCTCGTGTCGGTCAAGAACGATGCCGGTTCGCTCAAAGTTGAGCCTGCTAACGATAGCGCCGCCGCCAATGCAATGAGCGGAACGATGCGCGCGCTGCTGGCGAACATGGTCGAAGGCGTCGGCAAGGGCTTTGAAAAGAAGCTGTCGTTGGTCGGCGTGGGTTTCCGCGCCCAAGCTCAAGGAACGAAGCTGAATCTTCAGGTCGGCTTTTCGCACCCGGTAGTCAAGGAGATGCCTGAAGGCGTGAAGGTAGAGTGCCCGACCCAGACGGAGATCGTCATCAAGGGCGCCGACCGCCAAGCGGTGGGTCAGGTGGCCGCCGAAGTTCGAGCAATCCGCCCGCCGGAGCCCTACAAGGGCAAAGGCATCCGCTACGTCGGTGAGCGGATCGTGCTCAAGGAAACGAAGAAGAAATAAGGGGCCGCACCATGCTCACCAAAAAAGCTCAGCGTCTGCGCCGCTCGCGTCAGACTCGCGTTCGCATCGCCAAGCAGATGGTTGCCCGTCTCACGGTCTTCCGTTCCAACATGCACATCTATGCGAGTGTCATCTCCGAAGACGGCGCGAAGGTGCTTGCCAGCGCGTCCACTGCCGAGAAGGAAATCCGCGCTCAGGTTACCAATGGCGGCAATGCAGCGGCTGCCGCACTGATCGGCAAACGCATTGCGGAAAAAGCCAAGGCGGCGGGCGTCGACAAGGTGGCGTTCGACCGTGGCGGTTTCGCGTTTCATGGTCGAGTCAAAGCACTCGCAGAAGCCGCGCGAGAAGCCGGTCTGCAGTTCTGACGCACGCGCAACCCGAAGGAATATCTAATCATGGCGAAGTTCCAACCCCGCGCTCAGACCGAAGGCAATGACGACGGCCTGAAGGAAAAGATGATTGCGGTCAACCGCGTCACCAAAGTCGTCAAGGGCGGCCGCACGCTGAGTTTTGCAGCGCTCACCGTCGTCGGAGACGGTGACGGCCGTATCGGCATGGGCAAGGGCAAGGCGAAGGAAGTGCCGGTTGCCGTGCAGAAGGCGATGGAAGATGCGCGTCGCGGCATGTTCAAGGTGCAGCTGAACAATGGCACGATCACCCACAATGTCTTCGGCGAGCACGGTGCCGCGCGCGTTCTGATGGCGCCCGCAAAACCCGGCGACGGCATCATTGCAGGCGGACCGATGCGAGCCGTCTTCGAGGTCATGGGCGTGACAGATATCGTGGCCAAGAGCCTTGGCTCGGCCAATCCGTACAACATGGTGCGTGCGACGCTCGACGCATTGCGCCGCTCTACGACGGCAGCCGAGATCGCCGCGAAGCGCGGCAAGACGGTTGAAGAAATCTTCAACTGAATCTGTGGCTGGAGAAACTCATGTCCGACAAGAAATCCCTAAAGGTCAAGCTGGTCCGCAGCCCGATTGGCTGTAAGGCTTCGCACCGTGCGACCGTGGTGGGCCTGGGTTTGCGCCGGCTCAACAGCGAGTCCGAACTCGAGGACACGCCGGCCGTGCGCGGCATGATCAACAAGATTGCGTACCTTGTGAAGGTGCTCTGATGGAACTGAACAATATCGCACCCTCAACTGGCGCTAAGAAGGCGCGACGCCGTGTTGGTCGCGGCATCGGATCAGGACTTGGCAAGACGGCTGGCCGTGGACACAAAGGTCAAAAATCGCGGGCCGGCGGTTTCCACAAGGTCGGCTTCGAAGGCGGCCAAATGCCGTTGCAGCGACGTCTGCCGAAGCGGGGATTCAAGTCCCCATCGCTGAAATACAACGCTGAAATCAGTCTTACCGATCTGGAGCGCCTGGGCGCTGACGAGGTCGACCTCGTCGCACTCAAACAAGCGGGCCTGGTACGAGAAATCGCCAAGGTGGTGAAGGTGATCAAGTCTGGCGAACTCAAGCGCAAGGTGTCGCTCAAAGGGATCGGCGCGACGGCAGGCGCCAAGGCGGCCATTGAGGCCGCCGGCGGCTCGATCGTTGCCGAGGCCTGAGGAAGGATATAGGCTCCGTGGCAACCAACGCGAATCAGCTGGCGAAGAGTGGCAAATTCGGTGACTTGCGTCGCCGCATTGTCTTTCTGGTGCTTGCGCTGGTGGTCTATCGCATTGGCGCGCACATTCCAGTGCCGGGGATCGATCCTGTCCAACTGCAGCAACTCTTCAAGGGGCAGAGCGGCGGAATACTGAATCTGTTCAACATGTTCAGCGGGGGTGCGTTGTCGCGGTTTACCGTCTTCGCTCTCGGGATCATGCCGTATATCTCAGCGTCGATCATCATGCAGCTGATGACGTATGTGGTCCCGTCGTTGGAGGCGTTGAAGAAAGAAGGGGAAGCCGGCCGCAGGCGTATCACTCAATATACGCGCTACGGAACCTTGCTTTTGGGATTGTTCCAATCGCTCGGTATTGCTCTGGCGCTTGAAGGCTCTCCCGGACTGGTTCTGACGCCGGGATTCGGATTTCGTATGACGGCCGTCGTCAGCCTTGTCGCCGGCACCATGTTCCTGATGTGGCTCGGCGAGCAGATCACGGAGCGTGGTCTGGGCAACGGAATCTCGATTCTCATATTCGCGGGCATCGTGGCGGGTCTCCCCAATGCTATCGGTGGCTTGTTCGAGTTGGTGCGTACAGGCTCGATGAGCATCGTGGCCAGCCTTTTCATCATCGCGATCGTGATTGGCGTGACCTTCGTGGTCGTTTTCGTGGAGCGCGGGCAACGCAAGATATTGGTCAATTATGCGAAGCGCCAGGTAGGAAACAAGGTTTATGGCGGCCAGTCGTCGCACCTGCCACTCAAGCTGAACATGTCCGGTGTGATTCCACCGATCTTCGCGTCTTCGATCATCCTGCTGCCCGCCACTGTCGTGGGTTGGTTCGCCACAGGCGAGGGCTTGCGTTGGCTAAAAGACCTGTCGGGAGCCCTGTCTCCTGGACAACCGATCTACGTGATGCTTTACGCCGCGATGATTGTGTTCTTTTGCTTCTTCTACACGGCGTTGGTTTTCAACAGTCGTGAGACGGCGGACAACCTGAAAAAGAGTGGCGCTTTCATTCCGGGCATCCGCCCTGGCGAACAGACCGCAAAGCATATCGACAAGATTCTCGGGCGTCTGACCCTTGCTGGTGCCGTCTATATCACCGCGGTTTGCCTGCTGCCAGAGTTCCTGGTATTGAAATACAACGTGCCGTTCTACTTCGGTGGAACGTCGCTTCTGATCATCGTCGTGGTCACGATGGATTTCTGGGCGCAGGTCCAGAGCTACGTGATGAGTCAGCAATACGAGACACTTTTGAAGAAGGCAAATTTCAAGACGAGCTGACGCGATGGCGAAGGACGATGTCATCCAGATGCATGGGGAAATCATCGAAAACCTCCCCAACGCAACGTTTCGAGTCAAGCTAGAAAATGGACATGTGGTGCTCGGTCATATCTCCGGCAAGATGCGCATGCATTACATCCGCATCCTCCCGGGCGACAAGGTTACTGTCGAGCTCACGCCGTACGATTTGAGTCGCGCGCGGATCGTCTTCCGCGCCAAATGAACAGATCAAGGAGAAGACCATGAAAGTCGCTGCATCGGTAAAGAAAATGTGCCGTAACTGCAAGATCATCCGCCGCAAGGGTGTAGTGCGCGTGATCTGCACCGACCCGCGCCACAAGCAGCGCCAGGGCTGAATTCAAGGTCGAAGGAAAGAACACCATGGCACGTATCGCCGGTATCAATATCCCGCCGCACAAGCACGCCGAAATCGGGCTGACCTCGATCTATGGCATTGGCAGGACGACGGCGCAGAAGATCTGCGTCGCTGTAGGCATTCCTTATTCGAAGAAGATCAAGGATCTTACGGACTCCGATTTGGAGAAGATCCGCGACGAGATCGGCCGCATCACGATCGAAGGCGACCTGCGCCGCGAGATGTCGATCAATATCAAGCGCCTGATGGACTTGGGTTGCTACCGTGGCGTGCGGCATCGCCGGGGTCTTCCCATGCGCGGACAACGCACGCGTACCAACGCGCGCACCCGCAAGGGTCCGCGCAAGGGCGCGGCCGCGCTCAAGAAGTAAGCCGCAAGACGCCTTTCGAGAAAGATTTCCACCATGGCTAAAGCACCAAACACCGCCGCACGGCGCGTGAGCAAGAAGATCCGCAAGAACGTGGCGGACGGCTTCGCACATATCCACGCGTCCTTCAACAACACCATCATCACGATCACCGACCGTCAGGGTGGGGCTCTCGCGTGGGCGTCAAGCGGCGGACAAGGCTTTAAGGGTTCACGAAAGTCGACGCCGTTTGCAGCACAGGTCGCCGCTGAGGTGGCGGGTCGTGCGGCCCAGGAGCAGGGCATCAAGAACCTCGACGTGCGGATCAAAGGCCCGGGTCCGGGCCGCGAATCCAGCGTTCGCGCGCTTGCATCGTTGGGTATCCGGATCAATTCAATTTCGGATGTCACACCCGTGCCGCACAACGGCTGCCGTCCGCAGAAGCGTCGTCGGATCTGACCTCGATCGATGTGCCCCTGAGGCCCAACCTATAATCTTAGGTTTTTCATGCCGCCATCTAAGCGAACGGCGGCAATTACTCTGAGGCGCGCTAGCGCTTCCCCAAGCCCACCGTCTGCACGACTCGCAAGATCGCAGCAGACTCACGCGGGATCCGCCAGCAAGCTGGCGGTCCGCCGCGTCAGACGACAGACCCAAAGGAATCAACGTGGCACGTTACCTCGGCCCAAAGGCCAAACTTTCCCGTCGCGAAGGCACAGACCTCTTTCTTAAGAGCGCTCGCCGCCCGATCGCCGACAAATCCAAGTTCGAGAGCAAACCTGGCCAACATGGGCGCACGAGTGGCTCGCGGACTTCAGACTTTGGCCTCCAGTTGCGCGAAAAACAGAAGGTCAAAAGGATGTATGGGGTGCTTGAACGCCAGTTCAGGCGATATTTTGCCGAAGCAGAGCGCCGCAAGGGCAATACCGGCGCGACGCTTCTGACCTTGTTGGAGTCCAGGCTCGACAACGTTGTATATCGCATGGGGTTTGGCTCCACCCGCGCCGAAGCACGGCAGCTGGTTTCGCACAAGGCGGTAACGGTCAATGGGCAAGTGGTGAACATCCCGTCCTATTCGGTGAAGGTGGGTGACACGCTTGCCTTGCGTGATAAGGCGAAGAAGCAACTGCGCGTCGTTGATGCATTGAAGTTGGCAGAGTCGATCGGCATGCCGGCGTGGGTGCAAGTGGACTCGACCAAGATGGAGGGTGTCTTCAAGAAGGCGCCCGATCGCGACGAGTTCGGCGCCGACATCAAGGAAGCGTTGATCGTTGAGTTGTATTCGCGCTAACTACTTACGGATAGCCCGGGCCTGTGGCCCGGCAATCTGATAGGTCGGCCTTGCCTGCCTGGGCGCGAGGTCGATCGCACACCCAGCCCGGCACGGTCCATCAGCCTTATCGGTGTAACGAGCCGAGGGTATTGACAGGAACAGGACTCCATGCAAACGAATCTGCTGAAACCCACCAAGGCCATCCAGGTCGAGCCGCTTGGCGGCCATCGTGCAAAAGCCGTACTCGAGCCTTTCGAGCGCGGCTATGGGCATACCCTGGGTAACGCGCTTCGGCGCGTATTGCTTTCGTCAATGGTGGGCTATGCGCCGACGGAAGTTACGATCGCCGGGGTACTGCACGAGTACTCGACGATCGACGGTGTCCAGGAGGATGTCGTGCACATCATGCTCAATCTGAAGGGCGTGGTTTTCAAGCTGCACAACCGCGACGAAGTCACGCTCGTACTGCGCAAGGAAGGCGAGGGCCCGGTTACAGCCGCAGATATCCAAACGCCGCACGATGTCGAGGTCATCAACCCGGAGCATGTGATCGCTCATCTGTCCCAGGGCGGCAAGCTCGATATGCAGATCAAGGTCGAGAAGGGACGTGGTTACGTGCCGGGCAACCTTCGTCGCTTTGGCGAGGAGTCCACCAAATCGATTGGCCGGATCGTGCTCGATGCCTCCTTTTCCCCTGTCCGCAGAGTCAGTTACGCGGTCGAGAACGCACGTGTCGAGCAGCGTACCGACCTCGATAAACTCGTAATGGAGATCGAGACAAACGGCTCGATGTCGCCCGAGGAAGCCATTCGCGCATCGGCAAAGATCCTCGTTGAGCAGCTGATTGTCTTCACGCAGCTTGAAGGCCTGGGGCTGACCGAACAAGGGGGCTTGCGCCAGCCCGAGGCCGAAGGTCCGGAATTGCCGGACATTCTCAAGCGCCCGGTTGACGAACTCGAACTGACGGTGCGTTCGGCCAATTGTCTGAAGGCGGAGAACATCTACTACATCGGCGATTTGGTCCAACGAAGCGAGACAGAATTGCTCAAGACACCAAATCTGGGCCGGAAGTCGCTCAACGAGATCAAGGAAGTCCTCGCCTCTCGCGGTCTTACCTTGGGCACGCGCCTCGAAGGCTGGCCGCCAAAGAGTCTGGATCGTCGCTGATCAGGCGACTTGACTACGCATGCACTGCGCAACCTCCGGTACCTGGTACGGCCGGGGGCATAACACTTGAAAGGATCATTAAATGCGCCACCGCAATGGACTCCGCAAACTCAACCGCACGAGCGAACATCGTGCAGCGATGTTGCGCAACATGTGCAACTCCCTCTTGACGCATGAGGCCATAAAGACAACTCTCCCCAAGGCGAAAGAACTGCGCCGAGTGGTTGAACCACTGATCACGTTGAGCAAGGAAGCGACTCTCGCAAATCGGCGGCTGGCCTTTGACCGCACGCGTGACCGGGACGTCGTTGCCAAGCTGTTCAATGAACTGGGGCCACGGTACAAGGCCCGACCGGGTGGCTACACCCGGATCTTGAAGATGGGTTTCCGTGTCGGCGATAACGCGCCGATGGCATTCGTCGAATTGGTGGATCGCCCCGAGGTTCAGGCCGAGCCCGGCGAAAGCCAGAACGAATGACCGGGGTCATGTGCTACAATTGAAAGTTCTGTCGCGGGGTGGAGCAGTCTGGTAGCTCGTTGGGCTCATAACCCAAAGGTCGAAGGTTCAAATCCTTCCCCCGCAACCAAGTTTGACAAAAGAAGAGTTTGATCAAAGGCCCGCGCAAGCGGGCTTTTCATCTTGTTTTGCCGAAGCGTTGACGCCACGGTACAAGCTCTGAATTGTCCACGCGTCGGCGTCGAAACGACCGTCACCAACCTTGACCGAAATTTGGTGGTGGGGAGGTTGGCGAGTCGACCCAAAACTACGAGGGCAAGGCGTGCGCCATGTGGGTTGCTCGCTGTGACGGCTTCCCTATTCGACAGCCACTCATTTCGTCTTAAGAGCGCGCCAGGTGAACAGCCTCAGCATGTTAAACTGTCAGGTTGATTTTCTATTGGCAGCAGCAGTTCGCCAAAGTACCGCCGAATCCGCAGCGACGTAGAACCCAGTAGGCGCGGGCAAATGATTGCCAAGGCGAGTGCCCTGGCCTGACTTCACCGTCATCTGGCCGTAGTCGATGGTGATCGCCGCCGGGACGACACTAATGCGGTTTGTTCACCCCGTGCATGCGGGGCAATTCCACGAGGACGACACAGTGTTCATTTCGCAAGCTTTCGCACAGACCGCTCCGGCCGCCGCCGTCGGGGGCACTGAATCCACGCTGTACAGCCTGCTGCCGTTGGTTCTGATGTTCGTGGTGCTCTACTTCATCATGATTCGTCCGCAGATGAAGAAGCAGAAGGAGCACAAGGCGATGATCGATGCGCTGGCCAAAGGTGACGAGGTCGTTATTTCTGGCGGTGTGCTCGGTCGCGTGTCGAAGATGGGCGATGGCGTTTTGCACGTCGAGGTCGCCAATGGCGTCGAGTTGCAGGTCCAGCGCCTAGCCGTTGTGCAAGTGTTGCCAAAGGGCTCATACAAATAGTAGTGGGCCACGAACTCGCGTCACGCCCGACTCGGGCGTGACGCTCTTCTGGCCGCACGCATCGGACCGACTATGAACCGCTATCCCTGGTGGAAATACGCGATCCTCGTGATCGCGTTCTTGATCGGCCTGCTCTATGCCGTGCCCAATCTGTATGGTGAGGCGCCGGCTGTGCAGGTCTCCAGCGGTAAGGCCACGCAGAAAATCGACACGACGATGGTGGCGCGTGTCGAGCAGGTGCTCGGCCAAGCCGGAATTAAGGCGGATTTCGTTCAATACGAAGGCCAATCGGTGAAGGCCCGGTTCGGCGATACCGACACTCAGAAGCGTGCGAAGGATGCGCTCAGTTCGGCGCTGAATCCAGATTCCGCGAATCCGACGTACATCGTCGCGCTGAATCTGCTTTCACGATCCCCTGAATGGATGGCAAAGCTGCGTGCACTGCCAATGTACCTGGGCCTCGACCTTCGTGGTGGCGTGCATTTTCTGATGCAGGTCGACATGAAGTCCGCGCTGACCAAGAAGGCCGAATCGCTGACCGGCGACGTCCGCGGCCTGCTGCGCGACAAGAACGTACGCCATGCGGGCATCGTCCGCGA
Source organism: Rubrivivax sp. (assembly GCA_024641945.1). Classification (GTDB taxonomy): domain Bacteria; phylum Pseudomonadota; class Gammaproteobacteria; order Burkholderiales; family Burkholderiaceae_C; genus Rubrivivax. The sequence continues at coordinate 14,875 of JAHECD010000054.1, read as the reverse complement.
CGGCAATGTCGTCTCCATCAGTTTCCGCGACGTCGAAACACGAGCAACTGCGCGAAACCTTCTTGCCGACCAGCTGCCCGACATGGTCTGGAATGAATCCGGTGACACCGCAGACCTCAAGCTTCTGGGCACCCTGAAGCCGGATGCCGCGCGCTTGGTGCAAGAGCAAGCACTGAAGCAAAACATCACCACGCTTCACAACCGCGTCAACGAACTCGGAGTGGCCGAGCCCGTGATCCAGCAGCAGGGTGCAGACCGCGTGGTCGTTCAATTGCCGGGCGTGCAGGATACGGCCAAGGCGAAAGACATCATTGGGCGTACCGCGACGCTGGAAATGCGCATGGTCAACAGTTCGACCGAAGCGATGGATGCGCTTCGTGGCGGTGCCGTGCCCTTTGGCAGCGAGCGTTATATAGAGCGTGATGGCAGCCCGGTTATCGTGTACCGGCAAATCATCATTACGGGCGAGTGCCTCACTGACGCCCAGCCCGGCTTCGACAGCCAAACCCAGGAGCCGAAGGTAGACCTCACGGTCGACGCGAAGTGTGGCCGCATCATGCGCGACGTCTCACGCGAGAACATCGGCAAGCGCATGGCCATCCTGCTGTTCGAGAAGGGCAAAGGCGAGGTCGTCACGGCGCCGGTGATCCGGGCAGAACTCGGCAATCGCTTCCAAATATCTGGCCGGATGTCGACGGTGGAGGCTGCCGACACCGCATTGCTGCTGCGTGCGGGTTCGCTCGCTGCACCGATGGAAATCATCGAGGAACGAACCATCGGCCCGAGCCTCGGAGCCGAGAATATTGCCAAGGGATTCGACAGCGTGATGTACGGCTTCGTGGCGATCGCCGCGTTCATGTGCGCTTACTACCTTCTGTTCGGCGTATTTTCTACACTTGCGTTGGCGTTCAATCTGCTACTTCTGGTGGCGGTCTTGTCGATGTTGCAGGCCACCCTGACGCTGCCGGGCATGGCTGCCATTGCATTGACGTTGGGTATGGCCATCGACGCCAACGTTCTGATCAATGAGCGGGTTCGAGAAGAACTGCGATCCGGGTCGGCGCCGCACACGGCCATAAGTTCCGGCTACGAGCGAGCATTCGCGACGATCCTCGACTCGAATATCACGACGCTGATCGCCGGTCTGGCGCTGCTGGCTTTCGGCTCCGGGCCGGTACGCGGCTTCGCGATCGTCCACTGCCTGGGGATCATGACGTCGATGTTCTCCGCAGTGATGTTCTCGCGTGGACTGGTCAACCTCTGGTACGGACGGCAGAAAAAACTCAAGGCCGTATCGATCGGGCAGGTATGGCGCCCTGATAGCGGCACGCCTGGGCCGACGGCAGATGCCTGAAGGGGGCTGAAGCATGGAATTCTTTCGCATCCGACGAGATATCCCGTTCATGCGCCATGCGCTGGTGCTGAACGTCATTTCATTCCTGACCTTCGCCGCGGCCGTATTCTTTCTTATCACGCGTGGCCTCAACCTGTCGATAGAGTTCACCGGCGGCACGCTGGTGGAGGTTTCCTATGCGCAGTCGGCGGATGTGAACAAGACACGAAGCGCCGTCGAGGCTCTCGGCCTCGGCGAAGTGCAGGTACAGACCTTTGGCACCTCACGGGATGTACTCATTCGCGTGCCCGTGCGCAAGGGCGAGAAACAGGCTGATCTTTCGGAGCGTGTCTTTGGCGCGTTGTGCACTTCCGAGTCCGGCGCGGTCACAAACAAACAATATACGACCGACAAGGGTGAGCAGGTGAGCCGCCCATCGTGCAATGCGCCCTCAGGTGTAGAGCCGGTCAGACTGATGCGAACCGAGGTTGTTGGACCGTCTGTCGGCGATGAATTGGCCGCCGATGGTGCCAAGGCGTTGGGCATGACCGTGCTCGGCATCATGATGTACCTGGCGTTTCGCTTCGAATGGAAATTCGCTGTCGCGGGCATCATTGCCAACCTTCACGACGTCGTCATCATCCTCGGGTTCTTCGCATTCTTTCAATGGGAATTCTCGCTTGCGGTGCTTGCAGCGGTGCTCGCGGTGCTGGGATATTCTGTCAACGAGTCGGTCGTCATCTTTGATCGCGTGCGCGAAGCCTTTCGGAAGTTTCGAAAGCTGACGACGCCGCAGGTCATCGACCACGCAATCACCAGCACGATCAGCCGCACCGTCATCACGCACGGCTCGACCCAGATGATGGTGTTATCGATGTTGCTTTTCGGCGGCCCGACGCTGCACTACTTTGCTGTTGCCCTGACGATCGGCATCCTGTTCGGCATCTATTCCTCGGTATTTGTCGCCGCCGCCATCGCAATGTGGCTCGGCGTCAAGCGTGAGGATCTGGTCAAGAGCGGCAGCGTGAAGGACGTCGACCCCAATGACCCGAACGCCGGGGCCGTGGTGTAGAGTTCAGCGCTGAGCCCATCGCCTTAACGGCCGACCCGGACCATGTCGATTCGCGCCTCTTCGCAGTCTCTTGCAGCACAGGCGCGCCGCTTGTACACGGAACACGTGATGAAGGGGATGGCCGGCGTAGGTACCGCGGTTCTCGAAGGCGCGCGCCGGTTGGTGGACAAGCCTTCTGAACACGCCACCAGGCAGCGCAGGCGCGACCTTTTCCAGGCCATGCTGACGGATGCCAACAAGTGGCAGCAGGCCGTGACGGCCGGATTGCGGCATGCATACACGCACGGTGTCGCGTCGTCACGCGGGGCCGACCTTCCAATGCAGTCATCCGCGGGCGTAGGCATCGCGCCGCTCACGTTGGTCGACGATGACACGATCGAGCGCGAGATCCTGACATCGCGTCTCGCCCTCGCGATCATGGATCGTGCGAGCTGGGAATTCACCGACCTTCGCTCGCGCGTCGCAGGCCTCGAGCAGCGGGCCGAACTCGAGGCGCACGATCTTTTGCGCGCGCATGTGCTCTCGCGCATTGCCGTGGACAGTTGGAGGCAGGTGGGGCTTCGCCTTGACGGGTGGCGGGATCTGCAGCCTGTGCTGCATGAAGAGTTTGCAGCGTTGGTCGAGGAGGCCTATCACGAGGTCAACAGTTGGTTGGTCTCGCAGCGGGTGATGCCCGAGGTCGATCTAAGGCCTTACATTCGGCGCACGACCTCCGCACCCACGGGATTTTCCGGTGGTACGCAGTTCGCCGATGTCGACGCAGGTGTGCGTGCGCAGACTGGGGGGCACCAGGGTGGTGGGCCGGCCTCCACCGTTGTCGGTGACAGCATGGGGGCCACGGGGCACGCGCCGGCGCCCACCGGATCCTGGGGACCCAGCGGCGTAAGCGGCGGTCATGGAGCCAGTGGCGAAACGACTCGCCGTATTGGCGAAGAAACTCGCATGATGACGCGTGCCAATCCGTTGGCACGTCGCGGCGAACATGCCGAGGCCGTGCTGGGGCGGTTGAACCGTCTGGTCGGTCGCCATCTGCCGTCGTTTGCACGCTCAACGCAGCAGGCACCTGTCGTTTCGCCGAAGCTCGCGGTTGCCATCGACGCCGCACAGGACAGCATTCGGGAACGGATCACACGCCAGTCCGCGCATGGGCATGCACCGGTCACGACTCCCGCACTACTGGCGGAATTACATCAGCGCAAGCAGCAGCTGAAGAGCATCGCGGCGACACCCGAGGAGCGCGCGACGATCGAGATCGTGGCACTCCTCTTCCAGAGCATCCTGACCGAGGAGCGCATTCCGCCGCAGGTGCGTGTGTGGTTCGCCCGCCTGCAGATGCCGGTACTTCGGGTGGCGGTCACGGAGCCCGATTTCTTTGCCACCGTGGACCATCCGGCGCGACGATTGATCGATCGCATGGGGGCATGCGTGATGGGCTTCGACAGCAGTACCCAGGGCGTGGGGGAAGCGCTCGACAAGGAAATCAAGCGCATCGTCCAAGTCGTCGAAGCCTATCCGGATACCGGCCGCCGCGTATTCCAGACGGTGCTGACCGAGTTCGAGAAGTTTCTCGAACATTACCTGCCGAGCCGTAACGAAGCCACGCGCAAGGCGGTGTCGCTGGCGCAGCAGGTGGAGCAGCGTGAGACGCTGGCTATCCAGTACACGATCGAGTTGCGGCGCATGCTCAACGAGGTGCCGGTGCAGGACGGCGTTCGCCAGTTTCTCTTTCAGGTCTGGGCCGACGTGCTCGCCACCATTGGCGTTCGTTATGGCGTTCAGAGCGAGGAGACCCGCGCGACCAAGCGCGTCGCGGCCGATCTCATCTGGTCAGCCAGCGCCAAGGTTACCCGTGACGAGCGTGCCGAAGTGATCCGGCGACTGCCGCCGTTGTTGAAGTCGCTGCGTGAAGGCATGGCGGCGTCGGGCATGAGCACGGAGCGGCAGGATGAACAGATTCGCCAACTGAACAATTCTCTCGCTGCCGCCTTCACGGCCAAGGCCGCTGCAATTCCGACCGAGCGCCTGCAGGAATTGATGGAGCGACTGGAGACACTCGAGGAGCTTCTGCCGGATGCGGGCGACATGTCCATCGACGAGTCGATGGTGCTGGACATCTCCGGGCACGAAAGCTCAGAGCTCGAGGTGGTGTCCGAGGGCGGATCAATGCCGACGCCGGCCATGCTGGCATGGGCGCGTGAGTTGCAGCCTGGCAGTTGGTACATGCTCGACTACCGCAGTCGAAACGAGGCTGTTCAACTCGTCTGGCACGGCCTGCGAAAGCAACTGTCCCTCTTTGTCACCACGCAAGGTCGGTGTGTGCTATTCCCACAGCATCGGCTGGCCGCCTTCCTCCAGGCCGGGTTGCTGTTGCCAGCGCAGGACGAGGCATTGACGGTGCGCGCGACCCGCAGTGCACTGGCAAAACTCGATGTCGAGCCGGACAGGCTGCTCAACTGACAATTGCAGCGCCGGCAATCAAGCCGGCGCATGCTGCCAAGGCAGTCAATGGATCAGGCGATCCTGTGGGTCGACGAACAGCTCGTCGAGGATCAAGGCGTCGGGCTCTTCGCCCAGGCTCCAGAACACCATCAGCACGATGATTTTGAGTTCTTCAAGATCCATGGGCCCGCCACTGATGGCTATGACACGATCGAGGACCATCTCGCGCATGACCGGCGGCAAGACGCCGGCAGACTCCAGGAAACTGATGAAGCCGACGGACTCGTCGCCCAGCAATTCACGTTCCGCGGGCGTGTAAATCCGCATGCTGTGTTCGCTTTGCACGGCATCGACGGACTGCGAACTGGTGGCGAGGCCATCCAGCCAGGTCAGCGCCTCTTGAATCTCATCGCTTTCAAAGCCGACGGCCGAGAGCTTGCGCGAAAGTTGGCGGTGATCCGGGCACGCGTCGGGCCGCCAGTAGTTTTCGTACAGGTAAACCAGCACATCGAACATGAAAACACTATACCCGAGCCCCTTGCCTGAGTGATCGGCCGGTTGATCATTCATGCATGCACCAGGGTCAGGTCGTGGCACATCGTTGATAAAGGCCGCCGGGCAGGCGTGCAACCAGGCCCGAAAGCTCGAGTTCCAGCATGCGCGCCGACAGTTCAGCCGCACTCATTCCGGTGCGCGCGCCCAGGACGTCCAGCGTCGCGGGTTCATAGCCCAGGGCCTCGAGAAGGCCGTCGTCGCGATGGCCACCACCTTCGCGCTCATCGGCAGAGTCGGTCGGCTTTGAGGCCGGCACACTCAGTTCCTCGAGAATGTCGTTTGCCGATTCCACCAGCTTGGCTCCTTGTTTGATCAGCGCATGACAGCCTCGCGATTGCGGCGAGTGGATCGAACCAGGAATCGCAAAGACCTCTCGTCCCGCCTCGCTCGCAAGCCGCGCCGTGATGAGCGATCCGGATTGAAGGGCCGCCTCGACCACCAGTGTCCCCTGGGCCAGTCCCGCAATGATGCGGTTGCGCAAGGGAAAGTTCTCCGGCAGCGGCGGTGTCCCGGGTGCAAATTCGCTCACCAGCGCGCCTGCCTCGGCGATCCGATGCGCGAGTGTCCGATTCCGACTCGGGTAGACGCGGTCGAGACCGGTGCCCACCACGGCGACGGTGGGCGTGCGCCCTGCGAGGGCGCCCTCGTGCGCGGCGGAGTCGATACCCAGCGCGAGTCCGGAAACCACGGTGAGCCCAGCATCACTCAGGTGCGTGGCAAAACTCCGCGCGTTTTCTTTGCCTTGTGCTGTCGGGTTCCGGCTGCCGACGATCGCCAGAGTGCCGCTCGACAGGCACGCTAGTTGGCCCTGTAGATACAAGAGCAGCGGCGGATCGACCGTTTGTAGAAGCGCGGCGGGATATTCGCGATCGCCCAGAACGACAACATGCCGGTCCGCAGCGCCGACCCTCCAGGTCTGGGCCGCTGCCAGGCGCCCTTCAACGAGGTCGTGTCGCGTCGTCAGGGAACTGGCGAGTGCAGCACCACCCACATGACCAAGCTGCGTCGGTCCGGCGTCGAGAACTGCCTGTGCAGAGCCAAAGGCCGCAAGCAGCGCCCTGGCCGTGCTGCGCCCGACGCCTGGTGATTCGAGCAGCCTGAACCAAGCCGCAAACTCATCGTCATCCAACACGTGGGGCGGGCCCAGACTGGCTTCCCGAAATGTTCAAGGCTGCGTGAAACGGTCGCCCGCGTGCACCGGGTCCAGCACGTTCAGGATCAGAGCATATGAAACCCTGTCGAAGACGCGGAAGACGAAAAGGAGCCCGTGTTGCTCGTCCGGAAGTTGGAGCGCCGTCCGGGCGGCGTCGGTCTTGTCGATGGCCTTGCTGCCCGCCCGCCACAGGGCCAGCACGTGGCCACGCTCCATGCCGTCGCGCGCACCGCGATTCAACGCCACGATCTGGTTCTGGCCGGCGCTCAGTGCCTCGCCGTAGACAGAAATGATCCGGCCATCCACCGGAGCACCGGGCGGGTGTGGAACGAATGCGGCCAGATCGCTCTGCGGCGTCGGTGACAGCCTGTCGCCCACTCCCGCTTCCATCCGGACCGTCTTGATCGTGAACGTGGCCGGCACCACCTCCGGCTTTCCGTTGGCGCCGACACGATCCTCGCCTGCCCGCACAAATTCAGCGGTTCCGACGAATCGCCCTTCGTAGCCAAGAATTTCATTCGTCAGCGGATCACGCAGCGGGGTGGCTTCCCGGAAGACCCGGAAGTCGCGAGCGCCGCCGAGTTCACCACGTACATAGGCGGTCTCGCCACGCGTCAGAAGCACGCGACCCTCTTGAGACGCAACGATCCGGGGTGCCGCGTCGAGTTCGTTGGCGTTGAATACGACGGCTTCGTTCAGGAACGGTCCGATGAACTGCAGCGGAATCGACGAGATTGCCCCGTTGTCGAGCGATTCAGCGCGAGCCCTCGGCGAGAGCTTGACGGTATCGCTCGGTGCGCCGGCGCCTTGTGCCAGCCGCAGGCGGGCGCGACCGTTGGACTTCTCGAGGACCAGTACCTGGCCTGGAAAGATCAGGTGCGGATTGCGGATCTGGTCCATGTTCATTCCCCAGAGCTCCGGCCAGCGCCATGGGCTCTTCAGGAACAACTTTGAGATGTCCCAGAGCGTGTCACCCCGCTTCACCGTATGCGAATCAGGTGCATTTGGCGCGAGTTCCGAAAGCGGTACACCCGCCTCGGCAACCTGCTTTGCCGTGGCGCGCTGCTCTCCGGTGATCGGGAACTTGGGTTCGGCCGCGAACGCTGCGAAGCAAGCAGCCCCGATCGTGGCGGCAGCGGTAACCCGGACGGCGCAGCGGCGCAGACCGTGGGGGCGGGGACGAACGCTCATGAGGCAAGGCTCCCGGCACACTGCGCAATCCCTTGTCGGATGCCACAATCGTGCCTGTCGTGAGGTGGAAAGGCCGAGGCGGCGCAGCCTGCTGCCGCGGTTCGCCTCACTCCTCAGATAGTTTCACAAATTCTGCCGGTAAACCCTTGATATCGCAACGAAATTGCCCGGCTTATCTGGCGCTCACCGTGCCATCTGCCGCGCCTCGACGTTGCGCCGTCTCGACACTTGTTGCATGCCGTTGCGTCGGCATGGCAAGTTGCGCCGGCCCGATGACCTGACGACCGATGGCCCTCCTGCCGATCCTCAAATTTCCCGATCCGAAGCTCCACCGCGTGGCGAAGCCGGTGGCGTCTGTGGATGACCGCATCCGTCAACTCGTCGACGACATGATCGAGACGATGCACGATGCCGAAGGGGTGGGCTTGGCGGCCACTCAGGTCGACGTGCACGAACGCGTGATCGTGATGGACACGTCCGAGACGCGCGACCAGCCGCTGGTGTTTATCAACCCGGAACTCGTGGCCCGCAGCGAGGAAATGACCTTTGCGGACGAGGGCTGCCTGTCCGTGCCCGACACCTATGACCGCGTGGCACGGCATGCGCGCGTGACGGTGCGTGCACTTGGGCGCGATGGACAGTCGTTCGAAATGGAGGCGGAGGGACTGACATCCATCTGCATCCAGCACGAGATGGACCACCTTGTCGGCCGGGTCTTCGTCGAATACCTCAGTCCGCTTAAACGCGATCGCATCCGAACCAGGATGATCAAGCGCGCGCGTGATGCGCAACGCGCCTGAGTGCAAAAGAATACGGCTTCCTGATGCGGGTGGTCTTCGCCGGAACTCCGGAGTTCGCTGCGCAGGCGCTGGCCGCGATTCACGAGGCTGGGCACGAGATTCCACTGGTGCTGACACAGCCGGATCGCCCGGCCGGACGCGGGCTAAAGCTCCAGGCGTCGGCGGTCAAGGCACTTGCCAACGAACTGGGCGCGCCGGTTGTCCAACCCCGAAGCCTGCGTCTGGACGGGCGCTTTGCAGCTGACGCTGCAGACACGCGGGAAGCGCTCTTGGCTGCATGTCCCGACGTCATGGTGGTCGCCGCCTATGGGCTGATTCTTCCGGCGTGGGTACTGGACTTGCCAGCGCACGGTTGCCTGAATATTCATGCCTCCCTCCTCCCGCGCTGGCGTGGGGCAGCGCCCATCCAGCGGGCCATCGAAGCCGGCGACAAGCAGACCGGCATCACGATCATGCAGATGAATGCCGGGCTGGACACAGGGGACATGCTGATCACAGGAGCGCACGACATCACGCCGGACGACACCGCAGCGACGCTGCACGAGCGCCTCTCGGTGCTTGGTGCAGAACTCATCGTCAGCGCGCTGGAGGCGTTGCCGCGCGGCGAATTGCACGCCGTGCCGCAATCCGGCGAAGGTGCCACTTACGCTCGCAAGATCGACAAGGCCGAGGGTGCGATCGACTGGAACCAGCCGGCAGAGGTGATCGAGCGCCGCGTGCGTGCCTTCGATCCGTTCCCAGGCGCGACTGCTGTTTGGCCGGGGGGCAGCATCAAGGTTTGGCGGGCCGTCGTTGCCAGTGGTCCGGCCGTAGCGCCGGGTACCGTGCTGGACGTCGGACAAGGACGCTTGGCCGTCGCCTGTGCAGACAACGCGCTCGAACTGCTGGAGGTGCAGCGGGCCGGCGGTCGCCGCATGTCGACGTCGGCCTATCTGCAATCAGTCGGACAAGCCGGCCCCCAGCCGGGCATGCGCTTGATCGGTACCTGACGCAGGCGTGGGGCTCAAGCAAACGGGATCGGCGGTCGATAACCCGGCAGAGCTTCACGATGGCACACCTCTTTCGTCCCTCCACTCTTGCCGTGCTGGCAGTCCTTGCGCTGTTGGGTGGCTGTGATCTGCTGGGCATCGAGCCTGCTTCTGCATTGGTGGCCCGCAAGGACGCCGAGGGGCGGGCCGTCGGCGGCGCCTGCCGGCATGCCGGCCGTGCAATCGAGGACTGCTACAACCTCAACAAAAAGGCCGACAAGGCTGCGGTGTTTGCAGGTTGGCGCGAGATGAACGATTACATGCGGGAAAACAAGATCGACGCCGTGCCGCCAGAGTCGGCGTCGGATGCGCCCGCAGTTGCCGATACGAAGGCAGAGTCCGACGAGCCAGTGGCCAAGAAGCCAGCCAAGCACTAGATCGCACTGAGCGCTCTGAGACGGCCCATTCGTCGCGCTGCGACAATGTTGGCGTGACCACAATGCCATCGGCGACCCGCCCACCCATCTGGCATCACCCCGAGTTCAGAGCTGGCATGCGCGACATGGCCGGCATTGCTGTCGGTATCGCTGCATGGGGGCTGGTGACGGGTGTGTCCATGGTGAAGAGCGGGATGGGCGTACCGCTTGCCGTGTTCATGTCGGTCATGGTCTTTGCGGGCAGCGCGCAGCTGGCGACGATGCCGTTGATTGCCGGCGGCGCGCCGTTGTGGGTGATCTGGACGACAGCGGCCTGCATCAACCTGCGTTTCGTGATCTTCAGCGCCAGCTGGCGGCCGTATCTGGTGCCGTACCCGCTCAGTCAGCGCCTCAGGGTCGCGTACTTCACCGCGGACCTGAACTACGTGATGTTCATGCGGCGATTTCCCGATCCTCGGCCCGCTCCGGAGCAACTGCCCTATTTCTGGGGCGGATCGATGACGAACTGGGCGTCGTGGCAAGTCTCGTCGCTGATCGGTATTTTTCTTGCCGAGTCGATCCCGACAAGTTGGGGCATCGGCTTTGCCGGCACGCTGGCGCTGCTCGGTTTGACTTGTTCGTTGCTGGCCGGACGCGCGACCTGGGTGGCCGCGGGCGTGTCGGCGTGTGCCGCCGTCGCGGCCTACGCGCTACCGTTGAAACTCAACGTCGTGGCGGCCATCGCTGCGGCCGTGGCCATCGGCATGTTGATCGACCATACGACCACGAAGCCCACGATGCCAGTCGAGGACGCGACATGAATCTCGCCTATGGGGTCGGCGCGATTGTCGGGCTCGCGGCGCTGACAGTCATCACACGGGGGTTCTTCTTCCTCACCGAGCGGGAGTTGCCGATTCCGCCGTGGCTCGTGCAGGGGCTGCGCTACGCACCGCTGGCGGCGCTGGTCGCCATCGTCGCGCCCGACATCGTGATGACACAGGGGCAGGTGATTTCGACCTGGAAGGATGCCCGCCTCTTTGCCGCTGCGGCGGGCGTGGCGTACTACGTCTGGCGGCGCGGAATCCTCGGCACGATCGTGTGCGGGATGACGGTGATGCTGACCATTCGGTCCACCCTGGGCTGGTAGGTCATGAGGCCGCCAGCGCGGATTGCGTCGGCGCAAGGCAAGGCGGCGCGCGTTGCCTAGAATTCGGGCTTCCAAGATGGAGTCCCCATGAACGTCATTCGATTTGCCGATCTCGTTGCGCGCGGACAGGTGTCCGGGAAGCGCGTGTTCATCCGCGCCGATCTCAACGTGCCACAGGACGACAACGGCCGCATTACCGAAGACACACGCATCCGTGCTTCGGTGCCCTGCATCCAGATGGCATTGAAGGCCGGCGCCGCGGTGATGGTGACGTCGCACCTGGGGCGCCCCACGGAAGGCGAGTTCAAGCCCGAAGATTCGCTCGCGCCGGTGGCGGCACGCCTTGCGGAACTGCTCGGGCGCGAGGTGCCACTCCAGTCCAACTGGACCGATGGCGTCAGCGTGGCGCCGGGCGATGTGGTGATGCTCGAGAACTGCCGCTTGAACAAGGGCGAGAAGAAGAACAACGAGACGTTGGCACGCCAAATGGCCGCGTTGTGCGACATCTTCGTACACGACGCATTCGGCACCGCTCATCGCGCAGAAGCGTCGACCTACGGCATCGCGCAGTTTGCGCCCGTCGCCTGCGCGGGGCCGCTGCTGGCAGCGGAGATCGACGCGATTGGCAAGGCGCTGGCGCAGCCCAAACGGCCGCTGGTGGCGATCGTCGCGGGCAGCAAGGTCAGCACCAAATTGACGATTCTTCAGAGCTTGGCCTCGAGGGTCGACGGACTCATCGTCGGAGGTGGTATCGCAAACACATTCATGCTGGCGGTCGGTCTGCCGATCGGCAAAAGTCTGGCGGAGCCCGACCTGCTCGCAGACGCGAAAGCCGTGATCGCGGCCATGAAGGCGCGGGGCGCGGAGGTGCCGATTCCGGTGGACGTGGTGGTGGCCAAGGAGTTCAAAGCCGAAGCCGTGGCGACGGTCAAGGCTGCGGCCGACGTGGAGGCTGACGACTTGATTCTGGACATTGGGCCGAAGACCGCGCAGATGCTGGCCGAAAAGCTCAAGTCCGCTGGCACCGTGGTCTGGAACGGTCCGATGGGTGTCTTCGAGTTCGATGCCTTTTCCAAGGGAACCGAGACCGTGGCGCGTGCGATCGCTTCGAGCAGCGCGTTCAGCATCGCGGGAGGCGGCGATACGCTTGCCGCCATCGCCAAGTACGGCATCGAGAAGGACGTCGGGTACATCTCGACGGGCGGCGGCGCATTCCTCGAGGTGCTCGAGGGCAAGACGTTGCCGGCATTCGAGATCCTGGCGCGCCGCGCCGCCGGCTGAGCAGAAGGGCAACCGGGTCGCACGAAAGTCGGCGGCCTTTGCGCCAGCACATACCGACATTGAATTCGACCGGGCAGCGGTCGACCGCACCGAGCAAAGCGGCGTAATCTCCTGCGTCAGCAAGAACGACACAGGAGACCCGCGATGACCACTGAACTGTCGGCCGCCGAGCAGGACCTGCGCGAGGCCGCGCTCGAGTACCACCGCTCGCCCACGCGCGGCAAGATTTCAATCACCCCGACCAAGCCGCTGTCCAACCAGCGCGACCTCTCCCTGGCCTATTCGCCGGGTGTCGCGTATGCCTGCCTGGCAATTCAAAAGGATCCCTCGCTGGCGGCCGAATACACGTCGCGCGCCAACTTGGTGGGCGTCGTGACCAACGGCACCGCCGTACTGGGCCTAGGCGATATCGGCCCGCTGGCGGGCAAGCCGGTGATGGAGGGCAAGGGCTGCCTGTTCAAGAAGTTCGCAGGCATCGATGTCTTCGATATCGAACTGGCCGAACACGACCCGGACAAATTGGTCGACATCATTGCGGCGCTGGAACCGACGCTCGGCGGTGTCAACCTCGAGGACATCAAGGCGCCTGAGTGTTTCTATATCGAGAGGAAGCTGCGCGAGCGCATGAAGATCCCGGTCTTCCATGACGACCAGCACGGCACGGCCATCATCTCGGCCGCTGCGTTGATGAATGGGCTCGAGATCGTGGGCAAGGAGTTCGGGCGAGTAAAGCTCGTGGTATCGGGTGCCGGCGCGGCGGCCATTGCATGCCTGGATGTGATGGTGGGCCTCGGCGTCCGCCATGAAAACATCTTCGTCGTCGACTCCAAAGGCGTCATCCAGTTCGACCGGGCCGACGTCGCGGCCGGCAAACTGGACGAGTCGAAGCAGCGCTACTGCCAGCGCACCGACGCACGATCGCTCGGGGATGCCATCCGCGGTGCCGACGTCTTTCTCGGGTGCTCAGCGGCGGGGGTCCTGACGGCAGCGATGGTTTCGGCCATGGCCGACAAGCCGATCATCTTGGCGCTGGCCAACCCAGAGCCCGAGATCCGCCCGGAGTTGGCCAAGGCCGCACGTCCCGATTGCATCATGGCAACGGGTCGGTCGGACTACCCCAACCAAGTCAACAACGTGCTTTGCTTTCCATACATATTTCGCGGAGCTCTCGATTGCGGCGCGACCAAGATCACCGAGGAAATGAAACTGGCGTGTGTGCGAGAAATTGCAGCGCTGGCCAAGGCCGAGACGAGTGACGAGGTTGCGGCAGCGTATGCGGGGCAGGACCTGAAATTCGGGCCCGAGTACCTCATTCCCAAGCCGTTCGACGCCCGCCTGATCCTGCGCATTGCGCCCGCCGTTGCGAAGGCGGCTGCCGATAGCGGCGTGGCGACGCGCCCGATTGCGGACATGGAGGCCTACCGGCAGCAACTTGGCCGGTTCGTCTACCAGACGGGCATGGTGATGCGCCCGGTCTTTGCGGCGGCCAGAGCCAATCCGGCACGTGTTGTATTTGCAGAGGGGGAGGACGAACGCGTGCTGCGTGCGGTTCAGGTACTTCTGGACGACCGGATCGCCGCGCCGATTCTCGTGGGCCGCCCGGAAGTCATTCGTATGCGCATTGAGCGCGCAGGGCTGCGATTGCAGGCGGGGCGTGACTTCGAGGTGGTGGATCCGGCGGACGACCCGCGTTTTCGCAGTTACTGGGAGACATACTGCAAGGTGATGGGCCGCAATGGCGTGACACCCGAAGTGGCCAAGTCGGCGGTGCGCCGATCGAACACGCTGATTGCGGCCTTGATGGTGCTGCGCGGTGAGGCGCGCGCCATGCTTTGCGGGCTCGTGGGCCAATACGATGCCCACCTCGACCACGTGCGTGCCGTCATCGGTCTGCGTACAGGAACGGACACGCTCGCAGCAATGAACGTGCTGACGCTCGAAAAGCACACGCTGTTCATCGCAGATACGTTCGTCAACGAGGCGCCCACTGCCCCGCAATTGGCTGAAATCGCAGGGATGGCCGCAGTCGAGGTCCGCCATTTCGGGTTGCCGCCGAAAGTAGCGTTCCTTTCGCATTCGGTTTTCGGCTCCTCGGCCAGACCATCGGCGCGCCGGATGCGCGAGGCGCGCGACCTGTTTGTGCAGTTGTCGCCCGACATCGAGTGTGACGGCGAAATGCACGGTGATGCCGCGCTGTCGGAGTCCATCCGCCGGGGTTATTTGCCCGAGTCGACATTGAGCGGGTCGGCCAATCTGCTGATCATGCCGAATATCGATGCGGCGAACATCCTCTTCAACGTTCTCAAGCAGACGTCGGGCCATGGAGTGACGATTGGCCCGATTTTGCTTGGCGCCGCGGCGCCGGTGCATATTCTTACGCCGTCGTCGACAGTGCGCCGTGTCATCAACATGACGGCACTCGCCGTCGCCGACGCTGCCGACATGGCCATGGTCGCGAGGTAACCCAAAGGTGATGCCACGGTAACGCGAAGGTAACCGCTGCTGCGCCCTGCCGCAGAT
>JAHECD010000053.1 GCA_024641945.1 Rubrivivax sp. | reverse complement strand
TGTCTGGCCGAGGACGGCGGGCGAGTGCCGCAGCGAAGCAAAGGAGGAGGGCTGGGCGCAGCCCAGTCCGGGGGACATGAGCGGAGGCACTCGCCCGGCGGCCTCGGCCCGCGCGACGTCGCCGCCGCAACGCACGAACGAACGCAACGGGCCGAAAGCAGGTACTTGCGTCCAACCCATTGCACACGCTCCCATCTCAGCCGTGCAGGTCGAACAGGGCCGCGCCGCGCTTCAGCCGGCTGCGTGCGATGACGGTGCGGTGGATCTCCGACGTGCCGTCGAAGATGCGGTAGATGCGGGCGTCGCGGTAGTCGCGCTCGACGGCGAGATCCTTGCAGAAGCCCATACCGCCGAAGACCTGCACGCCGCGGTCGACGACGCGGCCGAGCATCTCGGCGGCGTGCAGCACCATCAGAAGTGCGGCGTTGATGTCGATCACGCTGTCGGCGAGCATCGCCTGGACCATCTGGAAGTCGCCGATCTTCTGGCCGAACTGCCGGCGCTCGTTGGCACAGTCGGTCATCAGCTCGAGCACGTGGCAGGCCTTGCCCACGGCACGCGCGCCGACCTGCGCCAGGCGCACGACATTGAGCGCGCCCATCGCGAGCTTGAATCCCTGGCCCTCTGCGCCGAGCAGCGCCAGCGGCTCCAGCGGCACGTAGTCGAAGAAGAGCTCCACATGCGGCGTGCCGCGCAGGCCCATCATCGGCTGGTCCTTGCCGACGGTCAGGCCCGGCAGGCCCTTGTCGACCATGAACATGCTGATGGCCTTGTCGCCGGTGCGCGCGGACACGAGGTAGAAGTCGCTCCGCTCGCCGTCGCTGATGAAGTGCTTGCTGCCGTCGAGCACCCAGCCGTCGGCCGACCGTTGGGCGCGGGTCCTGATGCCCTGGGCGTCGGACCCGGCGCCGGGCTCGGTGATCGCGATCGAGCAGGTGCGCTCGCCGCGCACGGTGGGCTCGAGCCAGCGCGCCCGCTACGCGCCGCGGCATTCGAGCAGCGGCTCGTAGACATTGCCGAACGCGCGCCGGACCAGGATGTCGGTGGTGTGGCCGAACTGCTCTTCACAAAGGATGCGGTCCACCGTGCTCAGGCCGCCGCCGCCCAGCTCGGCCGGCGGGTTCATCGCATACAGGCCGAGCGACTGCGCCTTGGCGTGCAGCGCCAGCGCCTGGGCGCGCGGCAGTGCGCCGGTGGCTTCGATGGTCTCCTCGAGCGGCTTGCACTCCTCGCAGTGGAAACGGCGCACCGTCTCGATGACCATGTTCTGCTCGTCGTTCAGTGCCCGCATGTCGCACGCTCCGCCGCGCACGAAGGGCCGGCCGGGCGCGGACTATTGCGGAACCCGCCGGCGGACCCCACACGCGCCTTCAGAGCAGCGGCCGCAACGACTGCGCCGCCTCGCGCAGCAGCGGCAGCAGCTTGTCTGCCATCGTCTGCACCGTGTACTGCGACGCCAGCACCGTCATGCCGATCGCGCCCCGGCACTGGCCCTTGCGGTCGCGCAAGGCCTGCGAGATGCCGCCGAAGGTCGGGTCCAATTGTGCGACGGTGGCCCAGTGGTCCTGCGCGCGCGCCTCGCGCACCTCGTCGCGGAAGTGCGCCGCGTCGGTGACCGTCTGCGCCGTGAAGCTGGCGAAGTCGTGTGCCGCGATCCAGGCGTCGACCGCGCGGTCCGGCTGCGTGGCAAGGATCACGATGCCCGGCGTGACCACGTGCGCCGGCACGCGCATGCCCACCTGGTAGCCGATCGACACATAGCGCGGCGGTGTGCTGCGCGCGACGTAGACGACTTCGTGGCCGTCGAGCACGCTGACGTTGACGGTCTCGCCGCATTGCGCCGAGATGCGCTGGATGAAGGGCTGCACCAGCCGCGGCAGGCGCGACGCGCCCAGGTAGCTCTGGCCCAGACGCAAGACCCGCGGCGCGAGCCAGAAACGTTTGCCGTCGGTGGCCGCGTAGCCGTGGTGCACGAGGGTCAGCAGGTGGCGCCGCGCCGCGGTGCGCGTGATGCCGGCCCGCGCCGCGGCCTCGCTCGCGGTCAGGTTCGGGTGGTCGTCTCCAAAGGCCTCGATCACCCGCAGCCCTTTGGCCAGGCCCTCGATCAGATCCTTCGTATTGACAGGGGCCGGAACCTCCGAGCTCATCAGGACAAACCCCCAAAACGCACGCCAATCGCGCAAGCTGCGCGATTATCGCTCAATCAGCACGGAAATCCCTTGTGAGCCCTGGTGGCGCTGCCTATCGTCCGGGCCATGCAAATCGCCGGCTCCACCCGTTTGTTCATGATCCTGGGCGACCCCGTCGTGCAGGTGAAGGCGCCTGCGCTCTTCAACCCGCTGTTCGCGCGCCACGGCGTGGATGCCGTGCTCGTGCCGGTGCAGGTGCCCTCGGCCCAGGTGCAGGGCTATGTGCGGCAGGCCTTCGCGGCACGCAACCTCGGCGGCCTGCTGCTGACGATCCCGCACAAGACGCCCGTCTTCCGGATGCTCGAGCGGTGCGATCGGCTGGGCACCGTGGCGCAATCCGTCAATGCCGTGCGCCTCGGCGCCGACGGGCAACTCGAGGGCGGGCTGTTCGACGGCATCGGCTTCGTCAAGGGGCTGCACCGCTTCGGCATCCCAGTGCGCGGGGCACGCACGATGGTCGTCGGGGTCGGCGGCGCGGGTGCCGCCATCGCGGCGTCGCTGGCGGACGAGGGTGCGGCCGAGATCGCGCTCGTCGACCTCGACCCCGCCGCGTGCGAAGGCTTCGCACAGCGCCTGCGGGCCACGTGGCCGGCCACGGTGTCGATCCACGGCGATGCCGACCCCACGGGCTTCGACCTCGTCGTGAACGCCACGCCGCTCGGCCTGCGCCCCGACGACCCGTTGCCCTTCGATCCCGCCCGGTTGGACCGCGGCGCGGCCGTCGTCGATATCCTGATGAAAGACCACCCGACCCCGCTGCTGCGCGCCTGTGCGGCGCAGGGCGTGCGCGCCTGGCCCGGGCTGGAAATGATGATCCAGCAGGCGCCGGACTACCTCGATTTCTTCGGCCTGCACACGCTGGCCGAGGTACTGCGCCACGACGACGACGAAGTGCGCGCGGCCCTGCAGGCCGCCGTGCCCGCCTGACGGCACGGCACCACGGCCACACGAACGATTCCTGCCGGCGAGCAACCCTACCCCACCCACATCCGAACCAACGACTGGAGACCCCATGAACCCGATGCGCCGAACCGTCCTGACCACTGCCTGCACGCTGGTGCTCGCGCTGCCTGCCCTCGCGCAGGCCCAGGCCATCAAGCTGGCCGGCCTGTACGAACTGTCGGGCGCCGGCGCCACGGCGGGCACGAACTTCAAGAACGGCGTCGAGATGGCGATCAAGGAGATCAACGTGGCCGGCGGCATCATGGGCCACAAGATCGAGCATTCGGCCTCCGACACCCAGAGCAACCCGGGCGTGGCCAAGGGCCTCACGGCCAAGGCCGTCGACGACGGTGTCTTCGCGATCTTCGGGCCGGTCTTCTCGGGCTCGATCATGGTCAGCATGAACGAGAGCCGCAAGGCCGGGATCCCCAATTTCATCGGCGGCGAGGCGGCCGCCATCACCAAGCAGGGCAACCCGTTCGTCTTCCGCACCAGTTTCACGCAGGAGACTGCGATGCCCAAGGTGGCGCGCTACATCACCGGCGGCCTGAAGGCGAAGAACGTGGCCGTGCTGTACGTGAACAACGACTTCGGCAAGGGCGGGCGCGATGCGATCACCAAGGCGCTCGCCGACGCAGGCGCCAAGGTGGTGGCCGACATCTCCACCGATTCGGGCCAGGTCGACTTCTCGGCGCCGGTGCTCAAGGCCAAGCAGGCGAATGCGGATGCGCTGTTCGTCTATACCAACGAGGAGGAATCGGCACGCGCACTGCGCGAACTGCGCAAGCAGGGCTTCAACAAGCCCATCGTCGGCGAGACCACGCTCACCGGGCAGAAGGTGATCGAACTCGCCGGCGAGGCCGCCAACGGCGCGGTCGCCCACGTCGGCCTGACGATCGACGCGCCGAACCCGCTGATGCTCAAGTTCAAGGCCAACTTCTACCGCGAATACAAGTACCTGTCGGACCACAACGGCGTCAAGGGCTACACCGGCGTCTACCTGCTGAAGGCGGCGATCGAAAAGGCCGGCAAGCTCGACCGCAAGGCCGTCGCGGACGCGCTGCACAAGCTCGACGTGAAGGCCACCAAGGAGCCCGGCGTCATCATGGACGTCACGATGGACACCAACGGCGACCTCGACCGCGAAAGCTTCCTGGTCGAGGTGAAGGACGGCAAGCAGGTCGTCAAGGAAACGTTGCCCGCGCTCGGCAAGAAGTGATGCGCATCCACCACGGCACCGTCGACCGCGATCGACGCCACTCCACGGGGTCTCCATGACCGATTTCCTTCAACTCGTGCTCTCCGGTTTCGCCACCGGCAGCATCTACGCCCTGGCCGCGCTCGGCTTCACGCTGCTCTGGCAGGCGTCGGGCACGATCAATTTCGCGCAGGGCGAATTCGTGATGCTGCCGGCGTTCATGATGCTGGTCTTCCTGAATGCCGGCGCGCCGCTGCTGGTGTCGTTCCTGCTCACCTGCGCGGTCGCGGTGGTGGTGCTGGGCTGGGCCTTCAAGCGCGGCATCGCCGACCCGCTGCTCAGGTTCGGCCTGATGCCGATCGTCGTCGCGACGATCGGCCTGGCGATCGCGGCGCGCAACGGCATCCGCGCCGGCTACAGCGCCGAGGCGCACCCGTTCCCGAGCCTGTTCGCCGACAAGCTCTTCAATGTCGCGGGGGTGACCGTCACGCTGGCCGACATCGGCACGCTGGTGCTGGCGCTCGCGCTCGTGCTCGGCACGCAGGCCTTCCTGAACAAGACCGTGACCGGCCGCGCGATGCAGGCGGTGGCGCAGAACACCGAGAGCGCCACCGTGCTCGGCATCAACGTGCCGCGCATGGTGTTCTACACGTTCGCCATCAACGCCGTGCTCGCCTGCGCCGCGGCGCTGCTCGTCACGCCCACGTACCTGGCCAAGTTCGACATGGGCGAGTCGCTCGGCAACAAGGCGTTCTTCGCCGCCATCATCGGCGGCTTCAACAACAGCCGCGGCGCGCTGCTCGGCGGCGTGATCGTCGGTGTGTGCGAGAACCTCGCCGCGGCCTACATCTCGCCGTCGTACAAGGACGCCGTCGCGCTCGTCATCTTCATGGCCGTGATCCTGTTCAAGCCGCAAGGGCTGCTGGGCAAGAAGGTCGAACGCAAGGTCTGACTCCATGAACAAGCTCCAACTGATCGTGCTGGCCGTCATCGCGGCCGTGCTGCTGGCCGTGCCGCCGCTGCTCAAGAGCTACGGCATCTACCTCTTCACCTACTGGGTCGTCTTCGTCATCGCCACGATGGGGTTGAACCTGACGATCGGCTATGCGGGCCAGAAGTCGCTCGGGCACGCGGCGTTCTTCGGCATCGGTGCCTATACGGTGGCCATCCTGATGAAGGCGGGCTTCAGCTTCTGGTTCGGCCTGCCGGTGGCGATGCTCGGGTGCTTCGTCATCGGCCTGGCGCTGGGCTTCCCCGCGCTGCGCGTGCAGACGATCTACCTGGCCTTCGCGACGCTGGGCTTCAACACCGCCATCTGGCTGGTGATGCGCAACGAGGAATGGCTCACCGGCGGCACCTTCGGCATCAACAACATCGCGCGGCCGTCGTTCCTCGGCTTCGATCTTTCGGGCGCGCTCGGTTACTACTACTTCGTGCTCGTGGTGGCGCTGCTGCTCGGTGCGGTGTTGTGGCGGCTGCTGAATTCGCCCTGGGGCAAGGCCTTCACGGCGCTGCGCGACAACCCGATCCGGGCCGAGAGCCTGGGCGTGAACATCCAGGCCTACACGCTGCTGAGCTTCGCGATCGGCGCGGTCTACGCCGGCGTGGCGGGCGCGCTGTTCGCGAGCCTCGTCGAGTTCATCGAACCGGCGCCATTCACGGTGGGGGCGTCGATCATGATGTACCTGATGGTGGTGGTGGGCGGCGCGGGTTATTTCTTCGGCCCGCTGCTCGGCGCGGCCGTGGGGGTGCTGCTGCCCGAATGGCTGCGTTTTGCCCAGGGCTGGTACCTCTTCACGTTCGGCGCCGCGGTGGTGGCGCTGATGCTGTGGCTGCCCGACGGGCTGCTCAGCGTCCCGGACCGCCTGCGCGCGCGGCGGCATGCCCGCGAGGCGAGCGCGGCGCGGTCCGCCGCCGCCGCCAAGCTGGGAGCCCCGTCATGATCGGCCCCCTGCTCAAGGTCACCGACCTGAAGAAGGCCTACGGCGCGATCCAGGCCGTCGGCGGCGTCAGCTTCGAAGTGATGCCGGGTGAGATCTTCGGCGTCATCGGGCCCAACGGCTCGGGCAAGACGACGATGTTCAACAGCGTGCTCGGCCAGATCACGCCGGACACCGGCCGCATCGAGCTGAACGGGCACGACATCACCGGGCTGAGCCCGATGCAACTCAACCAGAAAGGGGTCGGGCGCACGTTCCAGACGCTGCAGGTCTTCGGCAAGATGAGCGTGCGCGACAACCTGCTGGTGGCCGCGCAGGAGCATTCGGGCTCGATGTTCAGCCGCATGTTCGCGCCCGGCGACTCCGGCCTCGGCGCCAAGGCCGATGCGCTGATCGAGCAGTTCCGCATCGGCCACGTGGCGCACAAGAAGGCAGGCGAGCTGAGCTACGGCCAGCAGAAGCTGGTCGACATCGCGATGGCGTTCATGAGCGAGCCCGACCTGGTGCTGCTCGACGAGCCCTGTGCCGGTGTCAACCCGAGCCTGGTGGGTGGCATCAGCACGCTGCTGAAGGAGCTGAACCGCACGCGCAAGGGCAGCTTCGTCGTCATCGAGCACAACATGGATTTCGTGATGGACCTGTGCCACCGCATCCTGGTGATGGTCGAAGGCCAGGTGATGGCGATCGGCACGCCCGACGAGATCCGGGCCAACAAACAGGTGCTCGACGCCTACCTGGGGAACTGACACCATGAGCCAAGACATCGCGATCGAATTCGACGACGTGGTCGCCGGCTACGGCGATTTCATGATCCTCAACAACCTGAGCCTGAAAGCCAGGCGCGGCAAGATCACGCTGCTGCTCGGCCCCAACGGCGCGGGCAAGAGCACGGTGCTGAAGACGCTGTTCGGCCTGCTCAAGGTGCGCCAGGGCCACATACGGCTCGACGGGCAGGAGATCACCGGCGCCAGCGCGAAGGACCTGCTCACCCGGCACGGCATCGCCTTCGTGCCGCAGGGGCGCAACCTGTTCGGGCAGCTCTCGGTGATCGAGAACCTCGAGCTCGGCGGCATCACGCTCGGCATGAAGACCACGCACGAGCGCATCCCCGAGATCCTGGCGCTGTTCCCGCGTGTCAAGGAGCGGCTGCACAGCGCCGCGTCGGCGCTGTCGGGCGGCGAGCAGAAGCAGCTCGAGGTCGGGCGCGCGCTGCTGCTGCGCCCGAAGGTGCTGCTGATCGACGAACCTTCGATCGGCCTGAGCCCGCTCGTCGTGCAGGACGTGTTCCGCCTGCTGCGCAAGCTGGCCGACCAGGGCACCACCGTGCTGATGGTCGAGCAGAACGTGAAGAGCGCACTGAAGATGGCCGACGAGGCGATCGCGCTCGAGTCGGGCCGCCTGGTGCTGCACAAGGACGCCGACGACCTGCTCAACGACCCGAATATCGAGCGCCTGTTCCTCGGCGGCGCCCACGCCGCGGCAGCGGCGCCGGCCACGCCGTGACGCCCTTGCGCCTGGCCGTCGTCGGCGCCGGCTTGATCGGCCGGGCGCACGTGCAGCGCATCGGACGCAGCGCCGACGCCGACCTGGTGGCGCTGGTCGACCCCGCGCTCGGTTCGCAGGCCGTGGCGAACGACGCGGGCGTGCCGCTGTATCCCGACCTCGCGGACATGCTGCGCCGCGAGCGGCCGGACGGCGTGATCCTGGCCACGCCGAATGCGCTGCACGTCGCGGGCGCGGTGGCCTGCCTGGAAGCCGGCATCCCCGTGCTCGTCGAGAAACCCGTGGCCACCACGTCCGCCGAGGCGCAGCGGCTCGTGCAGGCCCAGCAGCGCACCGGCGTGCCGGTACTCGTCGGCCACCACCGGCGCCACAGCGCCTACATGCAGGCCGCGCGCCGGTTTATCGACGGCGGCGGCCTCGGGCGCATCGTGGCCGTCCACTGCAATGCCCTCTTCCACAAACCAGCGCGCTACTTCACCGAGGCACCGTGGCGCACGCAGCCCGGCGGCGGCCCGATCCTGATCAACCTGGTGCACGAGATCGACTGCATGCGCATGCTCGCCGGCGACGTGGTCGAGGTGCAGGCGATGGCGTCGAGCGCGCTGCGCGGCCACGCCGTCGAGGACACCGCTGCGATCGTGCTGCGCTTCGCTAGCGGCGCGCTCGGCACGTTCATCGTCTCCGACACCGCCGCCGCGCCCTGGAGCTGGGAGCAGACCAGCGGCGAGAACGCTGCCTATGCACGTTACGCCGACGAGGCCTGTTATGTCGTCAGCGGCGACCGCGGCTCGCTCGCGATCCCCACGATGCTGGTCTTCGGTTTCACGGGCGAGCGGTCGTGGAACGTGGCGATGGAGCGGCAAGTGCTGGCGACGGACAACGCGGACCCGCTGGACCGGCAGATGGCGCATTTCTGCGACGTGATCCGCGGCCGCTGCACGCCGCTCGTCAGCGCCGCCGAGGGTGCCAGGACGCTGCAGGTGGTGGAGATGATCGCCCGAGCTGCGGCGACCGGCGAGCGCCAGGTCGTGGCGGACACGGGCGCCACTCAGGGCTGGGCCCGAGGGCACGCGGGCACCAGCGGCCCTAGGCCCGCGACGCCATAATCCGCGCTCCCGTCGGAGCTCGGCCGGTGCGCCTCAAATACAAGATCCTGCTGTTGGCCGTGGTGCCCCTGCTGGCCTCGCTGGCGATGATTGCCGTGGCCGTGCAGGTCCGGCAGAACGACCTCGCGCTGCGCCAGCGGCTGCAGTTGCGCGCCGCATACATGGGCGCCAAGGAAACGGAACTGCGCCATTACGTGGCGCTGGCCCTGAGCACGATCAGCCCGCTGTACAACTCGGGCCGCGACGACGACGCCATCAAGCAAGAGGCCATGAAGCACCTGGCCCGGCTCGACTACGGGGCGGACGGTTATTTCTTCCTCTACGACATGCAGGGTGTCAACCTGATGCACCCGCGCCAGCCCGAACTGGTGGGCCGCAACCTGATCGACCTGCGCGACGCCAACGGCGACCCCACGATTCGCATGCTGCTGGAGCGCGCGCACGCCGGCGGCGGATTCGTGGTGTACCAGTGGCAGAAGCCGTCCACCCAGAAGACCGCGCCGAAGCTCGGCTACGTGACGCAGCTGGAGCGATGGAACTGGATGATCGGCACCGGTCTTTACCTGGACGACTTCGACGCCGTGATCCAGCGGCTGGACGACGAACTCGAGCGCAACGCCCATGCCACCATGGTCTTCATCGCTGGCATCGGCGGTCTCGGCGTGGCGCTGATCTTCGTCTCCGGCCTCGTCTTCAGCTTCAGCGAGTTCAAGGTCAGTGACGCCAAGCTCGCGCTGCTCGCGCGCAAGGTGGTCGATTCGCAGGAGGAGGAGCGCGCGCACCTGTCGCGCGAGTTGCACGACGGTACGAGCCAGACGCTGGTCTCGGTGAAGCTGCTGATCGAGTCCGCCTACGACCGCATGTCCGGCGCCGAGGACGCCGTGCGTGCCCCGCTGGCGCGGGCCCTGGAGCGGCTGCGCGACGCGCTGGCCGAGGTGCGCGGCATGTCGCACCGCCTGCGCCCGGTGATGCTCGATACGCTGGGGCTGCCGGCAGCGCTGCACAGCCTGGGCGACGAGACCTGCAGCGTGGCCGGCATCGGGTTCACGATGGACGTCGAGGGCGACCCGGTGGACCTGCCGGACGACATCAAGACGGTGTTGTTCCGCATCACGCAGGAAGCCCTGACGAATATCCAAAAACACGCCGCCAGCACGCGAGTGACCTTGCTCCTGGCGTTCGGGCGCGACGCCTTGCGCCTGAGCATCCATGACGACGGTCGCGGCTTCGATGTCGAATCGGTGCGCCAGCACCCGCGGCGCGGCATCGGGCTGCGCAACATGCGTGAACGCATCGAGGCGGTGGGCGGGCAGTTCGCGGTGCATTCGCAACCCGGCCTCACGCGCATCAGCGCCACGCTGCCGATGAGCGCCGTGCGTCGCATGGCGGCAGCCGCCGCCACGGTGGCCACCGCATGATCCGCCTGCTGCTCGTCGACGACCACCCGCTCGTGCGCGACGGCCTGAAGGCCCGCCTCGCCGGCGAGGCCGACATACAGATCGTCGGCGAGGCCGACGATGCGGCGCAGGCTCTGGCGTCGCTCGCGTCGCAGGCGCCATCGCTCGTCCTGATGGACATCGGCATGAAGGACGTCAACGGCATCGAGCTGACGGCCATGATGCTGCAAAGAGCGCCCGCATTGGCGGTGCTCATGCTGAGCATGTACGACAGCGTCGAGTACGCGCAGCGTGCCCTGCAAGCCGGTGCGCGGGGCTATGTGTTGAAGGATTCGCCGTCGGCCGAGATCCTGAGTGCGCTGCGCAGCGTGGCTGCCGGCGGCACGTACCTGAGCCCGTCGATCGCGCAGCGGCTGTTTCGCACCCCCGTGCCGCGCAACCTGCTGTCGGCGCGCGAGCAGGACATCCTCGCCTGCCTGGCGCAGGGCCTCGCCAGCAAACAGATCGCCCGCACGCTCGACCTGAGCGTGCGCACCGTCGAGGCGCATCGGCAGAGCATCCGCCGCAAGCTCGACCTCGAGACCCAGGCCGACCTGATCCGCTACGCGGTCGAGCACGGTCGGCGCCACGGCGGCCCGCAGACGCCCTAGGGTTTTCTAGTACGTAAGGCCGCGTGGCGGTCTTGCGTAGTCGAACGCTGGTTCGACGGCGGCCGCGCCGGGACACTGCATGCCATTCGAATCAAAGCCCGGATGGGCACGGAGACACTCGACATGAACGCACTTCCCAAATTCGCCCTGGCCGCCATCGCGCTGGCTGTGTCGTCGGCTGCGATGGCCGCCGACCCGATCAAGATCGGCCTCACCGGCCCGTTCACCGGCGGCTCGTCGTCGATGGGCGTGAGCATGCGCGACGGCGTGCGCATGGCGGCCGACGAGATCAACAAGGCCGGCGGCGTGCTGGGCCGCCAACTGCTGCTGGTCGAGCGCGACGACGAGGCCAAGAACGAGCGTGGCGTTCAAATCGCCCAGGAGCTGATCAGCAAGGAGCAGGTCGTCGCCACCGTCGGCTACATCAATACCGGCGTGGCGCTGGCGTCGCAACGCTTCTTCCAGGAAGCCAAGATCCCGGTGATGAACAACGTGGCCACCGGCTCGCTCGTGACGCACCAGTTCGACAGCCAGCCGGAGAACTACATCTTCCGCAATGCCGCGCACGACAGCATTCAGGCCCCGATGATCGTCGAGGAAGCCATTGCCCGCCGCGGCTTCAAGAAGGTGGCCATCCTCGCCGACTCCACCAACTACGGGCAGCTCGGCCGCGCCGACCTCGAAAAGGCGCTCGACTTGAAAGGCGTCAAGCCGGTGGCGGTGGAGAAATTCAACATCAAGGACGTCGACATGACGCCCCAGCTGCTGAAGGCCAAGGAAGCCGGCGCGGAAGCCATCCTCACGTATGGCATCGGCCCCGAACTGGCGCAGATCGCCAACGGCATGACCAAGCTGGGCTGGAAGGTGCCGATGATCGGCAGCTGGACCTTGTCGATGGCCAACTTCATCGACAACGCCGGCCCCGGCGGCGAGGGCGCGCGCATGCCGCAGACCTTCGTGCAGGAACCGACCACGCCCAAGCGCCAGTCGTTCATCGTCAGCTACCTGAAGACCTTCAACCCGAAGAACAGCCGCATCGACTCGCCCGTGTCGGCGGCCCAGGGCTACGACTCGGTGTACCTGCTGGCGGCGGCGATCAAGCAGGCCGGCTCGACCGAAGGCCCGAAGATCAGGGCTGCGCTGGAAGACCTGCGCACGCCGGTCGAAGGCGTCGTGACGACGTACAACAAGCCGTTCAGCGCCAAGGACCACGAAGCCATCACCGCCAACATCCCGGTGTTCGGCGAGGTCAAGGGCCAGCGTGTCGTCTACGCCTACGCGGACGACCAGAAGAAGGCCTCCGAAGTTCGCGTCAAGGACGCGAATGCCAAGGGCGCCCTGACCCAGAAGAAGTGATCGGCGCGCGCCGAGCGCGCGCCCCCGTCACCGCCGCCGGCCGCATCGGCCGGCGGCGCTCGGCTGCGGCCGAGCGACCGCCCCTTCCGGAGGACCCATGCAGATCCTGACCCAACTCGTGTTCAGCGGCATCGCCCTGGGCATGATCTACGCCGTCATCGCATTCGGCTACCAGCTCACTTTCGCCACCTCGGACACGCTGAACTTCGGCCAGGGAGACGCGTTGATGCTCGGCGCGCTGGTCGGCCTCACCCTGGTCGGGCTGGGCGTCAACTACTGGCTGATGATCCCGCTGGTGTGCCTGTTCGGCGCGCTGCAGGGCGCAGTGGTCGAGCGCATCGGCGTGCGGCCGGCGATCAAGATCAAGTCGGAATTCGGCTGGATCATGTCCACCATCGCGCTGGGCATCATCTTCAAGAACGTGGCGGAAAACATCTGGGGCCGCGACGATCTCAAGTTCCCCAGCCCGCTGCCCGAGTCGCCGCTCAAGTTCCTCGGCGCCAACGTGCTGCCGATGGAGATCCTGGTGGTCGTCGGCGCCCTCGCGATGATGCTGGCGGTGGAGCTCTTCAACCGCCGCTCGATCTACGGCAAGGCGGTGGTCGCCACCTTCAACGACCGCGATGCCGCCAAGCTGATGGGCATCAACACCGGCCTGGTGATCACGTTCTCCTACGCCCTGTCGTCGCTGACGGCGGCCTTCGCCGGCGTGCTGATCGCGCCGCTCACGCTGACCGGCGCGACCATGGGGGCGGTGCTCGGCCTGAAGGCTTTCGCGGTGGCCATCATCGGCGGCCTGACGAGCGGCATGGGCATCGTCATCGGCGGGCTGATCCTGGGCATCGCCGAGACGACGACCGGCTTCTACCTGTCCACCGGCTACAAGGACGTGCCCGGCCTGGTGCTGCTGCTGATCGTGCTGGCGGTGCGCCCTGCGGGCCTGTTCGGCAAGACCGCCATCAAGAAGGTCTGAGCATGAAACGCCAACATCTCCTCCTGGCCGTGGCCGGCATCGCCGCGCTGGCCCTGTTCCCGGTCGCGATCACCAACCCGTACTACGTGCACCTGCTCGAGACGATCATGATCTACGCGATCGTGCTCTTCGGGCTGGACATCGTGGTCGGCTACACCGGCCAGGTGTCGCTGGGCCATTCCGGGCTGTTCGGCATCGGCGCCTACACCGCGGGTGTGCTGGTCCTGAAGCTCGGCGCCGGGTTGTGGCTCACGCTGCCGGCCGCGGTCGTCGTCACGGCGGCGTTCGGCGCGCTGCTGGCACTGCCGGCACTGCGTGTCACCGGCCCCTACCTGGCGATGGTGACGCTGGCCTTCGGCACCATCATCCAGATCCTCATCAACGAAATGAGCTTCCTGACCGAAGGCCCGTTGGGCATCAAGGTGGAAAAGCCTTCGATGTTCGGACACAAGCTGGACGAACGCGAGTTCTACTGGCTCGTGGCGGCGCTGCTCGTGCTGGCGCTGGTGTTCGTGCACCGGGTGCTGCGCTCGCACCTCGGCCGCGCGTTCGAGGCCCTGCGCGGGAGCCCGGTGGCGTCGGACTGCATGGGCGTATCGGTCTACCGCTACAAGGTCTATGCCTTCGTGGTCAGCGCCGGCCTGGCGGGTCTGGCGGGTTCGCTCTACGCCTACTCCGAGCAATACATCTCGCCCAACACCTACAACTTCGAGTTGACGGTGATGTTCCTGCTCGCGGTGATCATGGGCGGGCGCAAGACGCGTTCGGGTTCGTTGCTCGGGGCCGCGATCGTGGTGCTGCTGCCGAAGCTGCTGGACGACATCGTGATGTTCCGCTGGGTGGCCGTGTTGATGGCGGTGGCCGTGGCCGTGGGCGCGGCCGTGGCCTTGCGGCGCGGCCGGTCGACCCTGAAGGCGGTGGCTATCCCGGTGCTCGGCACGGTGGCGCTGGCAGCCGTGTCGTTCCGCCTGCAGACCATGACCGACTGGCGGCTTTCGATCTTCGGCCTCATCACGCTCTTCGTCGTGTACTACCTGCAGGAAGGCATCGTCGGCTTCGTGCGGCAGGCCCTGAACCTGAAGGCCCGCCCGACCGACGACGCCGAAGAGACTGACGCGAGCCACCTGCCCGCCGTCGGCGACGCCCTGTCGACCGCGCAGGCCGGAAGCGACGAGCTTCTGCGCGCCGAAGGGGTGCTGATGCAGTTCGGTGGCCTGAAGGCGCTGAACGAGGTCGACCTGTCGATCAAGCGCGGCACCATCCATGGCCTGATCGGCCCCAACGGGTCGGGCAAGAGCACGATGATGAACGTGCTCACGGGCATCTACCAGCCCACCGCCGGCAAGGTTGCGTTCGGCGGCGCGTCGCTGGTCGGGCGCACGTCGTCGGACATCGCCCTGTCGGGCGTGGCGCGAACTTTCCAGAACGTCCAGCTGTTCGGCGAGATGACGGCGCTGCAGAACGTGATGGTCGGCCTGCACCATACGTTCGGCAGCCACCTGCTGGACGTGGCGCTGCATCTGCCGCGCTACTTGCGCGAGAACCGCGCGGCCACGGCACGTGGCATGGGGCTGCTCAAGTTCGTCGGCCTCGATGGCCTGGCGCACGAGGAAGCGCGCAACCTGCCCTATGGCAAGCAGCGCCTGCTCGAGATCGCCCGCGCACTCGCGCTGGACCCGCAACTGCTGCTGCTCGACGAGCCGGCGGCAGGGCTGACCGCGCCCGACATCAAGGAACTGGTGAGCTACATCCGCAAGATCCGCGAGCACGGAGTCACCGTGATCCTGATCGAGCACCACATGGACGTGGTGATGAGCATGTGCGACACGGTGTCGGTGCTCGACTTCGGCCAGAAGATCGCCGAGGGGCTGCCCGCGCAGGTGCAGGCGGACCCCAAGGTGATCGAGGCCTATCTCGGCGGCGAAGCCGCTGCCCATGCGGCCTGAGGAAGCACGATGCTGACCATCGAAAAACTGTCCGCCGGCTACGGCAAGGTGCAGGTCCTGCACGGCATCTCGATCGACGTGCCGCGTGGCAAGGTCGTCACGCTGATCGGCTCCAACGGCGCCGGCAAGACGACCACCATGCGCGCCGTCAGCGGCATGATCGCGCCCACCGGCGGCACGATCACGCTGAACGGCAAGCGCATCGACGGCCTCGAGCCCTATCACGTGGCCAAGCTCGGCCTGGCGCACTCGCCCGAGGGCCGGCGTGTCTTCGCGACCATGAGCGTCACCGACAACCTCACGCTCGGCGCCTTCCCGCGCCTGACCGGCAGCCGGCCGCGCGGCGACGTGCCGGGCGACCTGGAACGCGCGCTGGAGCTCTTTCCGCGCCTGAAGGAGCGCCGCACGCAGCTCGCAGGCACGCTGTCCGGCGGCGAGCAGCAGATGCTCGCGATGGCCCGCGCCGTCATGCTGAATCCGGAGGTGGTGCTGCTCGACGAACCGTCGATGGGTCTGGCGCCGATCCTCGTGGACGAGGTCTTTCGCATCATCGAGCGGCTCAAGTCGCAGGGCGTGACGATGCTGCTGGTGGAGCAGTTCGCGGCGGCCGCCCTGGCGGTCGCCGACTACGCCTACGTGCTGGAGAACGGCCACATCTCGGTGCACGGCCCGGCCGACCGGCTGCGAAACGACCCCGCGGTGCGCGCCGCTTATCTGGGCGGCGGGCACTGAGCGCCAAGCAGCCGCGGCACCGCGATCGTCGACGGCTTCAGGCGAGCGGCACGGTCAGCCGGTCGATCACGGCCCGCGTTTCGGGCCGAACGCCGCGCCACCACTCGAAGGCTTCGGCCGCCTGCTCCACCAGCATGCCCACGCCGTCGGCCAGCCGCTGCACGCCGGCTTGCTGAGCGAGTCGAAGGAACGGCGTGAGGCCCTTGCCGTAGAGCAGCTCGTAGGCCAGCGCGCCGGGCGCGAAGACCGCGGGCGGAATCGGCGGCAGCTCGCCCTTCAGGCTGGCCGACGTGGCATTGACGACGACGTCGAAGGCCCCACCCCCGATGTCGGCATACCCGCCGCCGCGCACCGCGCCTTGCGCGGCCAGCGGTTGCGCCAGCGCCGCGGCCCTGTCGGGCGTGCGGTTGGCGATCACGAGCTCGGCCGGCCGCTGCATCAGGAACGGCAGCAACGCACCCCGCACGGCACCGCCCGCGCCGAGCAGCAGCACGCGCTTGCCGGCCATCGCGCAGCCGAGGTTGCGCTGGATATCGTTGACCAGCCCGATGCCGTCGAAGTTGTCGGCCAGGATGCGGCCGCCCTCGAACTTGAGCGCATTCACGGCGCCAGCCAGTCGCGCACGCTCGGTGCACTCGTCGGCGAGTTCGAACGCCTCGATCTTGAACGGCGCGGTCACGTTCATTCCGCGCCCGCCGGCGTCTCGGAAGGCACGCGCGTCGTCGGCAAAGGCGCCGATGCGGCCTTCGATCGCGCCGTATTCGAGATCCTGGTGCGTCGCGGCCGCAAACAGGCCGTGGATCAGCGGGCTCTTGGTGTGGCTGATCGGGTTGCCGATGACGGCGTAGCGGTCGGTCATGTGGTTCTCCTCGTCAAGTGGGCACCCGGGCGGCGGCGGCATCACCGAGTTCCGCCGCGATCTGGCGATTGTGCTGGCCCATCCATGGCGCGGGCGTGGCCCGTGTCGTGTCGCATGCCGGGAAGCGGAACGGCAGGTTCGGCAGCTTCACGGTGCCCAGCACCGGATGCGCCTGTTCGATCGCCAAGCCTGCGGCGACGATCTGCGGGCCGGCCAGCACCGCGTCGATGCGCCTCGCGCACCGCGGCATCTACCGCCGGGTGCTGCGGGAGCCAACCGGCTTTTCGCGGTTGGCACCGATCGTCTCGACGACCGAAGCAATCGCCACACGGCCACGCCGTTCAGTGAAGGTTCGGCGGCGGCTGGCTGAACAGTTTGGCCGCCCGGCCTTTGAGCTCCAGCAGTTCGCTGGGCGTGATGAAGTAGCGTCCGGCGAGTGCGTCCACCTCGACTCGGAACTCCACCTCGCGCGCGCCGTTGCGCAGAACGCCCACGCTGAACTCGTAGTCTTCCTGTTCCGCGGGGACGCCCTTCTCGGTGACGTCGTAGTCCACATAGCGCACGTTTCGGATCTCGCCGCTCGCAAGGTCGAGTTCGCCCTCGGAGCGCACTTCGTCTTCGCTCATTTCGTCGATGATGGTGATCGGTAGCTTCAGGTCCATGGTCTGATCCGCCTGACAGCGGCAGGGTCGCCCGGCGCGGGCGGAGACGGGCATTGTCCGCCGACTCGGGGCGGCGCAGGCCGGCCCCACACCCGACACTACCAGGATGCCGGGTCGACGCGGTAACAGCGCCTGAGCTGTTCGTACAGCGCGGGCCTCTCGGTCGCGAGGTCCGCCGGCCGCTCGAAGAAGAGTTCGCTCGTGACGGCGAAGAATTCGGCCGGATGGGTGGCCGCGTACGGGTCGATGAGGCCGGGCTCGTCGCGTGCCAGGCGCGAGGCCAGCGCGCCGAATTCCTGCATCATCACCCGGGCCCAGGTTTGCTGCTGCGCGCCGCGGCCCACGTAAGGCGCACCGTTGGCCGCGCCGGTGTCCTGATCGAGCTGGTGTGCGAACTCGTGGAAGACGACATTGGCGCCGTCGTGCGGATCGTCGGCGCCGTCGCGCACGGCGTCCCACGCCACGATGACCTGCCCGCGCTGCCAGCTCTGGCCGGACAGCACGTCGCGGCCCTCGTGCACGACGCCACCGGAACCGGGCCCGTTGCGCGGCACGACAAAGTGGTCCGGGTAGACCAGCACCTCGCGCAGGTTGCCGAACGACCCGCCGCGCCCGAGCAGCAGGAAGGCGGCCTGCGCGGCGATCGTCACGCGCATCTCGTCGGTGACCACGAGCCCGGCACAGCCGATGAACGGCACCTCCGCCAGCAGCACCTGGATGGACTTCCTCAAGCGCAGTTGATGCACGGCTGGCAGTTCGCGTGCCAGCGGAACGCGGCGGCGCACGATGTCCCTCCACGCGGCCGGGAACGGCCGTCGGCCGATGCGCTGCCGGCGCCACAGGCGGGCCAGCGTCGGCCCCGCCAACCCGGCCCCCGCCACCGCGGCGACGAAGAGGAAGAAGCCGAGGGCGACCAGTGCGTTCACACACCCGATGTGGGCGGGATCGCAGGCGATTTCAAGGCCCTCGGGTCGGGGTCTGGGCAGATTCCGGCCGAATCGGTCACGCGGGTCGTGCCGATGCCGGCCGCCGCAGGGGTTTGTGGATCGCTGCAGACCGGCGCGCGCTAGCCGCAACCCCCTCCGGACTTGTCGCGCTTGAGCTGCAGGACGATCCGGGCCTGGAAATCGAGCTTTTCGTACTCGATCGGACTGGGCGAGCAAGACT
Source organism: Rubrivivax sp. (assembly GCA_024641945.1). Taxonomy (GTDB): domain Bacteria; phylum Pseudomonadota; class Gammaproteobacteria; order Burkholderiales; family Burkholderiaceae_C; genus Rubrivivax. The sequence continues at coordinate 13,763 of JAHECD010000053.1, read as the reverse complement.
TGTAGCGGCTGCCCAGGGCCGCCGGAAATGTGTAGCGCAACTGATCCGGGCCGGCATTGGCCAGCGCCTGTCGCGGCGCGTCGTCGGCGCCGAAGACCTCGATCCAGCGGTTGATGCCGCCTTCGAGGATGTAGACGTTCTGGACCCTCGACGCCACCAGCAGCTTCCAGGCCCGGACCGCCGCATCTTCGTCGTTTCCGATGGTGATGAACACGGTGTTCGCGGGTGGCTCGCTCAGCAGACTCGGGACCGCGCCCGCGAGTCGATCCAGCGGCACGTTGACCGAGTCGACGAGGTGGTAGAGGTTGTAGTCGGCCTCGCTGCGAACGTCCAGGTAGACCGGGTTGATGGCCTGCTGGAATCGGGCCTTGAAGGCCTCGGCCGGTGACGTGAAGGCGAGGCGCTTGCCCAGCATCTCGTCGGCGCTGTAGACACGCGGCACCGATAGCGGCTTGCCGCCCGGCTGCTCGATCACCTCGGTGCGCTTGAAGCTCAAGCGGTGGTAGCGATCGTCCATCGACGGACTGCCGAGGACCAGCACACCCAGCGCGGCGGCCGCCAGGGCCATCGCGCCGACCCTTCGCAGGCGCGGCTCCCGGCTCAGGTCCTTGCGTGCCAGGGCGCGCTCCAACTGCTCGCCGCCCCAGAACAGGAACAACGCCACCAGGACGATGATCAATACGAGGGCCGGCGCCGGGATGTCCAGCACCTGGTCGAGCGTCAGCCGGCCGTAGTAGCCGGCGTTGTTGTACCAATGGTCGAAGTAGCGCTCGGTCTCGCCGAAGAGAAAGGCGCCGACAAATCCGCCCAGCATGAACAGCATGCCGTCGATCCTGCCGGTCGACGCCGAGGCGAGCGAGGTCGTCGGGCAGAAACCGCCGACGATGAAACCGACCCCCATGATCAGCCCACCGACCAGGCCCGACCCCAGGTAGGTGGGATTGACCCAGACCTGGCTGAAGTCGATCAGGCCCAGGCCGACGGCGCCGAACAGCAAGGTCATGGCCACGGCAATCGCCGTGAACATGACCTTGAACACCGTCAGATCCTTGAAATAGAACTGGGCCGCGAGTTTTCGCGAATCGCCGAACCCCGCCATCTCGAGCGTGTACCCGAACGCGAAGCCGACGCCCCCGAAGACGGCGTAGGTCCACGGATTCGCGGCACTCACCGTCGTGAAGGCTTCCAGAGGGAAGGTCATGTGATGCTCCTCGAATGCGGCCGGGCGGCCGCGGCCGCCATCGGCCGCGCCGGTGTCAAAGCCACAGCTTCCTCACGAAATAGGCCAGCAGGTAGGCGCCGCCGAAGATCGCGAACATGATCACCCACGACCCAGCGGCCAGCGTGGCGCCGCCGGACAGCGCCTGGCCGGACGTGCACCCACGCGCCATGCGCGCCCCGTAGAGGAAGATCACGCCGCCCAGGAACGACATCGCCCAGCGTGTCTTGTCGGAGATGTTCGGGCCCTTGGTCGTGGTCAGCTTCAGGCGGCCGTTTCGCGCCCCCGACGTGAAGCCGCCGAGCAGCGCGCCAAAGAACACCGGCACGATCCAGTCGTCCAGCGGGTTCTTGTCGCCGCCGGCCATCTTCAGCAGATACGGCGTGTTGTCGACATGGGCCGGCGCCACGATGTCGACCAGCGCGGCATCGATGCGGCTGGTGGCACCCGACGAGCCCAGGCCATTGCCCGTCAGCAGGAACGCGAGAAACAGCACCACCCCGAGGACGGCTCCGGCGAGGTACGGATGGGCGTAGGCCTTCTCTGGCCGGTTGAAGATCGATCCGAGTCGTCGCACGTTCATGTCCAATCCCTTCACAAGGCTCGCTCACCGGCCGCCGCCGGCCATCCATCAGGCCCCGCACGATTGCGCATGCAGGTCATGTCTTGACCTCCGGGGCATGGTCCTCGACCTCTTCATAGCCCGTCACCATGCCGCGGATCGCCTCCAGCGGCGTCGCCCCCGTCGTCGTCAGGTACACGTGGCCGACGATGAAGCAGGCGAACAGCCAGGCCAGCAGGGAATGCAGCGGCCCCAGCAGCGGAAGGCCGCCGACGGCGCCGGCGATTTCCGGCCACCTCTGCACGCCCCACATCAGCGCACCCGTGACGATCTGCAGCGGCAACAGCACGTTCAGGATGCCGAAGTAGGTGAGCTTCTGGATCGGGTTCATGCGGTCGTCCGGCCGCTTCTCGAACGGGTGCGGTTCGCCCTTGAAGATGCCCGACACGTAGTACTGGGTTTGCCTGATGGCGTCGTCGAAGAAGCCGTAGGGCCGCGGGATGTATTCGCGCATGCGCTCCGTCGCCAGGTGATAGAAGAGCGACAGCGCCGCGTTGATCACCAGGATCACCGCCAGCGTGTTGTGCAGCGTCACCACGCCGGCGAAGGAAAACGCGGCGAACAGATCCGGCCGGTGAATGATCAGGCCGGTCAGCAGCAGGGCCACGATCGTGATGGCCTGCAGCCAGTGCCAGAAGCGCCGGTAGGCGTCGTACATGTGCACGCGGCGGGTCGATTCATGGCCGTGCGGCCGCTTCCTGAAGGCGAGGTAGCGCAACCCGCCATGCCCGATCACGCCCAGCAGCGTGCCGGCCAACGCCAGGAGGCCGAGCCGGTCGACCCAAGGGATGCGGCTGCTGCCGAACACATAGAGCGCGTCGCGCGCCGGCACGGGCCGGTAGAACAGGGCACCGTCGCCCTGCCGGACCAGATCACCGCTGGCGGTGACGTTGTTGTCGGCGTTGAAGGTGGGCAACACGGGCGCGAAGCCCGCCAACACGATTCCCTTGGTCAGGCGCGAGTCGGCCGCGTGGCAGGCCTGGCACTCGTTGACCGCGCTCTCGCCGCGGGTGACGTTGTGGTTGATGCTGAAGGGTTGGACCTGCCCTTCCATGCGCACGTTCTGCAGCCCGAGCTTCGCGAGCCGCGCCTTCACCGCCGCTTCCTTCGCCGGCGAATCGACGCGCAATTCAGCGGCGCCGACGACACCATCGTGATTGCCGTCGAAGGCCGCGACGATGTCGGCCGCGTAGGCGCCGCCGTCCACAAACGCGGCCTTCAGGTCCAGCAGGCGCACCGGGCGCTTCTTGCCACCGGCGTCGTCGTAGACCCAGTAGAACGCGCTGATGAGGTTGTACGGAGCCAGCAGGGCGGCGCCGTCCACGTTGGTCCGCTTCATCAGGACCGGCTCGAAGCCGGTCACCAGCGAGCGCACATCGCCGGGCGCGCCGTCCACGCCCCGGCAGCTGCGCACCGGCTGCCCGTCGATGCCGACGACGGTCCAGTCGTACGACTGGATCGCCGGCGCATACATCTTCGGTATGTGGCAGCTCTCGCAAGCGAGCGCCGCCATGTGCGTCTGCACGTAGGGCAGCCAGGCCTCGTGACTGGTCGACGCATCGTGGCAGGTCTCGCAGCGACGCATGGTGCCCTTGCTCTCGGGTGCCACGTGAATCTGCGCGCTCTGCCCACGCGCGAACCCGTGGTCGGGCCGCTGCAGGTATTCCGTGATTTCCAATGCGCGCGGGTCGTAGCGCAGGTGCGCCGGCTGCTTGCCCTGGATGCGGTTGACGTGCGCCGGATTGTTCAGCGCGTGGTGGCAGTCGGTGCACTGCAACTGGCGCTCGGCATGGATATCCCACGATCGATGCAGCGCCGACTTGTCGGCCAGGTTGACGCCGGACGCATTGATCCGCTGCGAGGCCACGACCTGCCCGGTGGTCGCCGTCTGCGGATAGTCCAGGTCACAGGCGTTGAGCAGCACCGGCTTGTCGCCTGCCGGATGCACTTCGCCATGGCAGGCGGCGCAATTGGCGTTGGTCGGGTCCTGGATACCCAGCGTCTTGCTGTCGACGAGCCCGTCGGCGGTGAACGCGGCCCGGTTCCACACCCATGACCTGCCGTCGGCCTCGACGACCTGCAGCCCGGACAGGGTGGCCGTATTGGCATCGGCAAAGCGGCCGGCACGGATCGCCGCCTTGCGCGCCGCAAGATCGGGTTGCTCCAGATGGCAGAGGAAACAGTTCATTTCCATCGTGCCGGAGTCGGACCAGTTCCACACGGTGCGCTCGCCGGCCGCGTTCAGCAGCGAGGTTTCCGGATCGTCGACTCTCGATTTCAAGGCCGTGAGCGGCTGCCCGGCGCGCGACGTCGTGGCCGGCCCGCCACCGACCGCGCGCTCGCCGTTGAGCATCAACCAGTCCGCAGTGGACAGATCGAGCCGTTCATCGCCCGTCTGCGACAGGAAGCGATAGCGCAACGGGTCCCACTGGCCGAACAGGCCGGGGCTCGAGTCCCAGCCCTTGGTGGACGACGCAAAGGTCTTCAGGCCGAGATCCGCATGGAAGGCATGGTTGGTGATGAAGGTGGTGTCGTGGCACTGGCCGCAACTCTTCATGGTCGACACGGCCCGACCGCTCTTCAGCACGTTCACCGCGTCGGCATCGAGCAGCGCGAAATTCGGGTGCAGGCTCTTCATCGAAGCCCGCGGCGCGGAGGCGGAAGCGGACGCAGCAGCGGATGTGGGAGCGGGAGCGGGAGCGACGGGATTGGCGCCGGCCGGCACTGTCGAACCCACCAACAGCGCCATCGCAAGGGCGAGTGTCCTGGCGGTCATGGAAACTTCCTCCCTCCCCACTTGATCGGATCACCCGCATATCCCAGGGCCGTCCAGTCCAGCCGTCCCGGCTTGCCGGCGGACGAGTGGCAGGCGTCGCACTGCAGGGCCGCATCGGCGGACTGCACCATGTGCGTGCTGGCCCAGTACATGTAGGTTTCCGTGAAGTCGTATTGGCCGCTGTAGGCCAGGCCGGTGATCGGTTCTGCGAGCTTGAAAGCCTGGTCCCAGTCGAAGTTGGTCCAGAAGCCGTCCTTGCCCGAGGTCACCGGCTGCAGCAGGTAACCATGGACCTTGTCATAGGGCTGTTTCGCGGCATGCAGCTTGAACGGGAAGATGCGTGCCTTCGGATCCTTGATGCTGCCGGCCGGCTTGTTGATGTACGTCGGGCCCTTGCGGTCGATCGGGTCGCCCAGGAGGTACCGGTACTCGTTGTTGCCGTTGAACCAGAGGTACGTCGGCGCGAAGTTGGATTCGTAGCTGAATTCGCCCTTGATCTTCAGGTAGGTGTAGTGATCCTCCTTGCGCGTGGCCTGGCCGGCCTGCGACCAGTCCCAGGTCACCTTGGTCGGCTCCTGCCGCGCGATCGCCGGCACGTGGCAGGTCTGGCATGCCACCGACTTCAGGTGCGTGCCGATGCGCTGGTCCTTGTGAACCAGCCCCTGGTGGCACTGTTCGCACGAAACCTGCTCGGCCGGGTCGACCGAGTAGTTGTCGGCAATCATGCGGCCGAGGATCTGGTGCTGGCGCGTGACATGGCAATCGCTGCACTGCAGGTGGAGCTTGCCACCCATGTGCACGTCCAGCGCACGGTCCGGAAAATACAGGCTCTCGTCGAGATCGCCGTGTTTGACGCCGTTGCCGCCGCCGCCGTCGAAATGGCATTTGCCGCAGTTCTCGCGCGTCGTGGCGCGCACGCTGCGGGCCGCTGAGAGCAGATCCACGCTCGCCGACGGATTGCCGAACAGCCCCTTGCCATACGCGCCGGTGTCTGCATGGCAGGCCAGGCAATCGACGTTCTCCGGATTTGCCTGTTGCGCCGCGCGGCCGGCCTCCCAGCCGTAGCCCGCGTGGCACGACATGCACTTGTTCTCGTTGCCTTGCGCCCCGATGCAGAAATTGTTGATCTGGTTGATCTTGCCGATCGTGACCGGCTCCTTGCGCCACGGCACGTCGAAGGGCTTGGACTCCCAGGTCCAGTGCGTCGTCTTCATCAGTTCCGCTGCGGCGTCCTTGTGGCACACCAGGCAGGCGCGTGTGACGTCCTGCCCGGTCTTGAAGTCGCCTTTGACGATGTCGCGGTGGTCGACGTGCACCCCCTTGACCGGAATGCGGCTGGCCGCATCGTGCGGCTGATTCTTCGACGGCTGTTGATACAGGAAGGGAACCAGGATCAGCAGACCGATCACGAGCAGGCCGAAGATCCAGCGGGGGATTGTTTTTTTCATCTGGATGCTCCCTGGTCTTCTACGGCGCCTGCATGGCGCCATGGTCGATGGATGCCGCCTTCGCGTGAAGCCGTCGCTGCGCCGAGACCATCGCTAACCTCGACGTTGCGTCACACCACGCACGATGAGTCGGTGGCCATTCCATTGCGAGATCTTCATGCGGACATGGTCAGTCAACTTGAATCAGTCTGCGCTGATATAAGTCAACGAGAGCCGTGCGCGGCGGGTCACCGACCTGGGCGGCAGCGAATTCGCAACGGTCGACGCCCGCAGCGTCGGACCACGTCAACGCGCCGTGCGCGGCCCCGTCTAGAGCCGCATCCGCGGCGCACGAACCGGCGGCAGTCCCTCACCCGCCAGCCAGCGCAGCACGAGCGGCTGCGCGTCCGTCACTTGCGCCGCATGCCAGAGCAGCTCGGGCGGCAGCACGCGTGTGCCGCCCGGTGCATCGCGCAGTTCGACGGCCAGCGAGGCGACCACGCGCGCCACGGTCTGCACACGCACGGGCTGGTCCGACGAAGGCACCATCCAGTGCAGCTGACGAAGCATCCATGCGGCGAGACGCTGGGGTGCCGACTGCCCGCCACTGGCGTCGGCGCTGCCGGCCTGTGCCATGCGCAGAAAGACCAGGTGCTCGAAACCGAGTGCGGCCACCGCCCCCTCGTCGAGCGAGGCGAGGCCGGCCTTCAGTGCCTGCGGCAGCATCGACGGCGCATGCGGCACCGCCACGACCAACTGGCGCACGCCGGCAGTCAGGAGCCGCCGCGCCATCGCCTGCAGGTCGGCCGGCATCGGCCGCAGAAAGGGTTCGTCGCGTCCGTTGGCGTGCCGCTCCCGGTCGAAAACGATGACCGCGGTATCGGGGGCAAATCGCAGCCACGCGGCATCGTCGGCGTCCACCACCAGGAGCCCGCGCAGCGCCGGCTGCACCCGCTGTCTCACCACGACCCCTACGCGCTCGAAACGGTGGCCGCCGAGCAGCGCCTCCATCACGGCGGCGCCGAGTGGACCGGCGCCGCCGAGCACCAGCACGCGCCGAAGCGACGGCGCCCCGCGCGCGGCGGGCCGGGCGGCGGCCTGCAGGGCATGGTGGGGGTCGAGCATGCACCGCATCGTACGTTGCGCCAGATCAGAACCGGGCGGGCGGAGCTCCGCACAATCGGCCGCCATGCACATCGGCATCCTCACCGGCGGCGGCGACTGCCCGGGCCTGAATGCGGTGATCCGCGCGGCGACACGGGCGCTCATCGGTGCCGGCGCTCGCGTGACCGGCATCGAGCAGGGCTTCCTCGGCCTGATGCGACGGCGCCTGCGCCCGCTCACCGAGCACAGCGTGGACGGCATCCTCGACCTCGGCGGCACGATCCTCGGCACGCACAACCGCGCCGACCCGTTCCACGATTTCGCACGCGGCGGCGCCGACGTGTCCGCCGAAGTGCTGGCGGTGGCACGCGAGGCCCGGCTCGACGCGGTGGTGGCGATCGGGGGCGACGGCACGATGTCGATCGCCCACCGGCTGCACACGATGGGCCTGCCGATGATCGGCGTGCCCAAGACGATCGACAACGACCTTGCGCTCACCGAGCGCACGTTCGGCTTCGACAGCGCCGTGGCCGTGGTGGCCGAGGCCATCGGCCGCCTGCGCACCACCGCACGCAGCCACGGCCGCGTGATGATCGTCGAGACGATGGGCCGTTATGCCGGCTGGATCGCCCTCGAAGGCGGCCTCGCGGGTGGCGCCGACGTGATCCTGATTCCCGAACTGCCGTTCGAGCCCGCCGCCGTGCTCGCGCGCTGCCGCGGGCGCGAAGGCCTCGAAGGCGACGGCAGCACGATCGTGTGCATCGCCGAAGGCGCCGTGCCGGTGGGCGGGCAACTCACGGTCGCGCATACGCTGGCCGACAGCCCGGACCCGCTGCGCCTCGGCGGCGTCGGCGAGCACCTGCGCGCGATGCTCGAGCCGCACCTGCAGAGCGAGGTTCGCACCACGCTGCTCGGGCATGTGCAGCGCGGCGGCACGCCCACCGCCTTCGACCGTGTTTTGGCGACGCGCTTCGGTCACGCCGCGGCGCAACTGGCGATGCAGGGGCGCTACGGCGAGATGGTGGCGCTGCAGGCCGATCAATGTGTCAGCGTGCCGCTGGCCGACGTGGCCGGGCGCAACCGCCTCGTGCCGCCGGACCACGAACTCGTGCTCGCGGCGCGCCATATCGGCGTCTGCCTGGGCAACGGCTGACGGTCCAACCGATGGTCGGGCACGGTCCCGCGAAGGCGCTACAGTCCTGGCGGGCTTGAACCACGGCCTGCGGCCCCATGTAAGGGTCGCGTCGATCCCCGACTGCCAGACGACCGAAAGGACCTCTCCATGCTGCGCCGCGTTTTTGCCGCCCTGCTGCTGACCGCCACCGCCCTGCTCGGCGGCTGCGGCTACAACGATTTCCAGCGCCTCGACGAGGGCGTCAAGTCGGCCTGGGCCGAGGTGCTGAACCAGTACCAGCGCCGCGCCGACCTGATCCCCAACATCGTCGCCACCGTCAAGGGCGAGGCCAATTTCGAGCAGGAGACGCTGACCAAGGTGATCGAGGCGCGCGCCAAGGCGACATCGATCCAGGTCACCCCGGAGACGCTGAACAACCCCGAGGCTTTCAAGAAGTTCCAGCAGGCGCAGGGTGAACTCGGCAGCGCGCTGAGCCGCCTGATGGCGGTGAGCGAGGCCTACCCCAACCTGAAGGCGAACCAGGCCTTCCAGGACCTGCGGGTGCAACTCGAAGGCACCGAGAACCGGATCACGGTGGCGCGCAACCGCTACATCAAGTCGGTGCAGGAGTACAACGTGCTCACCCGCAGCTTCCCGACCAACCTGACCGCGATGATCTTCAGCTACGCCGTCAAGCCGAGCTTCACGGTCGACAACGAAGACGCGATCAAGGCGCCGCCCGCGGTGAGCTTCGACAAGCCCGCGGCGCCCGCAGCACCTGCGGCGTCGAAATAAGGCACGACGATGCCGCTGCTGCGCCTGCTGGCGCCGCTGCTCGCCGGGTGGCTCGCGCTGGTCGCGCCGGCGCTGCACGCGCAGGACGTGCTGCCGGTGCCCGCGCTGAGCGCGCGCGTGATCGACCAGACCGCGACGCTCGGTGACGCGCAGCGCAATGCGCTGGAGGCCAAGCTCGCGGCGTTCGAAGCGCAGGCCGGCCCGCAGATCGTCGTGCTGCTGGTGCCGACCACGGCGCCGGAAGATATCGCCTCGTTCGCGCAGCGTGTGGGCGAAACCTGGAAGATCGGCCGGCGCGACGTCGGCGACGGCCTGCTCGTGCTGGTGGCCAAGAACGACCGCAAGCTCTGGATCGCGCCGGCCAAGGCACTCGAGGGCGCGGTGCCCGACCTGGCCGCGCGCCAGATCGTGCAGAACGTCATCACGCCCGCCTTCAAGCAGGGCGACTTTGCCGGCGGGCTGAACGCCGGTGTGGACGCGCTGATGGCCCGCATCAAGGGCGAGAACCTGCCGGCGCCGCAGGCACGCGGCGCCGGCGATGCGGCCGATGGCATGGGCCTGCAGGAACTGCTGATGTTCTTCTTCGTCGGCGTGCCGATCATCGGTTCGGTGCTGTCGGGCATCTTCGGCCGCAAGCTCGGCTCGCTGCTCACCGGCGGTGCGGCCGGCGGCATGGGCTGGTGGTTCACGCACAGCATGCTGCTCGCCGGTGCGGCGGGCGTGGTGTCGCTGTTCGTCGTCGGGATCATGGGGGTCGGCTCGGCGCTTCGCGGCGCCACCCGCGGGCGCAGCGGCCCCGTGGTTTGGGGCGGCGGGCATGGCGGCGGATTCGGCGGTGGTGGTGGGTTTGGCGGCGGGGGGGGCGGCGGCTTCTCGTCCGGCGGCGGTGGTGACTTCGGCGGCGGCGGTGCGGGAGGCAGCTGGTGATGGGCCGTATCGCACGCCTGCTCAGGCACCGCTGGTTCGACGAGACCGATACGAAGCGCGCGCTCGGGCCGGACGCATTGGCGCGCATCGAGGCGCGCATCGCACAAAGCGAACAGCTGCACCATGGCGAGATCCGCGTGTGTGTCGAGGCCGGCCTCCCGTTGAGCTACCTGTGGCGAGGCGCCATCGCGCGCGAGCGTGCGGTGGCGATGTTCGGCAAGCTGCGCGTGTGGGACACCGAAGCCAACAACGGCGTGCTGATCTACCTGCTGCTGGCCGAGCACCAGATCGAGATCGTGGCCGACCGCGGTGTGGCGCGCCACGCCCCTGACGGCCACTGGGACCGCATCGTCGCGAACATGCGCGAGGACTTTCGCGCGGGTCGATTCGAGGCCGGGCTGATGAAGGCGATCGACGCCGTCGAGGCGCTGCTCGTGCAGCACCACGCGGCGATCGCGGGCCAGGCCAATCCGAATGAACTGAGCAACCGGCCGCACCTGATCTGACGCCGCGGTCCAGCGCCGCGTCACATGCTCTTGATCGGCTCCAGCGGGCCACGAAACTCCTCCACGAGCGGCGCATGCGCCAGTGGCGGGAATTCGATCTTCGCCTCGGGCACCTTGCGGTCGGGAATGTGGTCGAGCAGGTGGCGTATCAGCGTGAGCCGTCCGCGCCGCTGGTCGTTGAAGTCCACCAGCGTCCACGGCGCGTGTCTGGTGTGGGTGGCCTTCAGCATCACGTCGCGCGCCTGCCCGTACTCGGCGTATTTCTGGCGCGCCTGCACGTCGATCGGGCTCAGCTTCCAGCGCTTCAGCGGGTCGGCCAGGCGCTCGGCGAAACGCTCCTCCTGCTGCGCCTGGTCCACCGTGAGCCAGTACTTGAAGAGCAGGATGCCGTCGTCGACGAGCATCTTCTCGAACGTCGGCGCCTGCTTCAGGAAGGAGGCCGTTTCGGTTTCGGTGCAGAAGTTCATCACGCGCTCGACGCCGGCGCGGTTGTACCAACTGCGGTCGAACAGCGTGATCTCGCCCGCGGCCGGAAGATGGCCCACGTAGCGCTGGAAATACCACTCGGACTTTTCGCGATCGCTCGGCTTGGGCAACGCCACCACGTGGCACTGGCGCGGGTTGAGCGTATCGACGATGGCCGAGATGACACCGCCCTTGCCGGCCGTGTCGCGCCCCTCGACGACCACCGCCAGCCGCCTGCCGGTGTGCTGCAGCCAGCGCGCCAGGTCGTTCAGCTCGAGTTCCAGTGGTGCCAGCCGTTCGTAGTACTCGCTCTTGCCGATGGTGCGGTCGGCCTCGTCTTTCTTTCCCGGCTTGGCGCCGGCTTTTGCACGGGCCTTCGCCTTCTCCTTGTCGCTGCCCTTGCCGCCGCCCTTGCCGCCGCTCTTCGGTTGGCGCTTGTCACCCATGGCATCTCTCCTTTGGTCGCCCACTTTGCCACAGGCCGCGGATGGGCTGGCGTGCCGATAATCGTCCCGAATGAACGGCCTGCATCTCACCGCCGACCTCGGCGGCTGCCCGCCGGGGCTGGCCGCCCTGACGGACGCCGCGGCACTGCGCGCATGCTGCATGGCAGCGGTGCACGCAGCCGGGCTCACCCCTGTGGGTGAGCTCTTCTACGTCTTCTCACCGCCCGGCGGCGTCACGGGCATGGTGCTGCTGGCCGAATCGCATGTGGCGGTGCACACATGGCCCGAACTCGGCGCCGCCACGCTCGACGTCTACGTTTGCAATGTCGGCGCCGACAACACGCAGCGCGCCGAGGTGCTGATGTGTGCGCTGATCGCGGACTTTGCGCCGCGCGAGGTGGAGCGGCATCGCCTCCAACGCGGCGCGGTCGCAACGGCAGCCGACACAAGACACGCCTGATCCGGCGCGACGCGGGTGTCGTCCACCCGAGCGCCCACCATCGCCGACGGGATCAGCCCCCGCTGAGCGCCAGCACGATGGCAACGAAGTCGTCGGGCTGGACGGCATGTCCCAGGTCGCGCACGCCGAGGCCGTTGACGAACAGGCGCATGTTCGGCCGCAGTTGGTTCTGCTCGTCGACCACACGGAAGCGCAGCCCGGGATAGTGGCGGTCGAGGTCCGCGAAGAGTTCGTCCAGCGTCGCCCCCGCCGCCTCGACCTGCGCGTCGCGGGTGTATGACCGCAGCGCCGCGGGCACGAGCACTTTCATCGGCGCGCTCCCGAAACGCTCATGCCGGCACGGCCACTTCCACCGCGTAGATCTCGGGCAGGTGGCGCGCGATAGTCGACCAGCGCGCACCTTCGTCGCGCCCGATCCACAGCTCGCCGCTGGTGGTACCCAGATACAGCGCCGGCGCCGCCTGCGCATCCGCAGTCATGGCCTGGCGCTTGATGGTCCACCAGGCCTGGGTTTCGGGCAGGCCCTCGTCCAGCCGCTGCCAGGTGCGGCCGGCATTGCGCGTGACATAGGCCGCCGGGCGCCCGTCGGGGCTGGTGCGCGGCCAGACCGTCGTGCCGTCCATCGGGAAGACCCATGCCGTATCGGCGTCGTGCGGGTGCACGACCATCGGGAAGCCGATATCGCCCACGCGCTTGGGCATCTTGCGGCCGATGCGCTGCCAGGTGTCGTTGGCCGGATCGCGGGACCGGTCGAGCAGGTAGATGCCGCAATGGTTCTGCTGGTACAGGCGGTCCGGGTTGGACGGGCACAGGCGCACGCAGTGCGGGTCGTGGAAGCTGACATTGGACGCGTCGAAGCCCTCCACCACTTCCATGCCCTTGATCAGCGTCGACCAGCTCCGCCCCGCGTCGCGCGACTCGTGCACGCCGCCGCCGGACATGCCGAAGATCAGGTGCGAGGCGTCGCGCGGGTCGACGATCAGCGAATGCAGCTTGGGCCCGTCGGGCGTGCCGTCCTGCACCGTGCCCATCCAGGCGCGGAACTGCGCATCGTCGTTCACGGCCGGCAGCGGCGCCCACGTGACGCCGCCGTCCTCCGAGCGGAACAGGCCCTGCGGCGAGGTGCCGGCATACCAGGTGTCGCGCTCGCCGGGGTGACCCGGCGTCAGCCAGAACGTGTGGTCGACCGAGCGCGCCGGCGGGCCGCCGGCCGGGTTGGCAAAGGCGGGCGGCTGCTTGGCTTCTTTCCACGTTCGGCCGAGATTGGTCGAGCGGAAGATGGTCGGACCGAGGTGGCCGGTCTTGGCCGCCGCCAGCAGCGTGCGGCCGTCGCGCGGGTCGAGTTGCACGTGGCTGATGTTGTGGCCGAGGAAATGCGGCCCGTCCGCCGTCCAGGTGCGGCGCCGGGCATCGCCGTGGAAGATCCAGGCGCCCTTGCGTGTGGCGACGAGGATCACGAGGCGCGCCGGCGCGGGCGCGGGGCGGCGCGTGGCGGACTTGCTGCGGGCGGTGGGCGGCGTGGCGGTGGCGGTGGCGGTGGCGCTCATCGTGATTCCTCGGCGGGAGTGACGCTGACTGGACGACGATCGGGACGGTGCCGTGTCGACAACCCGTGCGAATTCGGGTCTCGAAATCGTGCGACGAACGGCCGGCTATGGTCGATTCAACCCGACTTCGATGCAAGTGCCGCGGCATGGCGCGGCGACCAGAACTTTCATCCGCGCAAGGCCCGCGCGGCCGCCCTGCCCGCCGCATCGCCAAAGGTGAAGGCCTCCTCGAAGATCGAATAACCGGCCAGGTCACTGTGCGCGAAGTGCAGGCGCGTGCCGGCCGGCACGGTGCCGTCGACCGGCGCGAGCGCGCGCAGGGCCGCGCTGCCGCGCACGCCCGGCGCTGGCACGG
>JAHECD010000151.1 GCA_024641945.1 Rubrivivax sp. | reverse complement strand
TGCTGGCGTCGGCCAGTTCCATCGGCGGTGCGATGCTGGGGTTGGCCATGCCGGCCAACGTGGTCCAGATGCTGCTGGGCGTGGTGGTGCTGGGCATCGTGGTGCTGATGTTCGTGTCGAAAAAGTCGGAGTTCCCGCAGGTGGACCGCCCCGATTCGCTGGCGCAGGCCTTGGCGCTGAATGGCATCTTTCTCGACGGCGCTTCGGGCCGAACGGTGCACTGGCAGGTGCATCGCACGGTACCGGGATTGATTGTCTTTCTCGGGATCGGCGTGCTGGCCGGAATGTTCGGCATCGGCGCAGGCTGGGCCAACGTGCCGGCGCTGAACCTGCTCATGGGTGCCCCGCTGAAGGTCTCCGCTGGCACATCGAGCCTGGTGCTGTCGCTCGTGGATTCGTCGGCTGCCTGGGTCTACGTGAACAAGGGTGCGGTGCTGCCGATGATCGCCGTGCCGTCGGTGCTGGGCATGATGCTGGGCGCGCGCATCGGCGCACGCCTGCTCAATGTGCTCAAGGGGTCGGTCATCCGGCGCATGGTCATCGGCGTGCTGCTCTTTGCTGGCGTGCGCGCGTTGCTCAAGGGCCTGGGGGTGTGGGCGTGACACCGAACGGCCCGTCCGATCGCGAGCTGCCGATAGCGGGGCCGGGCGGCAGCGTTTCGGCTGCATCGCCGGCCGCCCTGTCTGCCGCAGCCGAGCAACCGGCCGAACAGCTGCGCTATGCCGCGGTGCTGGACTGGGGTGCGCGCATCGGCATGATCGTGCTCGTCCTGAGCTTCGTGGCCTACCTCACCGGCCTGATGGAGGCACACGTCCCGCCGCGTCAGTTGCCCGAACTCTGGATGCACCCGGTGGGGCGTTTCCTGGAGTTGACGCAATCGCCCACCGGCTGGGGCTGGCTGGCGCGCATCCACCTGGGCGACATGGCCGGGCTGATGGGCATTGCGCTGCTGGCCGGCAGCTCCGTGGCCTGCCTGCTGGCGCTGGTGCCGTTGTACCTGGCGCGCGGCGACCGCGCGTTCGCCGCCATCTGCCTGGCCGAAGTGGCGGTCGTGGCGCTGGCGGCGTCCGGCTGGCTGTCTGCGGGCCATTGAGGCGGGCATCGATCATGGCCACCGTCTTTTCGCACTTGCTGCTGGCCACGGAGCACGGCGAATTCGATACCGGCGCGGAGGCCTTGGCGCTTGAACTGGCGCGCCAATGGGCGTTGCCGCTCGATGCGGTGCTGCCGATGGTCAGCAATGCCGAATACGAGGCCGTCGCTCCGCAGGCGTCCGCGCGGGCCGACGCCGAGGTGTCTGCCCGGCGGCAGCACCTGCAATCTGTCGCGACCGCGCAGAGTGTGGACCTGCGCGTGACGGTGCGGCGCGGGCCCGAGCCGTATGCCGAGGTCGTCGGCGCCGCGCGCGATCTCGGCGCCGACCTGGTCGTCATCCGCCGGCGCGGTCGGCGCGGGCTGCTCGCCAACCTGCTGGTCGGCGAGATGGTGAGCAAGGTCGTGGCGCACGCACCGTGCAGCGTGCTGATCGCCCCGCGTGGCGCGCACCTGTGGAGCCGGCGTGTGCTCGTCGGGCTCGACCCGCTCGTGCCGGATGGGGCGATCCTGGCGCGCGCGGCGGGCGTCGCGGCGCAGTGCGCACTCCCGCTGGCCGTGTTGGCCGTCGTTGCCACCGAGGCGGCGCGCCCGCAGGCCGAGCAGGCTCTGGCCGCGTGGCTTCAACGTGCCCGTGCACTGGGCGTCGCCGCCGACGGCGCCGTGAGCGTGGGACGGCCGCACCAGGCCTTGATCGATCACGCCGCGGCCATCGGCGCAGACCTGCTCGTGGTCGGACGGCACGGCGGCGACCGCCTGCCGCGCGCCTGGATCGGCGGCACGGCGCAGAAGGTCATCGGGCTGGCCACCTGCCCCGTATTGGTCCATGTCGACAACCCCAACGCCGGAAATCAGCAGCCATGAGCGATGCACTGAACTACCTCGTCAAGGCACGCCCCGATGCGGTGGGCCACTACTTCGCCTTCCTCAAGAATTGCGGCAAACACCTCGATCCGAAGACCCGCAACCTGATCAGCGTGATCACCAAGGTCGATGCGCAGACGGAGCGTGGGTTTCGCCAGTACCTCGGTCGTGCGCTGCGCGAAGGCTGCACGCCGATGGAGGTGCTCGACGCGCTTCTGATGGCCTTCCCGACGCTGGGCCTGGCCAAGATCGTCTGGGCGGTGGACATCATCCTCGCGATGGATATTCCGGAATTCCAGCCGGGCGCGATGGGGGGCACGGCCGAATGGCACGACGCGCTGGCGACCAAGGGGATCGAAGTGGGCAGCACGCAACGCGTCGAATGCGACGGCCGCGGCCTGTTCGTGCACCGCGTGTCGGCGAAGGAATGGCGTGTCTACGACAGCCGCTGCCCGCACCAGACGACCAACATTCCGCAC
The DNA here is from genome assembly GCA_024641945.1 of Rubrivivax sp. GTDB lineage: Bacteria > Pseudomonadota > Gammaproteobacteria > Burkholderiales > Burkholderiaceae_C > Rubrivivax. Next base: position 5,851 of record JAHECD010000151.1, on the reverse strand, counting down.
CTTGCGCTGCAGGGCTGCACGCTGACCTGCCCGAAACACGAATGGCAGTTCGACATTCGCAGCGGCGACTGCATCAAGAAGGGCAACAGCCCGCTCAAGCAATGGCCGAGCAAGGTGGCCAAGGGCCGCCTGCTGGTGCAGTGGTGAAGCCATTCGATATCCCGTTCCGGACCCCTCAAACCAGGAGACTGACCATGACCCAGCCCAACCAGACCCACGGACTCACACCGATCGCCGCGCTGATGTGCATCGTTTCACTCCCCGCCATGGCGACGAACGGCATGAACATGGAAGGCTACGGGCCTGTCTCCACGGCCATGGGGGGCGCTTCGCAGGCCATGGACCACGGCACCGCGGCGATGGCACAGAACCCGGCAACGCTGTCGCTCATGGATCCGGGTGCGCGCATCGACGGCGCGATCGGCCTGCTCGGCCCGGACGTGCACAGCACGATGCCAGGATTCCCCAGCGCGAAGTCGGGTGGCACGTCCTACGTGATGCCGGCGTTCGGTTATGCCCGTCGCACCGGGCCCTGGACCTATGGCGTGGGCGTGTTTGCCCAGGGCGGCATGGGCACCGAATACAGCGCCACGACCTTCATGGCCGGCGGCTCGGGAGAGCCCGTGCGTTCCGAACTCGGGGTTGGCCGGGTGCTGCTGCCGCTGGCGTACCAGGTGACGCCGGACTTCGCGGTCGGCGCCACGCTGGACTTCATCTGGGCGGGGCTGGACATGCGCATGGCCGCGTCCGGGGCGCAGCTCGGCTCGATGGTCACCGCAGCGTCCGGGCCGCTCGGCGGGGCGCTGCCGGGCCTTGCGGGTGCACCCTGGGCCCGCATCGACTTCTCCAACTCGAGTGACTTCTCCGGGGCCGCCACGTCGACCGGCTGGGCCGCAAAGATCGGCGCGGTCTACAAGCCTGCCGCGGGCGTGATCGTCGGGGCCTCCTATCAGTTCAAGTCATCGCTGAAGGACATGAAGACGACTGCCACGGGCGCGAGCATGAGCGGTTGCATGCTGCCGCCGGCCGACAGTGTGCGGGACCAGCCCAAGGCGCTCACCTGCGATGGGGGCGGCATCTTTTCCGACACGGGCCGGATCACGGTGGTCGACTTCCAGTGGCCGTCCACGCTGGCGGCGGGCGTGAGCTGGCAGGCCACGCCGGCGCTGCTGCTGGCGGCCGACGTGAAGCGCATCGCCTGGTCCGACGTGATGAAGGATTTCAAGCTGCGCTACGACAGTGCGGGCGTGGGAGGTTCGGTGAGCTTCGCGCTGCCGCAGAACTGGAAGGACCAGACGGTGACGAGCGTGGGCGCGGCCTATGCGGTGAACGGGCAGCTCACGTTGCGTGCCGGCGTGAACCTGGCCGACAACCCGATTCCCGATGCGCTCGTGAACCCGCTCTTCCCTGCGACCGTGAAGACGCACTACACCATGGGCCTGGGTTACCGCATGTCACCTTCGAGCGAGTTCAACGGATCGTTGACCTTGGCGCCCAAGAGCACGGTGACGAATGGCATGGGCGTGGTCGTCACCCACAAGCAGACGAACCTGCAACTGATGTACTCGTACCACTTCTGAGGCGTCACGAAGTGGCCAGCGGCATGACCTGGAGCTTCTTCCAGGCCTGGAAGCCGCCGGCCACCGACAGCGCCTTGTCGTAGCCCAGCGACCGCAGCAGCTGCGCCGCGTAGATGCTGCGCCGGCCGCTGTTGCACACGCACAGCAGGATATGGTCGTGCACGTTGTGCAGGTGGTTGACGGTCGAGAAGAAGTCCTTGACGTCGATGGCGCTCGGCGTGCCGGCGTCGAGGATGTCCTGCTCATCCTCGGTCAACGCGTGGCCGAGCAGCACCTTCACCTCGAACAGCGGGATGTGCACGGTATCGGGGATCGCCCCTTTCATCTCGATCTCGAACGTCTGGCGGATATCGATCATCGTGCCCAGCCCCAGGTGCGCCAATTCGAGCGCGCTCGCCAGGCTGATCTCGATCTTCTCGTCCGGGTCGTCCGTCGGCGCGGGGATGGCAGTCATGGCGGTGTCCTGAAAGCGGAGCAGGGCGCGGCCGAGCGGCTGCGCTGAAGAGGCCGCATTCTGCCTGTTCGACCGGTTGCGGTCGGCGGCTGAAAGCGAACGGCGGCGCTCCGACGATCGACGCGCCTGGGGGGTGTCAAGCAGCCCGTTGCGGCCTTTCATGCATCGGGTCGGAGACACCGCGCGGGCCGAGGCCGCCGGGCGAGTGCAAGAGAGCGCCCCGGCGCCCTGATCCCGTACAAAGCCTCCAACACGAACCGCCGCAAGGGGCTGATGCCAGCCCTGGCCGCGGCTTGACGCCGCGTGTCGACTTTCGTCGACGAGGCCGGTCGTGGCGCTCAGGCGATGCCTGGATTGCCCGCCATGCCGGTGAGCTTGGGTGTGTTGATCGTGCGCGGCTTGACGCGCCCGCCCGGCTGCGACTTGAGCCACGTCTCGACGAGCTCCCACACCGGCTTGTTGCCAGCCTTGGAAGCCTCTTCGGCCACCGGCGCCCAGCCCGCGACCTTGTAGGTCTTGCCGGCCTCGACGGCCTTTCCGCCCACACGCATGTCGCCGATGCGCCCACCCATCTTTCCGTCCGGCGTCATCGTGTATTGCAGGCCGCCGATGCGCACCATGTCGCCGCCCTGCTGGTAGTACGGGTCGGGGTTGAAGAGGTTGTCGGCCACGTCCTCGAGGATCGTCTTGATCATCTCGCCCGACATCTCGGTGACGGTGGCGTAGGGGTAGGTGATGGCCACCTGGTCCATCATCAGCTCGCGCGTGATTGCATCGCCCGGCAGCAGGCTCGTGCCCCAGCGGAAGCCGGGGCTGAATGCGATCTCGGCACCCTGCACGTCCATCAGCGCGTCGCACAACAGCTGGTCCCAGCTGCCGTTGAAGTTGCCGCGGCGGTAGAGCAGGCCGTCGGTGACGGCGAGCGTCTGCGCCAGCTTGCTCTCGTAGGGCGCCCGCGCCTTGGTGATGAGCGCGTCCATCTCGGGGTCGGCCTTCAACATGTTGCTGAAGATCGGCAGCAGGCGGTACCGGAAGTCGGCGACCTTGCCGTCCTTCACCACGAGATCCATCACGCCGAGGAACTTGCCGTTGCTGCCCGCGTTGGTCACGAGCGTCTTGCCGCCGGCATTCGTCACCGGGATCGCCACCGGCACGCCGTCGTGCGTGTGGCCGCCGAAGATGGCGTCGATGCCGCGCACACGGCTCGCCATCTTCAGGTCCACGTCCATGCCGTTGTGGCTGAGCACGACGACGGCCTGCGCGCCCTTGGCGCGCGCTTCGTCGACCTGCTTCTGCATGTTCTCGTCCTGGATGCCGAATTCCCAGTCGGCCACCATGTAGCGCGGGTTCGCGATCGGCGTGTACGGAAATGCCTGCCCGACGATCGCCACCTTGACGCCGTTGATCTCCTTGATCACGTAGGGCTTGAAGACCGGGTCGCCGAAGTCGTTGGTCTTGATGTTCTGCGCGATGAAGTCCACCTTGCCGGCGAAGTCCTTCTCGACGATCTCCTTCACGCGCTTCATGCCGTACGTGAACTCCCAGTGGCCCGTCATCACGTCCACGCCGAGCAGCTTGCAGGCATCGACCATGTCCTGCGCGTTCGTCCACAGGCTGGTGGCGCTGCCCTGCCAGGTGTCGCCGCCGTCGAGCAGCAAGGCGCCGGGTCGGCTCGCCTTCAGACGCTTGACGAGCGTGGCCAGGTGCGCAAAGCCGCCGACCTTGCCGTAGCGCCGCGCGGCCTGCTCGAAATCGAGGTAGGTGTAGGCCGCGGCCAGCGGGGTGCCCGGGCGCACGCCGGCGACCTTGAGCAGGTGCTCGCCCACGAGGTGCGGCAGTTGTCCCTGCATCGCGCCGACCCCGAGGTTCACGCTCGGCTCGCGGAAGTGGATCGGCTTGAGCTGCGCGTGGCAGTCCGTCATGTGCAGCAGGCTCACGTGGCCCGTGCCGGTGCCGAGCGGCGGCAGGTCGTACAGGCCCTCCTCGGCCGTTGCGGCGTCGGCGTTTTCGTAGCGGGCCAGGCCCATGCCGGCCACCGTGGCGGCAGACAGCACCTGCAGGAATTCGCGCTTGCTCAGGCTCATGATAAGTGTCGGCTTATGTATCGGATCGAAAAAGCCCGGCACGCGGCCGGGCTTCAGCAGTGGCTACTTGTTGACCGGCGAATTCGGGTCCAGCAGCAAGGCCATGATGTCGCGGATCTGCGCTTCGTCGAGCAGCTTCATGTGGCCGAACCTCGGCATGTTGGAGCACGCCGCGTAGGCCTTGGAATTCCAGATCTTGCCCCAGGTGTACTGGACGATCGGCGCGGCAGCAGGGTCGGCCACGTTCTTCACACCGCGGTTCTTGCCGTAGTTCCACAGGCTCGGGCCGATGGTGCCGAACGAGATTTCCTTCTGGTCGATCTGGTGGCAGTTGTAGCAGTTGCCGCCATTCGCACTCGGGTCGGCCGACTTGTCGGTCCAGGTCATGCCGCGCCCGTTCTGCGCAAGCTTCTCGCCCGCCTTCCAGTCGCCGAGGTACTGGCCACCGGCGGGCCACTTCATCGTCGCCAGGGCTTCAGCTTCGATCTGCTTGGCCACCGCCTCGGACGGCGGGGTGTCGGACGAACACGCCGCCTGCCCGAGGTCCTGGTTGAGCCGCGACACCTTGGCGATGCCCTTGTCGGTGAACGACGACTTCATCATCGCCGTGAAATCGTCCGCGCCCATCGACCGGGGCCCCGAGGCGCAGCCCACCAGCACCAACGCGGCGAGGCCCGCGAGCGCGGCAATTGCCTTGTTCTTCATCATCGTCGTGTTCCCTTCAGCGCTTCAGTGCGGGCGCGATCGACTCGGCGCCCTTGGCGTTCACACCCATGTACGTCGCCAGCGCGATCGTCACGTCGGAGATGTAGCCCGGATACGGAAACCGCTGCTGGCGATAACAATCGTTCAGCCGGTGCTGCATCCCCCACATCTGACCGTTCGACACGCGGTAGGCCGGCCACGCCGCGAAGCCGATGCCGTCACCCGGGTTCTTCGTGAGGTTGGGCAGGTCTTGCAGGCGGATGCGCTGGCCGTCGGCGCCGTGGCAGCTCGCGCACGCGAAGTCATGCGGGCCGCCGCGGAAGAAGAAGGCCTTCTTGCCCATCTCGTAGAAGGCCTTCTCTTTGGTGTGGCCCTGCGGCAGGTTGAAGCGCATGCCGCGCGACTGACCGGCGATCCACGTGGCCATCGCTTCGACGTCGCCGAGCTCGTTCTTGCCCCAGCGGTCTTCGCTGACGTCCTCTTCCTTGTAGCCTTGCAGCGTTTCCATGCAGCTGACGAGGCGCGACTCCAGGTCCTGCACGCGGCCGGTATCGGCGAAGTAGCGCGGCAGTTCGACGAAGACACCCTTGACGACGCCGGGACCCCTGCCCAGATCACACTTCTCGAGCGTGGCCTTCTTCGGGCCGCGGGCCTTCTTCCACAACTCCTCGCCCTTGGCTTCGTAGAGCTCGGCCGGGTTGCCGTCCTCCAGCATCTTGCGGTACTCGGCAATGCCGTCGGAAGCGGATTTCTGGGCCAGCGCACTTGCGCACAGTGCAAGCGCGGCCACTCCAACGAGAGTTTTTGTCTTCACGTCGTCTCCTGGTCGTGAGGGGGTCGGGGATCAGGATGGCCGGCATGTGCAGGGCACGGTGCCCCGCATGCCGACCGCTCGGGTGTTCAGGAGACCGTGGCTTCGTCGGTGCGCTTGTCGCCGTGGTTGTCGGTCCAGGCGATGGCGATCTTGTCGCCCGCCTTGGCGCCCTTGACGTTGAACTGCAGGAACGGGTTCTTCGCCACCGACGGGC
>JAHECD010000052.1 GCA_024641945.1 Rubrivivax sp. | reverse complement strand
AGCTCGCGCACGAGTTCGCGCCCGATCAGTCCGGTGGCGCCGGCAACGAGGACGTCGTGGTTCATCGCAAGGCAGCCAGTGAAGGGACCGCGATCGTAGTGCGTCCACGCGAATCGGCACCCGTGTCGCGCTCAGGGTCGGCGCACGGCACGATGCAGCGACCCGTGGAATCCGGGTGAACGACCGCGTTGCGGGGTCCGGTCGGTCGACCGCGACTGCACCGGTGAACTGCCTTGCGTCGATGTCCCCGCACGGACCCTCGCGCAGGCGTCCGCGGCGGGGCAGGGCGCGTGAAGCAAATCGCGAGTCTGGCCCTGGCCAGGCTCAGAACAGCACGGCGGCCACGCGGCTGATCGACCAGTACGCCGCCATCGTGCCAATGCCGTAGAGCGCAGCCAGGCGTGCCCGCGACACGAAGCGCGAATCCCGCAGCAGCCAGTAGACGAGCCAGGCCGCGGCAACGGCCATGAGCTGGCCGACTTCGACGCCGGCGTTGAAGGTCAAGAGCGCGATCCAGAGATGGTTGTCGGGCAGCCCGATTTCCTTCAGCGCGCCGGCAAAGCCGAGACCATGGACGAGTCCGAACAGAAAGGCCACCAGCGCGGGCCATCGGCGCGCAAGGCCCTGCCGGTCTCGGAGCGCTTCACCGGCCACCAGCATGATCGACAACGCGATCGTGGCTTCCACTGGTGGCGGCCGCAGGGTCAGCAGGCCCAGCGCGCTGAGCGCCAGCGTCACGCTGTGGGCGGCGGTGAACGCCGTGATGGTGAGCAGCAGTCGGCGGTTGAAGCCGACAAGGAACAACAGCCCCATGACGAACATCAGGTGGTCGAAGCCGCCCAGGATATGTTCGACCCCGAGCACGACATAGGCCGAAGCGATCTCGCCGCGGCCCCGCGTATCGTCGGCGGAACCGTACAGCTGCACCGACGGCTGGGCCGAGGTCAGCGTATAGACACGCAACGGGCCGTCGTGCCAGAACACCTTGACCAGCGCGGCCGAGTAGCCTTTGCCCACGCCATCCATCGCCAGCGTGCCCCGCAGGCCCGCCGCCCCGCAGCGCAGGACGTTGTCCTGCGCCCGGCAGCCGTCGGGCCAGCGCGGCGTCAGGTCCCGGTTCGACGCCAGTTCGTTGGTGGCCGTCCAGTGCCACAGGAACTGCCCCGGCGCAGTCTCGCGAAGTTCCATCTCGGCCATGGTCATTTCATGGGCCTGTGCCGGTGCCAGGGCCGCCGCTGCCGTCAGCACCAGGGTCAGCGCCACACTGAGCAACCGGTTCATGGCTTGGCGGCCTCGAACTTCACGCTGTACTTCCTGGCCAGCACGCGCACCGCCGCCGTGCGCTGTTCGGCCATCACGGCGTCGGTCCAATCCTGAAGGACGACACCGCGCAAGGCCTCAAAGACGGCAGGGCGGGGCGGCGTGATGGCGTCGACCCGTATCGCCCGCCAGCTGTCGCGCGCGCGAAGCGCCCGCCACTCTCCCGGCGCGGACTGCTCGACCGCCCTGGCGAACTCGGCGCCGTAGCTTTGCACGAGGTTGTCCCGCGGACGACTCTTGAACAGTCGCAGGCCGGCTTTCTCGTCTGCAGGGGTGCCGGCATTGAGCGCGAGCACGAAGGCCCTCACGGCCGATTCCGAGGTGTCGCCGGCGAGCACGGCTTCCTGAAAGTCATAGCGCGCCGGCTCGTCGTACTTGGACCGGCGGCTCTCGAACCATGCACGCAACACCTTCTCGTCGAGCGGCGGGCGCGTCACGTTGGCGTCGACGACGCTCAGCGCCTTGAAGATCACGCGCTCGCGGATCGCCTTGTCGCCACGGTCGACCTGCAGCGCCAGCCCTTCGCGGTAGAGCACTTCGTTGTCGAGCCAGCGCGCCTGCAGCGCCTTCAGTTCATCGGCGTCGGGCGCCCGGCCGCGGGACGCCTCGAACAGGGTCTTGATCTCTTTGTCGACCTCGGCAGAGACGGTGATGCGGCGCGGATCCTGCACCTGGCCGGTGATGAGGTGGTCGGCGGCAAAGAGCAGGGCGCCCAGGACGACGAAGTGCAGCAGCGGCTCGCGCAGCCAATCCGGCAGCCGCACGGGGCGGCGAACCGTGGGCGCGGCGTGAGGCGTGGACAAGGTTGACGATGTGGACATGGGCCCTCGATGGACAGAACGACAAGAAGGCGCCGCGCGTCGTCGCGCGGCGCCCGAATGGCGGGCAAGCCCGCAGACGACTCAGCGGACCCCGGCCACCATCGTCGAGCCCTTGACCTCGACATAGACCGGGTTGCTGTAGAACCAGAGATCGGCCCAGGCCGCGACGTCGAAGCTGACGTACTTCTGGCCGTCGACCGTCGCCAGGTGCGACGGGCAGCCGTTGAACTCGGTCGTGCCGAACGCCGTGCACGGGATCTTCAGTTTTGTCACGTCGTTTTCGTTGGTGAACAGGTCGGCCAGCGGGTTGCCATTGGCGTCGGTCTCGAAGGGCACGGCCGCCGGCAGGTTGCTCCCGCGCAGTCGCACGTACTGCGATGCCTTCACGTTCGGGATCCGAAAGCTCATCGTCAGGATGTCCTTGCCCGCCTTCTTCCAGCCGCGGCTGTCGAAGGTCTTGATGACGGCGGCAGTCTCGTTCTTCGCCGCCGCCGGCACGTCGGCCAGCGTCAGCGTGCTGCCGTCGTCCTTCAGCCAGCCGCGCGGCCATTCGCCGGCGTAGTCGGCGGCACCGGGCTGCTTGTAGCCGGTGACCATGCCCCGGATGACGTCGACGTGGTCGAGCACCGGCTGGTCCAGCGGCTGGCTGATGCCGACCTGCTTCAGCGACGGGTTGTCGAAGCTGTAGGGAGAGAAGCTCTTGCCCGACGGGTCGCGCACCGCGATGCCGACGATCAGGTCCTCGCCCTTGTGCACGACCAGCTTTTCTCCCATCGCGGCACAGTGGCCTTCGAACTTGGCCGTGTTGTCCTTGGCGGCTTCGGCGGCCATCTTCTCGATGTTCGAGGCGGACCGGTCCGTGCAGACGACGAAGGCCAGGCGGTCGATCAGCTGCCCGCTGGCGGCGAAATTGTTGCCTGCGCGCAAGCCGTCGACGATCTGCTGCGGCGAGATCGGCGTCGGTCGCCTGTCGTCGCGGCCGTCGCCGTGGCGGTCGTCGCCGCGGCCGTTCTTGCTATCCGCCGCCTTGATCATCGTGTAGTTGCGCTGGTATTCGCCCGGTTGAAAGTCCTGCGTCGTGCGTCGGTCGTCGGGGCCGAAGATGCCGCGGTTGTGCCAGTCGGAGCTGGCGAAGAACCAGAAGTTGCGGCCTTCGCCGAGCAGCGCGTCCCACACGCCGCCGACCTGCGCGCCGTAGACGCCGGTGCCGCCGTAGGTCGTGCCGCCGACCGAATCGACGATCACGCCGCCGCCGAAGTTGTTGCGTTTCGGCCGGTATTCGCCCCGGTTGGACGAGGCGCCATGGCCCGGCTGGGTCTCGAAGCCGAACGCCACGTCGGGGCCGGCGTTGTTGAAGTTGCGCAGGTGCTCGATGTTGAAGCCGTTGGACCCGTTCGGGTTGAACGGGCCGGCGCGTTCCAAGTGCGCCGGAACGTAGTAGCTGCCCTTGGGATGGAACTCGGCCATCCACTTCACCGCTTGGACGGTCTTCAAATGGCCCGCCTGCCCGCTGTTGTTGGTCAGCTTCGCTGCGGTGGCGTTCCAGTCCGCATCGGCGGCGTTGGCGCTGCCCGTCACCGAGCAGTCCCAGCCCTGGCCGCCGCCGCGGCTGTTGTCGGTGTCGCCGCGATCGAAACAGTAGGTCCATTGCGACAAGGCCGTGGCATTGCCGAGCGGTGCGTAGGGCCCGGTGGCCGGCAGCTTCTGCTTGTAGATGGCGTCGGGCAACTGGCCGGTGATGACCGACATGGAGGTGTGCTCGTGGCCCGACACGACCGACTCGACGCCCATGAAGGCGGGCACGCCCTTCAGCGCGCTGAGGTACTCGACCACCGGATACGAGAACTCCTGCACCGACTGCCAGCGCCACATGCTCGGGTTGGCCTGGGCCGCCAGGGGCGTGCCGTTGGTGGCATTGCCCTTCACCGCGGCCGCGCCGATGCTGTTGGCCCACGTCGTCGTCGGACCGGCGCCCGGCAAGAAGGGATAGACCGGCGTGCTCAGGCTGTCATCTTCGACCAGCGTGCAGTTGCGGTTGCCGTTGCCGCCGTGGCCGGCCTGCACGAACCAGTCCAGTCCCCAGTTGCCCTCGCTCTTCTCGGTCGACTTCTTGACCAGCTTCTGCAGCGAAATGGACCCGTCGGAACAGGTCGTGTGGTTGTGGAAGTCGCCGGTCTGGTAAGTGCCCTTTTCATTCTTCTCGCCTGCCGTGGCCACGGTGGGCGCCGTGCCGAGCGCCGTGGTGCCGAGTGCCGCCAGGGCGGCGAGTGCGATCTGGTTCCTGCTGAAGGCAAACTTCATGTTTCCTACTCCGGTTGTGTGTGTTGCGCTGCCATGAGGCGGCGAAGGCCGACGAGCACTTCGTCCCTGACACACACGCTACGGGCGCTGCATGACCGCGCCATGACCGCTTCATGACGTCTTGCCCCGCGCTCAGCGTTCTGCCGGAAAGTCGATCAGCAACTTGGCCGGCAGCGCACCGGCACGCGCGAAGATCAGCGTCAGCGGGTACTCGCGCGCCATTTCGAGCGGCATCGTCAGTCCGACCAGGCGCAGATGGACACCGGCCTCGTTCAGCTCCGTGGTCTGCCCCTGCGGGATGGCGATGTCCAGCTTCGGGCCGACGCCTGGCCCGCCCATTTCCGCGCCCGTTGCCACCGGCGTGCGCACGCCGACCAGCCGGTCCGCCTGGCTGACCTCGTCGATCGTCATGGACACGATGGCCGATGTGGCGCCGGGCGCCGAGGCCCGCGCCCACGGGTGATGCACCGTGAAATTGGGTGCGAAATATTCGTGCGCCCATGCAGCCGGCAGGAAGGCCGCCGTCCCCAGGGCAAAACCGGTTTGCAAGAGACTGCGTCGACGCAGGGGAAGTGCGGGCATGGCGGGGATCTCCTGGTGAAAAGAGGATCGGGTCATGGCGGTCCGACGTTTAGCTCCCGCAGCGCCATGCGCGCCTCGGGTCGCCACGGTTGAACCTGCGCAAGGTCGGCCAGCAGTGCGTGCGCAGCCGTCGCTTCGCTGCGCCGCAGTGCCAGCGCCATGCGCAGCAACGGGTCGTAGGCCGGACGGAAATCCGCGCTGATGCGCAATACCGACAACAACGGTTCTCGCACCTGCGCCAACATGCGCGGCAGGTCGGCCGACGGTCGCACGTCCCGGCCCACTTCGATGAAGCGGTCACGGGCGCGCCAGTAGGCGGCCAGGCGCCGAGGCCAGGCGGCTTCGGATCCAGACGCCACCAGTTCCCCGGGCTCGATGTGGACTTCCTGCAGGAGCGCCGAGAGACGGTCGCGCGGCAGCGAGTCCGGCACGTACGTGATGCGCGGTGCGCGGTAAGACACCACCGGGCGATCGTCGGTGTTCAGGGGGGCGTTCGCGGCGAGCCGGCCCAGCGACGCCGGGCCGGCGACGAACCCGCCGAGCAGGGCCAGCTCATCGGTCAGACCGAAGTCTTCGAGGCGCCGCGACGTGGCGCCACGGGCCAGTCCCGCGCGCAGTTCAGGCAGGCGGAAGACGGATGCGTCGCGCCGGGCGACCAGACCGAGCACGGGCGTCTCCAGGCTGTTCGTCGCCAGCATCGCCCAGCTGTTCGGGTACACCGCGATGAAGGACCGCACGATGCTTCGCAGCGTGGCGATGTCGAGCTGGTGCAGCGGCAACCATTGGCAGAACACACCCTGAGCGGACAGTCGCCCGCGCACGGCCTGAAAGTGCTCGACGGTGTAAAGCGTGCCGGAGCCGCTGCGCGCCGGATGGAAGTTGTCCGAGACGATGACGTCGTAGTGCTGGCCGGTGGTCTTGACGTAGCGTCGCGCGTCGGCGGCCATGACCTGCAGCCGCGGATTGAGGTGGGCCGAGAAAAGCACCGACGCGGCGATGACCTCGGGCAGCAGTTCCACGGCATCGACCCGAAGCTTCGGGTCTTCGGCCGCCGCCAGCGCCGTGGTCCCGGTGCCGAGGCCCAGAAAGAGGGCCCGCTGCGGGGAAGGGTGCAGCAGCAGTGGCAGCAACGCCTGGCGGCCGTCCGCCAAGAGCGTGGCGCTGCTGCCTTCCTGCTGGCGATTGTTGATGCGCAGGCGGGCGACGCCCTGCGCATCCTCGACCACGCTCACCGCGGCCATGGTGCCGTCGCGGTAGCTCAGCACACGGCCGCCGGGCGGCACATCGACGAAGGCCAGCGGCGGCGCGCCCACAGCCAGCACGAGCGTGGTCCCCGCGGCGATCCAGAACAGCGGCTGGCGCACGCCGGTCGTCTTGCCGAGCGCCAGATAGCCCGCGGCAATCGACAACAGCGTCAACTTCGGCCCCAGCGCCGGCACCAGCAGCACCCCGAACAAGACCGGGGCCGCGGCCGCGCCCACGGTGTTGAATGCCAGCGCACGCCCCAGGCTGTGGCCGGCCGTTCTCGCCTCGGTGGCCAGGTGGCTGAAGAGGGCGCCCATCACCACGGTGGGCAGCGCGAATGCCGCCAGCGCCAGCACGACTTCGCCCGCCAGCGCCGTGGCCATGCCGGGGCCGAGCGCATTGCGCACGGCCTGCTGCAAGTGCTCGGCGCTCCAGAGCATGACGGTGCCGAGCAGGCACGCGATGGCTTGAAGGGTCAGCCATCGGTGGCGCAAGGCGGGGGCGTCGCCCTGGCGTGATGGCAGGCGCAGGTAGGCGGCCGCGCCCAGCGCGCTGCCGAGCAGATAGACGGCCAGCAGGATCGCGAAGGTGTAGACCGTGTCCTCCGCCACCTGGCTCAATACGCGGACCACCACGACCTCGAAGCCGATGCCCAGCAGGCCCGTCGCGGCGAGCCTAAGCAACGCAGCGGAAGGGGCGACGGCAGGCGGCGCCGCCGCGCCCGGTTGCGGTGACGACCGCAGCGCCAGCACCGACAGCGCGCAGACCAGATTCAGGCCTGCGCACAAGGCCGCGCTGCGCATCAGCCCGAACGTCGGCACGAGCCAGAAGGCGGTCGCCAGGACGCCGAACAGGGCGCCCAGCGTGTTGCTGGCATAAAGGCCCGCGAGGTGCCGCCCGCCGCGTCCAGCCTGGGATACCAGCCGTTCCATGGCCGGCAGCGTGGCGCCCATGGCGGCCGTGGCTGGCAGCAGCACGATGATGGTGCCGAAGATCGACACGCTCGCCTGCCACCATGCCCCGGGCTGGTCGCCGATGAGCCACAGCATGCCATTGCTGATGGGCTGCAGCCCGAAGGCCAGTGCCACGCTCCACAGTGCGATGAGACCCTCGCAGGCCGCGTACCAGCGCGCGGGATGCCGGCTGCCTTCGATGCGGTTGCCAAGGGCCCAGGCGCCGACACCGAGACCCCCGAAGAATGCCGTCACGACTGCCAGCACCGCGGCGGCTTCGTGTCCCAGCCACAGCGCGGACTGCTGTGTCCAGACGATCTGGTAGCCCAGGCCCGCGAAGCCCGATGCGGTCATCAGCGCGAACGCTGCACGCCGGCGCGGCGGCGCCACCGGCAAGACCTGCAGCGCGGACAGTGTGAGTTCAGCGGCCAAGCGTTCTACGCTAACCACCGAATCTGTCAGTTTGACGACAAGCCCCGCCGCGGGCGCCCGGCGAGGCTCTTCAGCCGCTGAAGCTGATCTTGTAGCCCCAGGATTCGAGATGCGTCGGGATGGCGTTGAAGGCCATCGTGATGCGACGTTCACCGGGATTCGGTGGCACGGCGTGCATGAGGTAGCTGGGAAAGAGCACCAGGTCGCCGACCTGCGGCGCCGGGCTGACCCACTTGTCGGCACTGTAGGGGCCGCTTGAACTGCGCGCGTGGTCGTTCTTGAAGGCGAAATCGTGGCCGCCAGGCGACTTCATGAATACCGTGCGCGCCTCGGGGTGGGTCGGCGTCAGGTACACCACGCCCGAGATGAAGCTGTTGGCATGGTTGTGCATGGCCTGCCGCCCGCCGCGGTCCAGCACATTCACCCACATCTCCTTGAGCGACCACCCCAGGCGCTCACCGAACATCAGGGCGCCGAAGTCCGCCAGCTTGGGTGTCATCAGTGCCGCAGCTTCGATGAACAGGGGGCTGTCGCCGGGCTGCAGCATCTCTGTATGCGACAGCCCATCCGAGGCATTGTTGGCGGTCCTGGCCCTGGACACGAAATGCGCGACCAGCGAGGTGACCAGGCGCTCGTTCAGCATGCCCGGTACCCGCATGAAAGGCGTGGGAAACAGCCCGATGACTTCATCCATTGGCCGCATTCTCGCTGGCGGCCCTGTTGGGCCCGACTTCCGAATCACGGGCCGTGGTCAAAGCGGGCCTTCATGCGCCTGTCATGAATGACCACCGTGAATTCGAGCCGTCCACGTGGGAAGACCGGCGACCGGCTGCTCCAGTGGCCGCTCAGCCGGGCAGCGTGGGCGCACGGCTGGCGTTGTTGTTGCCCTCGACCAACTTGACGAGCATGCGCATGAAGCGTGGACGGTCGGCCTCGGGCAGCGGTTCGAGGATGCGCTGCTGTGCGCGCAGCATGCACGGCACGATGGCGGCGAGCAGCGTTTCGCCGTCGGGCGTGACGGTCAGGAGGCGCACGCGCCGATCGTCCGGCGAGGCATGGCGCTGCATCAGCGCGCGCCGCTCGAGGCGGTCGATCACGCCGCCGGTGGTGGACGTGTCGAAGCCGATCGTGCGCGCGAGTGTGCGCTGGTCCATGCCCGGCTGCCGATGCACGGCCGCGAGCGCGGCAAACTGCACCGGCGTGAGATCGAATGCCGCGGTCTCCTCCATGAACAGTCCCACGGCGATCTGCTGCAGGCGCCGGATCTGGTGGCCGGGCTGGGTTTCGAGCGTCACGGGCGGCAAGGGCTTGCGGTTCGGCATGGGCAGGCTTCGTGGGTTGCGCGGGTTTCCCCGTGATGCACGCGGCGCAGATTATCATTATCGTGACGGTCAGCATACTGATGAAATCCCTCGATGCACCAGCCTGTCGCCGAACCTCGGCCGTCGATCTACTACCGCTATGTCGTGCACGAGGCCGCGCCGGCCGTGCCGTCGAAGGTGGCGCAGGTCGTCGTCGTCGGTGCAGGTCCCATCGGTCTGGTCACGGCGCTCGGCCTGGCGCGCCAGGGCGTGCACTGCGTGCTGCTGGAGTCGGAACTGCAGGTCAGCGAAGGCAGCCGTGCGATCGTCTTCACGCGCCGCTCGATGGAGATCCTGCAACAGGCGGGTGTCGCCGACGCCGTGGTGGCGCGCGGGCTGCCGTGGCAATTCGGAAACTCCTATTACCGCGGGCAGCGGGTCTTCCGCATGGAAGCGCCGTTTCCCGCCGACGACCGCTACCCGCCGATGACCAACCTGCAGCAGCAGTACATCGAGGAATTCCTGCTGGACGCGGTGGCCCGCGAGCCGCTGATCGAGATGCGCTGGGGGCACAAGGTCACGCGGGTGCGGGCCAATCAAGCGCCGGGCGGCGTCGAACTCGAGATCGACACCCCGGCGGGCCCGTACCGCCAGCAGGCCGACTGGGCGGTGGCCGCGGATGGTGCGCGTTCCGCACTGCGCACGCTGTGCGGACTGAAGCTCGAAGGCGCAGCGTACGAAGGCCGGTTCGTGATCGCGGACATCCGCATCGACCTGCCGCTGCCGACCGAACGGCTCGCGTTCTTCGACCCCGAATGGAACCGGGGCAACACGGTGCTGATGCACCGCGAGCCGGGCGGCATCTGGCGCATCGACTACCAGTTGCCACCGGGCGAAACGCCCGAAGAAGCGCTCGCGCCCGTTTCGCTGAAGGCGCGCATCGACGCACAACTCGCATCGATCGGGCATGCGGGCACACCTTGGGAGATGGACTGGTGCTCGGTCTATTCGGCGCGTGCGCTCACGCTGCCCGACTATGTGCACGGACGCATCGCCTTTGCTGGAGACGCCGCGCACTTGCTGCCGATCTTCGGCGTGCGCGGGGCCAACACCGGCTTTCAGGATGCGCAGAACGTGGCGTGGAAGCTCGGTCTGGCGGTGCGTGGCCTCGGCGGGCCGGCGCTGATGCCGAGCTACAGCCTCGAGCGCGTGGCGGCCGCGCGAGAGATCATCGACGAGGCCGGCAAGAGCACCCGCTTCATGACGCCACCCACGCCGGGCTTCCGGCTGCTGCGCGACGCGGTGCTGTCGCTGTCGCTCACCCAGGCCTTCGTGCGCCCGCTCTACCACTGGCGCACGTCGCGCCCGCACGACTACGACACCTCGCCGTTGAATGCCGAGGCCGACGACAGTGCCTCGTTCGGCGCTGGCCCGGCGAACGGCGCACCGCTGCCGAACGTCCGGCTGGGCGCGGACGACCACCTGCTCGACCACCTGTGCGGCACGCATGCGGGGCGGTTCGCGCTGCTGCTCGCCGACCGCAGCGCCGCCGCGGCGTTGAGCGGGCCGTTGCACGACTGGGCGGCGCGCGGTCTTCCGATCAACCTGCTGCCGCTCGCGCCAGAAGCCGCCGTGCGCCTGGGCTTGCAGGGGCCCCGCAGCGCGTTGCTGGTGCGGCCCGATCAGCACGTGGCGGCACGCTGGCTCGACGTCACGCCCCAACGCCTGGACGCCGCGCTGCGCCGTGCGCTCGGGCATTGAAGGACCACCGATGCTCACGTTGCCCGACCTCGAATCCACCTACGACCTGCTCGCCGAAGCGCTGGACCGTGTGCCGCCAGCGCGGCGCGAACTGCTGCTGACCAAGCTGGCGCTGCTGCTCGCCAATGAACTGGGCGACCGGGGACGCATCGGCACGCTGGTCGAGGCGGCGCTCTCCGATCTCGACTGACCGCGCGGGCCCCGCCATCCGTTCCCGCACAATGTCGACCCACCTCAAGGACCCGACGTGAAGCTCCTCGAATCCCTGGCCAAGCTGTGCGCCATTGCGGCCGGCGTGCTGCTGACGCTGATCACGCTGATGACCTGCGTCAGCCTGATCGGGCGCAATACCGTGGGCTGGACGATCGTCGGCGACTTCGAGTTGTCGGGCTCGGCGGCGGGTGCGGCGATCGCGCTCTTCCTGCCGTGGTGCCAGGTCCGGCGCGGCAACATCATCGTCGACTTCTTCACCGCCAAGGCCTCGGGCGAGACGAATGCGCGGCTGGACCGCTTCGGCGCGCTGATGCTCGCGCTGTGCATGGCGCTGATGACCTGGCGCTCGGCCATCGGCGGGCTGAACGCGTGGACATCGAAGGCCGGCTCGATGATGCTCGGCTTTCCGGAATGGGTGGTGTATGTCGGCATCGTGCCGCCCCTGGCTTTGACGGCCGTGATCGCCTTCGTGCAGGCGGTGCGCGGCTTCGGCGCTTTCGAATCGAAGGTGCACGCATGACACCGATCACCCTGACGCTGCTGATCTTCGCCGTCATGCTGGTGCTGATGGCGCTGCGCACACCGATCGCGGTGTCGATGTTCATCGCCGGCTGCACCGGCTACGTGCTCAAGGCCGGCTGGCTGCCGCTGGCGAGTTTCCTCAATACGCAGGCCTTCGCGCGCTTTGCGAGCTACGACCTGAGCGTGATCCCGCTCTTCATCCTGATGGGCAACTTCGCCACCCAGGGCGGCATCTCGCGTGCGCTGTTCGAATTCGCCGCCTCGCTGATGGCGCGATTCAAAGGGGGGCTGGCGATGGCGGCGGTGGTCGCGAGCGCGGCCTTCGGTGCGATCTGCGGCTCGTCCGTGGCAACGGCGGCGACGATCACGCAGGTGGCGCTGCCCGAGATGCGGCGGCACGGCTATTCGGGCCGGCTGTCGACCGGCACGCTGGCCGCGGGCGGCACGCTCGGCATCCTGATTCCGCCCAGCGTGCCGCTCGTCATCTACGCCATCCTGGCCGAGCAGAACATCGCCAAGCTCTTTGCCGCGGCGATGATCCCGGGCCTGATCGCGATGCTCGGCTACATCACGGCGATCGCGATCTTCGTGCGCCTCTTCCCGGGCCATGCACCCGATTCGGCCGACGATGCGCCGCGCATGACCTGGCGCCTCGTCAGCGCGGTGGGTCCGATCGCAGCGATCTTCACGATCGTCTTCGGCGGCATCTACGGCGGCCTGTTCTCGCCCACCGAAGGCGCCGCCGTGGGCTCGGCCGCAACGCTCGTCGCCGCACTGGCGCGGCGCGAGATGACGTGGGCCAAGTTCAAGCAGTGTTTCTATTCCACCGCCGAGGCGTCGGCGATGATCTTCCTGATCTTCCTCGGCGCCGACGTGATGAACGCCGCGCTTGCGCTCACCCAGGTGCCGAACGAACTGGCCGCCTTCGTGCACGGCCTGGGCTGGCCGCCGATGGTGGTGATGGCCGGCATCATGCTGTTCTACGTGGCGTCGGGCTGCGTGATGGACGAGCTGTCGGTGATGCTGCTGACGATCCCGATCTTCTTCCCGATGGTGATGGGGCTCGACTTCGGCCTGCCCAAGGAATCGCTGGCCATCTGGTTCGGCATCCTCGTGCTGATGACGGTGGGCTTCGGCCTGCTCACGCCGCCCGTCGGGCTGAACGTGTACGTCGTCAACGGCATGGCCAAGGGCGTGCCCATCGGCGAGAGTTACCGCGGCGTGATGCCGTTCCTCATCAGCGATACGGCGCGCACGCTGCTGATCCTGTTCTTCCCGCCCATCTCGCTGTGGGTGCTGCGCTATATCGGATGAGGGAAAACCGGGTCCACCGATCCGGTCCCGAGTCGTTAAGGTCCTGCCAACGTTTTCAAACCAAGGAGTTCCACCGAATGAAACGCCGTCAATTCGTCCAGGGTGCCGCCGTTGCGGCGTCGCTCGGCGTGCCGCATCTGTCGGGCCTGGCCCAGCAGCAGGTGACGCTCAAGTTCCACACCTTCATGGCGCCGCTGTCCAACGTGTGGCTCACGATGCACAAGCCCTGGATGGACAAGGTCGAGAAGGATTCCGGCGGCCGCATCAAGTTCGAGGCTTACCCCGCGATGCAGCTCGGCGGCACGCCGGTGCAGCTGTACGACCAGGCGCGCGACGGCGTGGTCGACGTGGTCTGGACACTGCCGGGCAATACGGCCGGCCGTTTCCCGCGCATCGAGGCCTTCGAGCTGCCGTTCATGATGAACAACGCCGAGGCCACGTCCAAGGCCTACTGGGAGTACTTCCAGACCCAGTGCCCGGACGAGTTCAAGGAAACGCAGGTCCTCGCGCTGCAGGTGCACGGGCCCGGCATGTTCCATTCGGCGAACAAACCGATCAAGAGCGTGGCCGACCTCAAGGGCATGAAGGTGCGCGGCCCCACGCGCCAGGTCACCAAGATGCTCGGCTCGGTCGGCGCCACGCCGGTGGGCATGCCGCTGCCGCTGATCCCCGACGCACTGAGCAAGGGCACGATCGAGGCGTGTGTCATCCCGTGGGAGGTGGTGCCCTCGGTCAAGGTGCACGAGCTCACCAAGTTCCACAGCGAGTTCGACAATACCGGCGCCGCGCTCTACACCACCACGTTCGTGATGGCGATGAACAAGCCCAAGTACGAGTCGCTCGCGCCCGACCTGAAGAAGGTGATCGACGCCAATTCCGGCATGGCCACCTCGGCCTGGATGGGCAAGACGCAGCAGGGCAACGATGCTGCCGGCCGCAAGGCCGCGGTCGACCGCGGCAATGCGATCTACCAGTTCACTGCCGCGCAGCGCGACGAGTTCATCAAGCTGTCGTCCGCGATCGACGACGAATGGGTCGCCGACATGGACAAGCGCGGATTCAAGGGTGCGCAGTTGCTGTCCACCGCCAAGGGCCTGATCGCCAAACACGGCAAGGGCTGACGCGACATGGCCTGTTCGAGGGGGCTGCTTTTGCAGCCCTCTTTTCGTTGGCTGGTTCCGAGCCGTTGCAGACGTCCGGGTTCGATGCTTTGTGAGGGATCGGGGCGCCGGGGCGCTGTCTTGCGCGAAAGGCCGCAACGGGCCGACAGGTTTCCCTCAGGCGTGGGCTTGGCGTGCCGTCAAGGCGCGGCGCGACCAGGATTCGCTTCTGGGGGCCGGCGCCTGGTTCGCGCGCAGCGTGTTGAGGTAGGCACCGCATCCGACGAGCAGATCGTCACCGGCCTTGCAGACCCAGGATTCCTTGGGCGTCAGGCGCCCGTTGAGGGGGCTCGCGACCTCGTAGGCCACCCAGTCGCCACCATTGTCGGCGGCGGCCCATGCACGGTCCAGAAAGTCGGTGCCGACGACTCCGGGCAGATCGCTCACGTTGCCGCCCGCACGTTGGGGATCGCCGCCGAATGCCGACAACGTACCGAGGCGATCGAAGCAGAAGATGTACAGATCGCGGTCGACCCAATCGCCCGCTGCACGGTTGAAATCAGCCATCGCCGTCGCGGCGCCGACGTCGGATATGTGCGCGGCTGCGCGCGCCACGAGTTCGCGCGCCTCGTCGGCTGACCCGTGGCGCAGTCGCATCGACTCGACCGTGCCCTTGAGCACCGCGGCGCGTTCGACGAGCATCTGCGCCGCTGCCGACGACTCCACCATGAGGTCGGTGGCGGTCTTCGTGATGTCGTCCAGCGTGGCCACGCCCGCGGCCACCGATTGCAGTCCGCTGCCCTGTTGCGAGCTCGCCTCGGCCAGGGTTCGCAGTTGCCCCGACACATCGTCCACGCCCGCCACGAGCGTATCGAGCGCGTGGCTCACGTGATGCAGTCGCTGCGACGACGTCTGCACCTGTTCACCGGCGGTGCCGATGAGCGCGCGGATCTCGACCGCCGATTCGGCGCAGCGGCGTGCGAGTTGCCGCACTTCCGCGGCGACGACCGCGAAGCCCTTGCCGGACTCGCCCGCGCGTGCAGCCTCGATGGCCGCGTTGAGCGCCAGCATGCTGGTCTGGAAGGCCACGTCGTCGATCACGGTCACCACTTCGGTCACGCGCTGTGACGTGCTCTGCAGCGCATCCATCGCCTCCACCGTGGCGCTCATCGACGCCTTTCCGGCCGCCGCCTGCTCGGCGAGCCGGTCGGTGATGCCGTCGAGGTCCTGCACGGCCTGCGCGTTCTGTGTGGCCGCTGCGGTGAGCTGCCCGATCTCGAGCACCGACTGACGAGCGCAGTGCGATTGCTCCTGGGTCAAGGTGCGCAGCGTCTGGCTGCCTTCGGCCACCTGGCGCCCGGCCGCATCGACGCGTGCCGCGCTGCCGCGGATCTCGGCCACCATGCCCGACAACCGCTCGTTCATCGAATCCACGGCGTGGCCGATGTCGGCGAGTTCATCCCTGCCGCGCACCGCGACCCGGCCCGACAGGTCGCCGCGCGCCACGGCAAGCGTACTGTCGAGCACCCGTCGCAGGGCGTGGTGGAAGGTCACGTTGAGACACCACAGCAGATAGCCGAGAAGGATGAATCCGGCAACGAACGCCAGCCCGGCACCGGCGATGCGGCGGTCGATCTGAGCGGCCCGCGCCTGGACGGCACGATCGAGCCGCGCATTCGTGTCGCGCGCCAGGGCGGTGCCCTGCTGCATGGCCGAAGTGCCCTGGTCGAAGAAGTCGGCCGCATCCTCGGACATTTTCTCTGCACCGAACTGCACCTGCGCGGCCTGCGCAAAGGCGAGCAGTGCATCGCGCGCGCCCGGCCAGGAGCCGGCGGGTTGACCGCCGGCGCGCTCCAGCGCCGCGAGTTCGGCGCCGAGTTGCCGCGTGTCGCGCAACAGCGTCTCGGCCCAGCCGATGACGCCGGCACGTTCGGCCAGCGATGCCCGGCCCTGTGCCAGCAAGGCGGCCCCGGTACCACGCACCAGACCGGCAGATTCCAGCGCAGGAAGGATCGAGCGCAGCGGCAGCGTGCCGAGCATCCGCCCCGCCGGGTCGGGCATCCGGTCCAGGCCGACGCGGTCCGTACCTTGAAGCACGAGCTGGCGCAGTTCTTCGATGACCCCGGTGTATTGGCTCAGCGCCACCGCGGGGGTGCCCTGCGGTGTGGCCTGCGCCAGCGCGAGCAGGCGCCGGCGCAACGGTTGCCAGTCCGCCTGCACTTGCAGGGGGTCCGCCGCGCCGATCGCCTCGTCGAATGCGGTGACGGCGGCGCGCACGGCCGTGCCGGCATCGGAAACCTCGGCCGCGGCGGCCGAACTGCCGGCCAATGTGCCGGCGGTCAGTCCGCGCAGGCGCTGCAGCGACGACGTCAGGTTCACGGTTTGCCCGATCAGCGCCACGGCGCCGCGAGCCCGCTGGGCGTCGGAGCGTTCCTGAATGAGCGGCTGCAGCGTTGCCACGACGAGCAGCACGACCGGCACCAGCGTGGCGCCCATCAATACGAGCAGCTTTTCGCGCAGGCGCAGGCGCGCGAGCGCCGCCGCGCCGGGTCGGACGGCGGCCTTCCAGAGACCGCGCCAGCGGCCGGCCATCATCGGGTCGGTGGGGGTCGGTACGGGATTCATGTCATGTCCTGTCGAGGGCCTTGCACCCGGGTGCGCCCAATGCTGCGGGGTCGATGTTCACGCGCCATCGGTGGCCCGATCGAGCGATGTGATCGGCGAAACACGACATGGCGTTGCCTCTCAGGCCGTCTGCGTGCGCGCGCGCCAGGCCGCGCCGCCGATCCAGCCTGCCATGGCCTCGAGCGAGAGGACTTCGCTGGCGCCGCCGAGCCGGATCGCCTCGCGCGGCATGCCGAACACGACACACGAGGCCTCGTCCTGCGCCACGGTCCGGGCGCCGGCTTCGCGCATGGCGAGCAGTCCGCGCGCGCCGTCGTCGCCCATGCCGGTGAGGATCAGGCCGACGGCATTCGCGCCCGCGTGCTGGGCCACCGAGCGCAGCAGCACGTCGACCGACGGCTTGTGGCGGTTGACCTGCGGACCGTCGCGCACCGACACCATGTAGCGCGCGCCGCTGCGCTGCAGCTGCATGTGGCGGCCGCCCGGGGCGATGAGCACACGGCCGTCGAGCACACGGTCGCCGTCGCTGGCTTCCTTGACCTCCATCGCGCACACGTCGTTCAGCCGTGCGGCGAGCGCCGCGGTGAACTTCTCCGGCATGTGTTGCACGATCACGATGCCCGGCGTGGTGCGCGGCAGTGCCGTGAGCACGGTTTCGATGGCCTGCACGCCGCCAGTCGAACTGCCGATGGCGATCACGCGGTCGGTGGTCTCGACCATGGCGCCGGTGGCGGCGGCAGTCGCGGGGCGGCCCGCATTGGCGGGCGGTGCCGACGGGTCCTGCGCGCTGCGGCGCACCGGCGCGCGGACCTGCGCCCGCGCGGCATTGCGCACCGCGGCCACCAGGCCGTTGGTGGTGTCTTCGAGAAAATCGCGCAAACCGATCTTGGGCTTGGTGACGAAGGCCACGGCACCCTCGGCGAGCGCCTGCATCGTCGTCTGCGCGCCGGCGGCGGTCAGCGTCGAGCACATCACGACCGGTGTCGGCCGCTCGGTCATGATCTTGCGCAGGAAGGTCAGGCCATCCATGCGCGGCATCTCGACGTCGAGCACCACCACGTCGGGCCAGCGTGCCGCCATCTTGGGCCAGGCGAACAAGGGGTCGCTGGCGGTGGCGATGACGTCGATGCCGCCGGCCGTGAGCAGCTCCGCCAGGTGGCGTCGCACCACGGCGCTGTCGTCGATGACGATGGCCGTGAGGGGGCGTTGAGATTCGATCATGGTCCGGACTTTCGTGTCGTCGGGCGCACGCTCGGCGGCGCCCCGAAATCAAGCTTCAGCGGCTGGCCGATCGTCGGCAGGCCGGCGCGCACCACCGGTGCCGCGGCCGGCGAGAGCGGCATCGTCGAACTGGCCGCGAAGGGTGCCGGCGCGGTTGCCGCAAAGGGCATCGGCAGCGTGCTCGCGAAGGGCGCCGGCGCGGGGTC
The DNA here is from genome assembly GCA_024641945.1 of Rubrivivax sp. Taxonomy (GTDB): domain Bacteria; phylum Pseudomonadota; class Gammaproteobacteria; order Burkholderiales; family Burkholderiaceae_C; genus Rubrivivax. Next base: position 14,505 of record JAHECD010000052.1, on the reverse strand, counting down.
CAGCGGCATCGGCGCGGTCGCCGCCGCGGCCAGTGCCGGCGACGACAACTCGCTCGGTGCGCGTCCGGTACCGCGCCGCATGTCGACCTGTCCCGTCGCCAGGGTGAGGTTCACCGTGCGCGGAATGTCCTCGCCCACATCCACGCCCTGCAACTGGAAGCCGAAGTGGTCGATCAGGCTCCAGCCCTGCTCGATATTGCGCTCGCCCACATTGAAGCGCAGCGTGCCGCCTTCGGGCATGGTGTCGGCGCCACCGTACAGGTGTGCGTGGTAGTCGGCCGGGTCGGTGTCCGTCAGGCGCAGCATCGTCATCATGGCCTCCACCGACTCGTCGCCGTAGCGCCCGTCGAGCGGCGCGCCGGCGCGCCGCTCGCGCTTGGGCAGCAGGAAGTGGCACATGCCGCCGATCTTGCGCGCGGGGTGCCAGAGCGTGATCGCCACGCAGGATCCGAGCAGCGTGCGCAGCGCCGAAGCCCGTCCGCCGAAATACATCTGCCCGGGCATCAGGACCAGGGCCTGGCCCTGCTGCGCGCCGAGGTGCCACGGGCCGTGTTTCGGTGGCGCGGCCACCGTCCGGCCGGGCGCCGCATGGTGCGGCGGCGGCGCGGTGCGCGGGCGCGACGGGTCAGGCATGGGCATGGATGGCCGTGGCGAGCATGCGCACCGGAAGTTTCAGCATCGAGATCGACTCGGCATGGCCGGTGTAGAGCACGCCGCCCGGCTTGAGCCGGCCGAGCACGCGGCGCACGATCGCCGCCTTGGCGTCGTTCTCGAAATAGATCAGCACGTTGCGCAGGAAGATCACGTCGAACATCGGGAGTTCGGGCAGCGTCTGCATCAGGTTGGCTTCCTGGAAATGCACCCGCTGGCGCAGCTCGCGCCCGATCAGCAGCTGGTTTTCGTACGGGCCGCTGCCTTTGAGACAGAAGCGCTTGAGATACGGCTCGGGCACCATGCGCGCGCGCTCGATGGGATACAGGCCGCGCCGGGCCGACGCGACGACCGAGCTCGACAGGTCGGTGCCGACGATGCGCCAGGGCCGCTTGCCGGCCTTGTCGGCCAGCAGCATGGCCGCGCTGTAGGCTTCCTCACCGGACGAGCTGGCCGCGCTCCAGACAACGAACTCGCCGGTGCCGCTGTCCGCGCCCACACGTTGCGCCAGGTCCTCGAAATGTTGCGGTTCGCGGAAGAAATAGGTCTCGTTGGTGGTCAGGCGGTCGATCACGCGGCGCATTTCCTGCGCCGAGAAACTGCCGTTGACGAGGCGGTCGACATAACGGTCGACATCCGTCTCGCCGGCCTCCTGTGCCAGCCTCTGCAGGCGGCCGCTGACCAGGGCGTGTTTGTTGTCGCCCAGGCGGATGCCCGAGACGTCGTGAAACATACGCGTGACGGAGTCGAAGGATTTCTTGGACAGGGCGGTCATGGCGTGGCGGCAGGTGCCGCATTCAATGGGCGGCGTGGCGCGCGATCATCTCGGTCAGCTCGGCGCGGCTCAGCACTCTGGGCAGTGCCAGAAGGCCGATGACCTTGCCGTGGGCGCGGGTCATGCCCGACATCAGGTCGGGCGCGATGCGCGTTCCCAGGGCGGGTACCGCTTCGATGCCGGTGGCTGTGGTGTCGAAGACCTCGAACACGGCGTCCACCAGCAGGCCGGCCACGAGCGATCCGGCGTCCTCGGCAGCGGTCTCGTCGGTCTCGTTCTCGCCGGCCGTGCTGCCCGACTCGACGACGACGATGCAGCTGCGGCGTCCGATCACGCTGTCGGGCAGGCCCAGGCGCGCGGCGAGGTCGAGCACGGGAACGACCGACCCGCGCAGGTTCATGACCCCGCGCACGAACGACGGCGTGCGCGGCAGCGGCGTCAGGCGCGTGACCTCGAGGATCTCGCGCACCTGCTCGATCGGGACGGCGAGCACCTCGGTGCCGACGGCCATGCGCAGCAGCGACTGGGGCGCGTCGGCAGCGGCAAGGTTCCCGTCCGCGACGGCAAATGAAGTCATGGTCATGCTCAACCTCAAGCGTGGGCGGCGTAGCGCTGGCTCGGGCGCTGCACCGGGCGCGTGGCGGGGGCTGCCCGCGACGCGCGCACCTCGGCATGGCCATCTTCGGCCAGGTGGAAGACCGAGATCAGCGATTGCAGCGCAGCGGCTTGCGACGACAGCTCGGCCGCGGTGGCGGACAGTTGTTCGGACGCGCTGGCCGTCTGCTGCGTGGTGGCATTCAGATGGTTCATGGCGCCGTTGATCTGCCCCACGCCGTCGCTCTGTTCACCCGATGCGGCGGCGATCTCCTGCACCAGCGCGCTGGTGCGATGGATGGCGGGCACCATCTGCGAAAGCAGGTCGCCGGCGCGTTCGGCCAGCGACACGGAGCCCGTCGCCAGTGTGCCGATCTCCTGCGCCGCGACCTGGCTGCGCTCGGCGAGCTTGCGCACCTCGGCGGCGACGACCGCGAAGCCCTTGCCGTGCTCGCCGGCGCGTGCGGCTTCGATGGCGGCATTCAGTGCCAGCAGGTTGGTCTGGTAGGCGATGTCGTCGATGATGGAAATCTTGGTGGCGATGGACTTCATCGCGTCCACCGTCTGGCTCACCGCCTGGCCGCCGTCCATCGCCTGCTCGGCGGCCTGCGTGGCGATACGGTCGGTGGCGGTGGCGGAATCGGCGTTGCGCTTGACCGAGGTGGCGATTTCCTGAAGCGACGCCGTCGTCTGTTCGACACCGGCCGCTTGCTGCGACGCGCCGGTCGACAGGGCATGTGCCGTCTGCGCCACCTGCTCCGAGGCGGCGCCGAGCTGGCCCGAGGCACGGCGCACCTCGCTGATGGTGCCGTCCACCTTGGACAGCAGCGCATTCAGGAGCTCGCCGACCTGGCGATGGAACTCGCTCTTGCCGTCGAGCTGCATGCGTGCCGCCAGGTCGCCTTGGGTCGCCGCACCGACCACGTCCTGCAGCTCGCGCTCGGCGGCGCGCTGCTCGGACACGTCCTGCCACTGGCCCACCGTACCGAGCGATTGGCCGACGGTGTCGAGCACCGGCGTCGTGATCACGTCGTACTCGCGCCCGCCGAGCACGAGTGCCGTGCTCGTGCGGCTGCGCAATGCGCGCAGCCGCTGCAGGGCGGCCGCCGGGTCGGTGTAGAAGATCCCGATGGAGCCGTCGAGCACCTGGTCGGGGTCGAAGCCGGGCAGCTCGCGGCGGAAGGCCGCGGCATCTCGATGCAGGACCTCATCGAGCGCCTGGTTGACGTAGACGATCTTGCCGTCCGCGTCGGCGATGCGCACGGGGAAGGCGATGTTGTCCAGGGCTGCGCGGATGCGAAGCGCCTGCTCGGCGTCGGCGGCGGACTGCCGCAACGCCCGGTGCAGGGCGCTCACCCGCCTGGCGGCAAAGTACGTGCACAGGGCGCTGGCGGACGCCGCCACCGCGCCGACGATCCACGCGCCGGACATCGCCGCAGCGGCCGCGCCGGCAGTGCCTGCGAGGGCGGCGCCTGCAGCAAGCAGCAGCGGGGCGCGGGCGGTCAGCTCGGAACTTGCCGCTCGTTCAGCCGGCGCACGGGCTGCCGTGGTCTTGGGTGTCTTGGTCATCGTGTCTCTTCGTGTGGGGGTCGGCTCGGCCGGCCCGGCGGTCAGAAGCGGGTGAAGGCGCTCTCGTCGATATCGTCCATCGCCGGCATCGCCGCAGCCACGGCGTTCCGCGGGGCAGCGGCTCGGCGTGCGGGCGGCGCCGCGCGTTGTGTGTGTGTGGCGGCCGCGGGTGCGGCGGCGCGACGCTGAGAGGCTGCCGGGTGGGCCGCACCTTCGTCGCCGAGGCGGAAGAAGGCGACCAGCTCCTGCAGGCGTGCGGCCTGTGCGGAGAGTTCCTCTGCCGTGGCCGAGAGCTGTTCCGACGCGCTGGCGGTCTGCTGCGTCGTGCTGCTCAGATGGTTCATCGCACCGGTGATCTGGCCCACGCCGTCGCTCTGCTCACCGGACGCTGCGGCGATCTCCTGCACCAGTTCGCTCGTGCGGTTGATGCCGGGCACCATCTGCGACAGCAGCGCGCCGGCCCGCTCGGCCAGGCCGACCGAATTGCCCGCGAGCGAGCCGATCTCCTGCGCCGCGACCTGGCTGCGCTCCGCCAGCTTGCGCACCTCGGCGGCCACGACCGCGAAGCCTTTGCCATGCTCGCCGGCGCGTGCGGCTTCGATGGCGGCATTCAGTGCCAGCAGGTTGGTCTGGTAGGCGATGTCGTCGATGATGGAAATCTTGGTGGCGATGGACTTCATCGCGTCCACCGTCTGGCTCACCGCCTGGCCACCGTCCATCGCTTCGGCCGCGGCCTTGGTGGCGATGCCGTCGGTGACGGTCGCGCTTTCGGCGTTCTGCTTCACCGATGCAGCGATCTCCTGCAGCGACGCGGTCGTCTGCTCCACGCTTGCGGCCTGCTGGGACGCGCCCATCGACAGGCTCTGCGACGTCTGCGACACCTGTTCGGAGGCCGAGCTGAGCTGCGCAGCCGCATTGCGCACGTCGCGCATCGTGTCGCCCACGGTGTCGAGCAGCTGGTTGAACTTGCCGCACAGGTCGGCGTGGAAGGCCTCCTTGCCTTCGAGCGGGATGCGCGAACCGAAGTCGCCCTGCGTCGCACCATCGACAGCGGCACCGATCTCGTTGGTCACCTGGGCGGCGGCCTGGCGCTGCGCCTCCGTTTCCGCCATGCGCACCTCGTCGTCGGCACGCCGCTGGCGCAGGCCGTCCTGCATGTCCGCCATGCGCTGAAGCAACTGGCCGGCCTCGTCGGTGCCGGCGTCGTCGATGACATGATCCAGATCGCCTTCGCCGACGGCGCGTGCGGCCGTCACCGCACGGTTGAGCGGCACGGTCACCGATCGCACGATGAACAGTGCGCCGATCGCGCCGAGCGCGATCAAGGCGCCGAGGGTGCCCAGCAGCGTGGCGCGCTGGCGTTGCAGATCGGTCACGCGCTCGTCGAGCATCGCCGACAAGGCCTGCGTCGTGGCGGCGAGCAGTTTGTCGTCGAATTCCATGGAGGCATTTCGTGCCGCCACGTAGGCTGCAGGTGTCAACGTCGGCTTGGCGGCCTCGAGCACCTCGACGCGTGCCAGCTTCTCGAACGCCTGCGCACCTTCACGGGCGCTCTTCGCGGCCGCGCCGAGCGACTTGGCGAGCGCGGGCTGCACCTCCATGGCCTTGTCGAACTGGCCGTGCACGCGGGCGCGCAGGTTGTCGGCCGACGCGAGCATCAGGCCCAGGGCCGCCCGGTCGGCAGGCGCGATGTCCTTGGCCGACAGCATCAGCCGCCCCTTGATCGCGATCATCGCCGTCTGCTCGGCCAGGTGGGGCAGGTGATCGGCCAGCGCCGTCATCACGAAGTACGACTCGGCGACCGGGTCGAGCGAGAGCCCGGACGCGTCAGCCACGTCGTCGATGACGGTCAACATGCGGGCCAGCAAGGCGGCGTGTGCGCGCAGGTTGGTGGCCTGGTCGACGCCGCGGGCATCGAAGCGCTGGACCAGCGGGTCCCATTCGGCCTTGATCGCGCGCAGTTCGGTCGTCGCCTTCGCATAACCGAGGGCCTCGAACTGCTTGTCGAGCTTGGCGAACGAGGCCTGGGCCTCGCCGGCCCGCGCCTTGCGGTCCGCATCGGCGCCGGGCTGGCCGTCGAGCATCGCGGCCGCGCTGGCACGGTGTTCCTGCAGTTGATCCTGCAGCGTGAGTGCGTCGCGCAGTGGATCGATCCCCGCCCGTTCGGTCTGAGCCACCGCGATCTCGGCCGATTCGCGCTGGGCAAGTTGCACGGCAGGGATCGACACGGCGATGCCGGCGACGAGTGCCAGCAGCGTGAACTTCTGCCAAAGGCGGAGTTTGCGCAGGATGTTGGTCATGGTGTGTTCTCGTGAATTCACGGTGGGTCAGCGGATCGGGGCGTGGATGCCGGGCCGGGTGGCCGCGGCGACGACGCCCTGCATGTCGAGCACCAGCGCGACATCGCCGCTGCCCAGGATGGTGGAGCCCGCGAGGGCCTTGAGATGGCGGAAGATGCCGGCGAGCGGCTTGATCACGGTCTGGTGTTCGCCCAGCAGGCGGTCCACCACGAGACCGATGCGCACGCTGCCGTCGCGCACGACGATCAGGCTGCGCCGGCGCGCGTCGCCGGCCTCGACGCCGTAGAAGCGCGCCAGGTCCAGGTACGGCAGCACCTCGCCACGCAGGTCGAAGGTGCCGCAGGCACGTTCGGGTGCTTCGCGGCATTCGCGTGGCACGTCGATGCACTCGGCCACCACGGCCAGCGGCAGCACGTAGTGCACACCGCCCACCATCGTGAGGAAACCGTCGATCATCGCCAGCGTGAGCGGCAGGCGGATCTGCGTCGTCGTGCCCCGGCCTTCGGTGCTGGTGAGCATGATCTGGCCGCGCAACGACTCGATGTTTCGCTTGACCACGTCCATGCCGACGCCACGGCCCGACAGGTCGGTCACTTTGTCGGCGGTGGAGAAGCCGGGGGCGAAGATCAGTTGCCAGACCTCGGCGTCGGAGAGCACCTGCTCCGGCGATACGAGGCCGCGCTCGATCGCCTTGGCCACGATGCGGTCGCGGCGCAGGCCGCGGCCGTCGTCACTGACCTCGATCACCATCGAACCGCCTTCGTGATAGGCGTTCAGGCCCAGGCGCGCGAGCGGCTTCTTCCCGGCGGCCACGCGCTCCGCGGGTGTTTCCAGGCCATGGTCGAGGCTGTTGCGCACGAGGTGCATCAGCGGGTCGGCCAGGACCTCGACGATCGACTTGTCGAGCTCGGTGTCGCCGCCGGTGACGACGAACTCGATCTCCTTGCCGAGTTGTTTGCTGGTATCGCGCACCACGCGCTGGAAGCGCGAGAACGTCTCGCCGACGGGCACCATGCGCAGCGCCAGCGCGCCGTCGCGCGTGGCCTGCACGAGCTCGGACACCCGCAGCGTGGCTTCGAGGAAGGCGGCCGACCCTTCCTGGTTGGCCACCATCTGTGCGCCCGACCCGGCGATCACGAGCTCGCCGATCAAGTCGATCAGGTGGTCGAGCTTGTCGGCGCGCACCTTGACGAACCGCGCCTCTTCACCATGGCGGCGGTCGCGCGTGCCGGCGCGCCGGTCGTTGCCGGGCTGCTTCGACTCGGGCGCGCGGCGTTCGATCGCTGGCGCTGCCGGTGCGGCCGCGGCCGTCGTCGTGGCCGTGGTCCCGGATGCGCGCAGCGGGACGTCGATGCCCATGGCACGCCAGACGGCCAGCAGTCGGGAGCAGGCCTCCTCGTCGCCCGCGGTGCGCTGGTCGAGCAGGGTCGCCAGTTCGGCGGGCGACACATCGGGGGCGAGGATGGCGATCTCGGCATCCTCCTGTGCAAATTCGAAAACGCTCTCGATTTCGGACCGGCCGTGCGCCGTGCGAAGCCGGAGCTCGAAGCCCAGGTGGCACGACTCGGCGTCCAGAACCTCCAGCGCAGGGATCGCATCGGCGAACGTATGCACGTGCACGATCTCGCCCAGCTTGGACAGGTAGCGCAGGAAAGCGAGAGGGTCGAGTCCGTTGCGCAGCGCGTCGGCGCCGAAACGAAGCGACAGGTGCCAGCAGCCCGCTGCGTCTGCGGACGGTGCTGCCGCGGGCGTCGCCGCCGCAGCGCTTGCAGACGGTGCCACGGCGGTATCGCCGCCGTAGAGCCGGCGCAGGCGCCCGCCAAGCTCGGCGCTGCGGGCCTGCACCGCCGGGTCGGACGCGCCGGTGCGCACCTCGTCCACCAGCGCATCCATCTGGTCGCGGCCTTCCAGCAGTGCGGCCGCGATGTCGTCGTTCACGGCGAGCAGGCCGGAGCGCAGCGATTCGAGCAGCGTCTCGACCTCGTGTGTGAACGCCACCACCGCGTCGCAACCGAACATGCCGGCGGTGCCCTTGATCGTGTGCGCGGCGCGGAATGCGGCATTCAGGTTCTCGGCGTCGCCGGGCGACGTCTCCATGACCAGCAGCGAGCGCTCGAACTGCTCGAGCATGTCGCGCGCTTCGTCCAGGAAGCCCGCGCGTGCGGCGGCCAGGATCTCGGCGTCGTCGTCGTTGTGCATCGCTCGGTTCCTCAAGCCGCCGCAGCGGCGCTGATCAGGCCGCCGAGCCCGAACGTGGCCAGTGCATCGCTGACCGCGGCGCTGGCGCGGGTGACCACCAGACCGCGGCCCTGGTCTGCCAGGCTTCGGCGCAGCGCCACCAGGAGCTGGACGCCGCTGCTGTCGAAATCGGTCACGCCACCGAGGTCCAGCCGCAGCGCGGTGCCGTCGGCGGCAGCCGACGCGGCGAGCGTCTCGAGCCACGACATGCGGTAGCCGGCGGCCTGCACGATCGTCATCTCGGGGTCCGGCGTCAGGATGTCGGCGGCCATGGTGTTCACACGCAGAGCTTGTTCGCCGCGTCGACCAGCTGCGAGGGCTGGAACGGCTTGGTGATCCAGGCCTTGGCGCCGGCGGCGCGGCCTTCGGCCTTCTTCGCCTCCTGCGACTCGGTGGTCAGCATGATCACCGGCGTGAACTTGTAGTTGGCCGTCGTCTTCACGTGGCGCAGGAAGCTCAGCCCGTCCATGTTGGGCATGTTCACGTCGCAAACGATCAGGTTGAGCTTCTGGCCGTCCAGCTTGCCGCAGGCGTCCTTGCCGTCGACGGCCTCGACGACGGCATAACCGGCCTTCTGCAGTGCGAGCTTGACGACGGTGCGGAAGCTGCCGGAGTCGTCGACGATCATGACGGTCTTGCTCATGGGGGGGTCCTCGGTAAGAAACGGATTCGGTGGTTCAGAAGAATTCGACTTCGCTGCCGCGGTCGATGTGGACGTTGCCGTGGTGCTCGGAACGCTGCTCTTCCATCGTGTAGCTGGATTCGAGCCGCGCCAGCCAGTCGGCGGCATCGGTGGCCGTGGCTTGTGGGTGTTGCGCCGCCCAGTGGGCGAAGTGGTTCATGTCGTTGCCGATGATCGAAAGCATCTGGCTCACGCGATCGCCGAACTGGAATTGCACGAAGACTTCTTCGAGCTGCGTGCGCAGCGCGGCGCTCGCGTCACGCACGACGCCGGACGTCTGCAGCGATGCGCCGAGCGACGCGAGCATGGCGGCCAAGGCTTCACGCGCGCGCAATTCGAGTTCGATGCGCAGCTCCGGCGGCGTGGTGTCGCGCAGTTCGCAGGCGCGCTGGGTGTCGCCGAGCCGCTCGCCGAGCGACACGACGGTGCGGCCGATCGATTCACCGGCCTCACCGAGGCGGTCGGCCAGCGCGCGCATTTCGTGCGCCACCGCCTGGTGGCCGCGGGTGGACGCCGCGTCGCGGTTGGCCTCGATCGACGCGTTGAATGCAACCAGCCGGGTGTGGCGGGCAATTTCCCTGGCCTGGCGCGACCACTGTTCGAGCTGTGCCATCGACTGCGCACAATGCGCGAGTTCGGCCACGGCGGCGTCGCGTTCGGCAAATGCGCGCATGCTCGGGGCCAGCAGGGCCGCGAGCTCGGGCGCGGCGGCACCGACGGCATGGTCCACCGCGCCGGGGCCGGCGGACGCGGTCATCGACCCCAGGCCGCCGAGCAGCGCATCGAAGGACGTGGACATCGCGGAGAAGCTCGCGAGCAGCGCGGACAGTCCGTCGTCCGTGGTGCCGCGGGTGGCTTCGAGCTGCCGGCTCCAGACCGGCACGACCTGTTCGACCATGACCGCGGCGCCGCTGCCCGCGGACGAAGGCTCGGCACTGCTGTCGATCGCGGGTTCATCCACGGGGTCGTCCTGCGCGGGGGCGCTGGCACGATCGCGCCATGCAATGAACCAGGCCGTGGCCAGCGCACAGAGCAGGGCGCCCGCGACGCCCTGGGCGCCGCCCGACAGCGCCATCCACAGGCCGAGCAACCCCAGCGCCAAGCCCGCGGCAGGCGGCCACTGGCGCCGCCGCGGCTGCGTTTCGGGTCGTGCGGCGGACCCGTCGTCCAACGGTGCGGAAATCGTCGTCATCGAACCTGTAGTTGTCGTTTCTCGGGCGTGACAAATGCACGCCGGGCCCGGGCCGGCAGGCCATCACGCTCTTCTTATCGTCCGGGGTGCGCCATCCTGAAGCCGCAGGCGTGGGCGAGACGCGTGGAACAGGTCGCGCAATCGACTGCATTTCAGGGCGTGGCGCCGCCGGCCGATATACAGAATTGGCTCAGCGTCGGCTGCCTTGCCTGCCCGCCGGCCGCGCGCGACTGAATGGAACTCAGATGAATCTTCAAAGCTTCGGCAGCCGGATCCGGCCCTGGCCCGTGATCGGCGACGGCTGGTCCAGGCTGCGGGCCTACTTCGAATTCCATGGCATCTGGGCCCCCGGTGTCCGACTGCTGCGGGAATGGTCGATCCGGCGCAAGCTGCTCACGGTGCTTGCCATCATGGGCTTGCCGATGGTGCCGATGGCGGCCTATGTCGTCAGCCTGCAAAACCAGACCGTGGCGGTCGCCACCCAACGCCTCGGAGGCGCCCAGATCGCCATCGCCGCGCACGCGCTGGCGGATGAATTGGGTGTGCAGTTGCGTGCCACGGACGACGGCAACCCCATGGACCTTGGCCGCGCCGGCCCGCTGTGGCAGACGCTGGTGCAGACGCATGCTCGCGCGGTCGGCCAAGGCGTGGACCTGGGAACCCAATGGGAAGCGACCGAGCCCGTGCTCACGCTGGCGCTGGCGGGTCGTGCCAAATCCACGCCTTCGCTTCGCGCCGCGCTCGGAGAGGCGGCGGCGGCGCTGGATGCACTGCATCGCGCAGCGGCAGAGGCAAGCGGCATCGGCCTGACCCGCATGCGCAGCCAGGCCTGGGTCGTGGGTGTCGCCTTCGAGGACCTGCCGGCCATCGAGTCGGAACTCGGGCGTCTGCGCGCCACGATCGTCAGGCACGCGGCGACGCCCGGTGGCATGCCGGGCGAGGTGGTCATCGACACGGCCGCCCGGCTGCAACAGTTGCCGCTCGTGCTGACCCGCGTGGAGGACCGCCTGGGCAACCTTCGAAACCAGGGCGCGCGCGCCCAGCCCGATTCGTTGCCCGCGACGCGCGCGCTGCTGAAGATCATGAGCGACGGTCTGCATCAAGGCGACGGGCGCTGGGACGTGGCGGCGCTGCGTCGATCCGAGGGTGCGGCCTATTCCGAGCTGGAAAGCACACGCTCGCGATTGACCGCCGACGCGCTGCAATGGGTCCGCGACGAGAGCGACGAAGCCCGTTCGATCCGCGTTTGGCTCTTCGGTGGCTTGACGTTCACCCTGGCGCTGGCGCTCTACCTGCTCTATTCGTTCTTCCTCGTCATGCGCGGCGGACTCGCGGCGCTGCACGAGCAGATGACGCGCATGTCGCAGGGCGACCTGACGCTGCGTCCGCGACCGCTGGGTGGCGACGAGGTGGCCGCCACGATGTCCGCGATGTCGACGTCGATGGAACGATTGAGCGACCTGTTTGCTTCGGTGCGCCAGGGTGTCGGGTCGGTCTCGCAGGCGGCGCAGCAGATTGCCACCGGTAACCAGGACCTGCGCACGCGCAACAAGAGCACCACCGACGGCCTTCAGGTGGTGGTCGATGCCGTCGTGCGCTATTCGGCCCAGCTCGAAGCCTGCGGCCGCCAGGTCGAGGCGGTGGTCGCCACCGTGACCGCGTTGCGCCTGGAATCGGCGCGCAACCGCAAGCAGATGGAACGCCTGCGCGAACGGCTGGCTGCCGTTCAGGCCAACAGCCGCGACATCGCGGTCGCCGTGGCCCAGATCGACACCGTGGCCTTCCGCACCAACATTCTGGCCTTGAATGCATCGGTGGAGGCGTCCAAGGCCGGCGAGGCCGGGCGCGGATTTGCCGTCGTTGCACAGGAAGTGCGCGCGCTCGCGATGCGCAGCGCCGAATCGTCGCAACGCATCGGCGCGATCGTGGCGCAATCGACGGGGGACATCGAAACCAGCGGAGCGCTCGCCGACGAGACGGGCCGCTCGATCATCGACTCCGACGGCCACGTCGACCGCATCCATCTGGCGATGGCGGACGTGTCGTCCCTCACGCGCAACGGCGAGGCGGAGTCCGTGGCGATCCTCGAGCAAGTGCGCGAGTTGCGACTGGCCACCGAGAAGAACCTCGGCCTGGTGGCCCAGCTGGCGGATGCCTCGCGCTCGTTGCATTCGCAGGGCGAGCGGCTGACCCACAAGGTCGAGCAGTTCAAGTTGTCCTGATGCGGCGCGGCGCAGGGCGCCTTCAACATTCCACGATATTCACCGCGAGGCCGCCGCGCGCGGTCTCCTTGTACTTGGTCATCATGTCGGCGCCGGTCTCGCGCATCGTCTTGATGACCTTGTCCAGGCTGACGTGGTGCTGGCCGTCGCCGCGCAGCGCCATGCGCGCGGCGTTGATCGCCTTGACCGATGCGATCGCATTGCGCTCGATGCACGGGATCTGCACCAGCCCGCCGACCGGGTCGCAGGTCAGGCCGAGGTGGTGCTCCATGCCGATCTCGGCGGCGTTCTCCACCTGCTCGGGTGTGCCGCCCATCACCGCGCACAGCGCGCCCGCCGCCATCGAGCACGCCACGCCGACCTCGCCCTGGCAGCCGACCTCGGCACCGGAGATGCTGGCGTTTTCCTTGTAGAGGATGCCGATCGCCGCGGCGGTGAGCAGGAAGTCGACCACGCCGGCCTGCGAACTGCCGTGCACGAAACGGGTGTAGTAGTGCAGCACGGCCGGCACGATGCCGGCGGCACCATTGGTGGGCGCGGTGACCACACGCCCGCCGGCGGCGTTCTCCTCGTTCACCGCCAGCGCATAGAGGTTGACCCAGTCCATCACCTGCAGCGGGTCGCGCAGCGCAGCTTCGGGGTTCGACGTGAGGTCGCGGAACAGCGCCGCGGCCCGCCGGCGCACCTTGAAGCCACCCGGCAGCACGCCGTCGGTGCGGCAGCCGCGCGCCACGCAGGCCTGCATCACCTGCCAGATCTTCAGCAGGCCGGCGTCGATCTCGGCGTCGCTGCGCCAATGGCGCTCGTTGCGCCGCATCAGGCCGGCGATGCTGCAGCCCAGCGCCTGCGTCTGCTCGAGCAATTGCGCGCCGCTGTGGAACGGGTGCGGCAGGACGGTGGTGTCGGGCGCGATGACCTTCAGTTTCGACCCGTCGGCCGCGACCTCCTCGCTCACGACGAAGCCGCCGCCGACCGAGTAATAACAGCGGTTCGACAGCTCGGTGCCGGACGCGTCGAAGGCGATGAAACGCATGCCGTTGGCATGCTGCGGCAGGGTCTCGCGGCGGTAGAAGACCAGGTCGTTGCGCTCGTCGAAAGGTACCGAGCGCCCTTCGGGCAGCGGCATCCGGGCTTCTTCGCGCAGCACGCGGAGCAGGCCGGGTATCGCGTCGGCATCGATGGTGTCGGGCTCGTGGCCGGCCAGCCCGAGCAGCACGGCCTTGTCGCTGCCATGGCCCTTGCCGGTGGCGCCGAGCGAGCCGTACAACGCGCAGCGCAACCGCGCCACGCGCGGCAGCAGGCCGTCGTGCTGAAGGCGCAGCACAAAAAGGCGCGCCGCGCGCATCGGTCCCACGGTGTGCGAGCTGCTGGGCCCGATGCCGATCTTGAAGAGGTCGAAGACGCTGACGGCCATGACCGATCGTAGTCCAGCACCCGGTGGCCCGGTTCACTTCGTGGTCAGATGCGGGCCTGCTCCCACCTGAGCGCATGGAGGCCGTCGACATGAATGAATCCCCACGGGCTGGCCGGCTGGCCGGCCGCCTGGCCCTGATCACGGGCGCCAGCCGCGGCATCGGCCGCGCGATCGCGCTGCGTTACGCCGAGGAGGGGGCCGACCTCTTCCTCACCGCGACGAATGCGGCGCTGCTCGAAGAGACCCGCGCGCTGGCCGAGGCGCAAGGTGCGCGCGTCACGGTGCACCGCGCCGACGTCGGCGACCGTGCGCAGGTCGAAACGATGGTCGAGGCCGCTGCGGCGGCCCTGGGGCGCATCGATATCCTCGTCAACAATGCCGGCGTCTATCACGCGGCGCGACTGGTGGACACTGCGCCAGAGGATTTCGAGCGTGTCATGCGCGTCAACGTCTTCGGTGCCTTCAACGTGATGCAGCTGGTGTTGCGCCGGATGCAGGCGCAGAAGGCGGGCAAGGTCGTCAATATCGCGTCGACGGCCGGCAAATGGGGCTCGATGAACCAGAGCGCGTACAACGCGTCCAAGCACGCGGTCGTCGGGCTGACCCGCTGCGCGGCGCTGGAGATGGGGCCGCTCGGCGTGCACGTCAATGCGATCTGTCCAGGCTTCGTGCAGACCGACATGCTGGAGGCGTTCCGTGCGCACGGCGACATCCTGGGCATGCCGTTCGAGAAGGTGATGGAAGGTGCGGTCGGCCGCGTGCCGCTGCGCCGATTCCTGCAACCGCAGGAGATCGCGCACCTGGCGGTCTATCTCGCGTCGGCCGAGTCCGACGGCATGACCGGCCAGACGATCGCGCTCGACGGCGG
>JAHECD010000051.1 GCA_024641945.1 Rubrivivax sp. | reverse complement strand
ATGCGCGCGCGCACGTCGGGCGTCACGTCGAGTTGCGCGAGCGACCAGTCGGTGGCGCTGTACGGCGTGCCCAGGTCGTAGCGGCCGCTTGCCACCAGCACCTTCAGGTGCGGGTTGCGGCGCATTGCACGCGCAAGATCGGGCGTGGTGCTCGTGTAGCTGTTGCCCTTGGCGTCGCCACGGTTCCAGTTCCAGCCTTTGTGGACGTCGCCATTCAGCGCTTCGTAGCGCTGGTCGACGGCCAGGCCCAGCGCGGCGGCGAAGTAGGCCTGTGCCGCCATGCCGTACGGGCCTGCGATGGCGTCGATGCCGGGGTCGAACTCCCAGGTGCGCGAGCGCGTGGCGCCCATGGGACCGGTCACGCGCGATTCGAGCCGGCCGACGATGCGGCCCTGTGCCCGCATCGCCTCGAAGAAGTAGGTCATGTCGCTGATGCGCAGGTTGTGCTGCAGCACCAGGTCGGCGTGCAGGCCGGTCAACTCGCCCACGCGGCGCGCGATGCGTGTGCGCTGCCGGTCGGTCAGGCGTGCGCCGGCATGCAGGGCGCAGACGTAGTCGCCATCGGCAAATTCCTCGGCAGCGGCGCGCGCCGCGTCGGGCGATTCGGCCAGCGGCCCCTTCAGCAACCCGTGGTACTGCGCGGTGTTGGCAAATGCCGGCAGGTACAGCGCATAAGGCAGATCGTTGGCCGGTGCAAAATCGAGCGCCTGGAGATCCATCGCGCAAGACACCAGGATCACGCCCGACAGCGCCACGCCCGCGGCCTGCAGCGTATCGGCCAGCGCCGCGCCGCGGGTCGTGCCGTAGCTCTCGCCGGCCAGGTAGATCGCCGACCCCCAACGGCGGTGACGGGTCAGCCAGACCCGCACGACCTCGGCCAGCGCGGCCACGTCACCGTCGACCGACAGCATCTTCTTGCGCGCATCGTCGCTGGCCGCGAGCGACCAGCCGGTGTGCGGCGGATCGACGAAGACGAGGTCGAAATGCTCGAACCAGCTCTCGGGGTTGTCGACCGCGGCATACGGCGGCGCGGGCGCGTGGCCGTCGTCGCCGATCACCACGCGCTTCGGGCCGAGCGCACCCAGGTGGAGCCAGATCGACGCCGAGCCGGGGCCACCGTTGAACGCGAAGCAGACCGGCCGTGTCGCCGGCTCGACGCCGTTCTTGACATAGGCGGTGGCAAAGACGGCGGCCTCCGGGGGCGCACCCGCGCTCGAAAGGCCGCTCGCCGCCACCGGCAGGAAGGCGGCATGCACCGTGTAGTCGTGGCGCGTACCGCCGAGCGTGACAGCGCCGACGCTGACGGCGGCCTCGCGCGCAAGCAGGTGTTCGACCGCGTCGCGCTGGCGCTTGACGGCCTCCGGATCGACAGGGGCGGGCGCGGCTGAGGTGGAGGGTTCGGTCATGGCGATGGGCGGGGATCGGGGACCACCACGCTAGCGCAGCCGGGACGGTCCGGATAATGGGCACTTACCCACCTCGGCCCGCCATGCAGCGCCATTCCGCACACTTGCTCCGCATCTTCGTCACTGGCGTGCTCGCCGCCCTGCCGCTTGCCGCGACGGTCGCGATCTTCTGGTGGGCGCTGGGGCTGCTCGGCCGATGGGTCGGGCCGGACAGCCCGATCGGCAGTGCGTTGGCCTACATCGGCCTCGGCGTCACCGGCTCGGCCGTCGTTGGCTATCTGGCCGGGGTCGCGATCGTTTGCGTGGCGCTGTTCCTGCTTGGGCTGCTCGTCGACGCCGGTCTGCAGCGCGGTCTGGCGGGCGTGCTGCGCGCCGTGCTGCGGCGCATTCCGCTGGTCGGCACGGTCTACGACATGCTGCACAAGATGGTCGGCCTGTTCGCCCAGCGCGACGAGGCCGGTCTGAAATCCATGCGCGCCGTGTGGTGCCACTTCGGAGGCCCTGGCGGCCCCGACGAGCCGCCACGGGCCGCCGTGCTGGCGCTGCTGTCCACGCCCGAACCGGTGATGGTGGGCGGGCGGCCCTGTCTGGGCGTGATCGTGCCGACGGCGCCGGTGCCCGTCGGCGGCGGCCTGCTCTATCTGCCGCAGGAATGGATCAGCGAGGCCGATGTCGGCATCGACGCGCTGACGAGCATCTATGTCTCGATGGGCGTGACGACCGGCCAGTACCTGCCGCGACCGGACGACGCCATCGCATCCCCGCAGGCCACCGCGGCCGCGCCCGATCAACCGGCCAGCAACTCGGCGTAGCGCTGCACGTCGACGTTGCCGCCGCTGAGGATCACGCCCACGCGCTTGCCACGCAGGTCGGGCAGGCCGGCGGCGCGCGAAAACAGCGCCGCAGCGCCGAGCGCGCCGGTCGGCTCCACGACGATCTTCATGCGTTCGGCAAAGAAGCGCATCGACTCGACGAGCTGGGCGTCGCTGACCGTGACCACGCCGCGCACCAGCGCCTGGATCACCGGGAACGTGAGCTCGCCGCTGGAGGTGGTCTGCGCGCCGTCGGCGATGGTTCGCGGCGTCTCGATGCGAACGATCTCGCCGCGCGTGAGGCTCAGCTGGGTGTCGTTGCCGGCCTCGGGCTCGACGCCCCAGACCTCGGTGCGCCGGTTCAGGTGTGCGGCGGCGACGGCGCAGCCCGAGATCAGGCCGCCGCCGCCGACGCAGACGAGCAGCACGTCGAGCGGGCCGCCGCCAGGCGCCTGCATCACGTCCTGGATCAGCTCGAGCGCCGCGGTGCCCTGCCCGGCCATCACGTGCGGGTGGTCGAACGGCGGGATCAGCGTCATGTGCCGTTCGGCGGCCAGGCGCCGGCCGATCGCCTCGCGGTCCTCGGTGTAGCGATCGAACAGCACCACCTCGCTCGACGGCTCGCCTTGCTGGTAGCCGCGTGTGGCCGCCACCTTCGCGGCCGGCGCATCCTGGGGCATCACGATCACGCTGGGCATGCCCAGCAGCCGCGCGGACAGCGCGATCGCCTGCGCATGGTTGCCGGACGAAAACGCGATCACGCCGCGCTCGCGCTGCGCGGGCGAAAACTGCGACAGCGCGTTGAACGCGCCGCGGAACTTGAACGCGCCCATGCGCTGCAGGTTCTCCGCCTTGAAGTACACCTGCGCGCCGGTGCGCTCGTTCGCGGTGCGCGAGGTCAGCACCGGCGTGCGATGGGCGTGCCCGCGCAGGCGCTCGGCGGCGGCGGCGATGTCGTCGAAGGTGATGGCCAGCGTCATGTGTCGTGCCCGGGCTGGGGGTCCTGGAAGCCGCCGCGGCGGAAGGTGAGCACGAGCGTATCGCGGTGCGCCGCCTGTGTGGGCTCGACGGGCTGGATTGGCGTGCTCTCGTGCACGACCCGCTCGTCGTCGAGCAGCAGCGCGCTCCACGCCTCGGTGAGCGTGAAGCGCATGCCTTGCGGGCTGCGGGCATCGAAGACCCGCGTCTCGCCGCCCTTCACGTTCAGGCGTGCGACGAGCAGCACGGCGACGAGGTCAACGCCATCGCGGTGCGCGCCTTCGGGGGTCGGCCGGCCGATGCCGCCGGTGCAGTCGATGCGAAAGGGATGCGCCTCGACGAACCAGCGCTCGGTACCCGGCCTCAGCGTGGTGGCGCAGCCGGCCAGCCCTTGCAGGAGCGCGCAAAAAGCCGGCGACCGCGCCATCGCAGGCGCCAGCGGCTCGAACCAGCGTTCGATGCCGCCGTGCAGCGCGTTGTAGTCGACCGGCTGCCAATGCGCGCGGTGCGGCACGGGGTGC
Organism: Rubrivivax sp.; assembly: GCA_024641945.1. Classification (GTDB taxonomy): domain Bacteria; phylum Pseudomonadota; class Gammaproteobacteria; order Burkholderiales; family Burkholderiaceae_C; genus Rubrivivax. The sequence goes on along the minus strand of JAHECD010000051.1, from coordinate 28,794 downwards.
ACGCCCGCCGCATCGACGAGGAAGCTGCCATGACGACGGCGCCGGTAGTGCCCGCCGTCGCGCAGGTGCTCGTCGGGCGGCAGGTCGTCCCAGGCAGGCGCCAGCGTCGCGAGCGCCCCCTCGTCGAGCCCGGACAGGCGGGCCAGGCTCGCGGCGTCGAGCACCGCGAAGCCGGCAGCGGCCATTTGAGGCGCGAGATCGTGCAAAGCGGTGAGTGGCGGGGGCGGCGTCATGATCTCGTGCGGGTCTCGGGCGTGAAAAGCGGTGATTTCGCCCGCACATCGCAGCGCGAAAAGGTGGGGTCGGTTCTCTAATCGGTTGTCAGCTTCAAGGAATCTTCGACCGTTAAGGTGAACACGCCTTCAGAGTAACCGAACCATGAACTGCGTCGCAGCCCACGAACACCACGCCCTGGAACTGGTCGACATCGTCGACTTCAAGTGGCTGATGGCGCACGAAGGGCATCATGTCCACGTCGAGCGCCTGCAAAGCGACACCGCCTACGCCCGCGAATGCCTGACACAGGCGGCGGCGTCGACCACCGAAGCGCTGCGCAAGGTCGGGCAGCGGCTCGCCTGCGCCCTCGGCTCCACCTGCACCGGCGCCTGAGCCAGCCCTGGACCGGAATCAAGCGCCGTTTTTGGCCTCGAGCGCGCGCAAGTCGGTCTTCAACACCTTGCCATAGTTGTTTTTGGGCAGCGCGTCGACGAAGCGCCACGCCTTGGGCCGCTTGTACCGCGCGATGCGCTCGAGGCAGTGGGCCTCGAGTTCACCCGCCTCGACCGGCCCACGTCGCACCACGTACGCCACGAGTGACTCGCCCCAAGCCGGGTCGGGCCGCCCGATGACGGCCACCTCCGCCACGGCGGGATGCTGGAGCAACGTTTCTTCCACCTCGCGTGGATAAACGTTGTTGCCGCCGCTGATGACCAGGTCCTTGCTGCGGTCGAGCAGCGTCAGGAAGCCGTCGTCGTCGAGGCGGCCGATGTCCCCGGTCCACAGCCAGCCGTCGCGCAGCGTCGCGCCCGTCGCCTCGGGCTGCTGCCAGTACCCGGCCATCACGACCTCGCCTTTCACGCACACCTCGCCCGGCTCGCCAGGCATCAGCACGCGGCCGTCGGCGCCGCGGATCGTGACCTCGACCATCGGCTGCGCGAAGCCGACCGAATCGACGCGCGCGCGCCAGCGCGGATGGCCGGTGTCCTCGATCACGGACTTGGGCAGCACGGTGATCGTCATCGGGCTTTCGCCCTGGCCGTAGATCTGCACCAAGCGCGGGCCGAGGGCGGCGCGCGCGGCGTCGAAATCGGCCGCGTACATCGGCGCCCCGCCGTAGATGAGCGTGGCCAGGCCGTCCAGCGGCGGGCGGTGCGCGGCGGCGTGCGCGGCCATCCGGTTGACGATCGTCGGCGCGGCGAAGAACGACGCATTTCGCCAGTGCGCCGCGAGCGCAAACACCTCGCCCTCGTCGAGCGTCGGTGAGCGCGGGATCACGTTGACGCCGCCGTTCATCACGTAGGCCAGGTGGTACAGCCCGCTGCCGTGCGACAGCGGCGCCGGGTGCAGGCAGGTGTCGCCCGCCTGCACCGGCTGCACGGTGGCGACATACGCCATCGCGGCCCAGCGCAGGTTGCGCATCGTCAGCGTCACGCCCTTCGGCCGGCCCGTCGTGCCGCTGGTGTAGAAGAGCCACGCGGGGTCGTCCTCGGCGCGATCGACGGGTTCGGGCATACGCGTGGCAAGCTGCCATGCGCGCAGGTCGTCGACAAGGCCCAGGTCGGGCGCCGCATGCGGCTCGAGTTCGATGCGGTGCGCCGCATCGACCACGCACCAGCGTGCGCCGCTGTGGCCGAGGATCCAGGCGGCCTCGCGCCCGTGCAGGCGCGCATTGATCGGCACCACCACGGCGCCGGCCCACCACGCCGCCCACATCGCGACCAGGTAGTCGGGCGCATTCGCCATGAACAGGCCGATGCGGTCGCCCGCCTGCAGGCCGGCCGCCTGCAGCCCGGCCGCCGTGCGCGCCACGGCATCGGCCAGCGATGCGTAGTCGTGCACGACAGCCTCGCCGCGGGCCACCGCCGCCCGCGCGGCGTGCACGCGCGCGTTGCCGTGCAGCCAGCGCGCGAGATTCATGTGCCCCCGCCCAGGCGCTGGCGCGCCAGCGCCGCACCCTCGCCCAGTGCACGCAGCTTGGCCTCGGCCACGGCGCGGCCCATCGGCGCCAGGCCGCAGTTGGTGCAGGCGATCAGGTGCTCCTTCGGCACGAACTTCAGCGCGCGGCCGATCGTCTGCGCCACCTCTTCGGCAGTCTCGATCTCGTCGCTCGCGACGTCGATCACGCCGACCATCACGTCCTTGCCCTTGAGCAGCGCCATCAGGTCCGGCGGCACATGGGAGTGGATGCACTCCAGGCTCACCTGGTCGATCGAACTGGCGGCCAGCGCGGGAAAGACCTTCTCGTACTGGCGCCACTCGCCACCGAGTGTCTTCTTCCAGTCGTTGTTGGCCTGGATGCCATAGCCGTAGCAGATGTGCACCGCCGTCTTGCAGGTGAGCCCCTGCGCGGCGCGCTCGAGGGCCTGCACGCCCCAGGCGGCGGCATCTTCCATGTAGACGTTGAACGCGGGCTCGTCGAACTGGATCACGTCCACGCCGTCGGCCTGCAGCGCCAGTGCCTCCTGATTCAGCAGCTCGGCGAAGGCAAATGCCATCTTGACGCGATCGCCGTAGAAGCGGTCGGCCACGGTATCGACGATCGTCATCGGCCCCGGCAGCGTGAACTTGATCTTCTTCTTCGTGTGCAAGCGCAGGAAGCGGGCCTCGGTCTCGTGCACCCTGCCCTTGAGCCGCAGCGGCCCCACGACCTGCGGCACCATCGCCTTGTAGCGGTCGTCGCGAATGCCCATCTCGACCTTGTGCTCGAAGTCGATGCCATCGACACGCTCGAGAAAACCGTGCACGAAGTGCTGGCGCGACTGCTCGCCGTCGCCGATGACGTCGAGACCCGCATCCTCCTGCGCCTTGATCCACAGCAGCGTGGCGTCGAGCTTGGCCTGCGCCAGCGCTGCACCTTCGCCTTGCCACTTCGGCCAGAGCTTGCCGGTCTCGGCAAGCCAGGCGGGCTTGGGCAGGCTGCCGGCGATGGCGGTGGGGAACATGAATGTCTCCTGGCGAATGCGGGAGCGCCAATTTACCCGGTCGCCGCGGGGCCCGGTAAAGCGTCGCGTGCAATGCCGCCATGCACGGTGCCTACACTGTGCGGCCTCACCGGCCACCCCATGCAGATCGACCAGTTCACCCGACGCCTGCGCGACCTCGGCGCCAACGACCGGCACGAGCAGCACCTGCTGCGCACGTGGGCGCAGGCGTTGCCGCTCGAGCGCGGCCGTCGCCGGATGGAGAACTTTCTGCCCAAGGCGGTGCGCGACGAATGGCCGGCGGTGGCGCAGCAGCTCGAAGGGCTGGCGCGGTTGCGCTCGGCCCACCCCGCGGACGACGGCGCGGAGCGCCTGCTCGTGGCGCTGGCCGATGGACAGACCGTCGAAAGCGTGCTGCTGCCCCGCGGCGGCCTGTGTGTCTCCACGCAGGTGGGCTGCGCGGTGGGCTGCGTCTTCTGCATGACGGGCCGCGACGGCCTGCTGCGACAGCTCGGCAGCGCCGAGATCGTGGCGCAGGTGGTGCTGGCCCGTCAGCGGCGTGCAGTCAACAAGGTGGTCTTCATGGGCATGGGCGAGCCGGCGCACAACCTCGATGCCGTGATCGAGGCGATCGACCTGCTCGGCGGTGCCGGTGCCATCGCCCACAAGCAGATCGTCTTCTCGACGGTGGGCGACGCCCGGGTCTTCGAACGCCTGCCGCTGCAGCGTGTGAAGCCGGCGCTCGCGCTGTCGTTGCACACCACCCATGCCGACCTGCGTGCCCGCCTGCTGCCGCGTGCGCCGCGCATCGACCCGGCCGATCTGGTGGAGGCCGGCGAGCGCTACGCACGCGCCACCGGTTACCCCATCCAGTACCAGTGGACGCTGATCGAGGGCGTGAACGACGGCGACGACGAGGTCGCCGGCATCGCGCGCCTGCTGAAGGGCCGCTATGCGCTGATGAACCTGATCCCGTACAACACGGTCGACGGGCTCGACTACCGCCGCCCCGACGCCGGGCGCGCCGCGGAAATGGCACGCGCGTTGGCGCGCCAGGGCATCCTGACCAAGTTGCGGCAGTCGGCGGGGCAGGACGTGCAGGCTGGATGTGGCCAGTTGCGCGCGCGCACAGCGTCGATGCCGCCGGCGCCGGCGCCAATCACCATGCATCGATGAAGCCGCGCCGCGGCGGCAGTGGCTGCGTGCAAGCCGCGCGCAGGTGCCGCATCAGCCAGTCGCGGGTTTCGGCCGGGTCGATGACCTCGTCGATCTCCAGGTGGCTCGCCATGTTGAGCGCCTGGCCGCGCTCGATCGACTGCGCGACCAGGCGCGCGAAGAGCGCATCGCGCTCGTCCGCGGGTGCGGCCTCGAGCTCCTTGCGGAAGCCAAGCCGCACCGCCCCTTCGATGCCCATCGGGCCGAACTCGCCATTGGGCCAGGCGCAGGTGGCCACCGGTGCGTGGAAATGCCCCGCCGTGAGCGCCATCGCGCCCAACCCGTAGCCGCGCCGCAGCACGACGCTGAGCACCGGCACGCGCAGCGCCGCGGCGGTGACGAACAGGCGCCCGGCCCGCCGCACCATGGCCGTCTTCTCGCTGTCGGGGCCGACCATGAACCCGGGGGTGTCGACGAAGGTCACGAGCGGCCAGCCGTAGGCGTCGGCCAATTGCATGAAGCGCGCAAGCTTGTCGCAGGCGGGCGCGTCGAGCGCGCCACCCAGATGGCGCGGCTGGCTCGCCGCCACCGCCACCGGCAGGCCGCCCACCCGCGCGAGCGCGGTCACCAGGCCGATGCCGAAATCGCGCCGCAGTTCGAGCACGCTGCCGCGGTCGGCCACTGTCTGAACGATGGCTCGCGGGTCGTAGAGTGCATTGCGGTTCTCGGGCAGTGCGGTTCGCAAAGAGAGCGGGTCCCCGCCCGGCACGGGATCCACGGCATCGCCTCTTGCCGGCTTGTCCGACAGCGGCCCTGGCGGCAACGCGACGAGGCCGAGCCACTGCCGGGCCGCGACCACCGCAGCCGCTTCGTCGGGCACACGCAGGTCGATCACGCCGTTGGCGCTCTGCACGTCGACGGGTCCCACGGCGTCGGCCTCGACACGGCCGAGGCCCCCGCCTTCGATCATCGCCGGCCCGCCCATGCCGATGCTCGCGCCCTCGACCGCGATGATCACGTCGCAGCAGCCCAGCAGCGCGGCGTTGCCGGCAAAACAGCGGCCCGCGACGATGCCCACCAGCGGCACCCGACCCGACAGCGCGGCCAGGCGCGCGAAGGTCGTGCAATCCAGGCCGGCGATGCCGTGCCAGTCGACGTCACCCGGCCGGCCGCCGCCGCCTTCGGCGAACAGCACCAGCGGCAGGCCCTGGCGCGCGCAGAGTTCGAGCAGGCGGTCGGCCTTGGCGTGGTTCCAAACGCCTTGCGTGCCGGCAAGCACGGTGTAGTCGTAGGCCATCACCGCCAGGGGCCGGCCATCGACCGTGCCGGTGCCGGTGATCAGGCCGTCGGCCGGGGTCTGGCGCTGCAGGTCGTCCAGCGCGCGCCGCATGCGCTGCGCGGCCACCGCCAGCGCGCCGTATTCGCTGAAGCTGCCACCGTCCAGCAGATCGGCCACGTTTTCGCGCGCGCTGCGCAGGCCGGTGGCATGGCGGCGCGCCATGGCGTCGCGGCGCGCGCCGTCGTGCACGAGCGCATGGCGATCACGCCATGCGGCGAGCGACGCTCGCTCGGGTGGCGGCGCGGGGTGCTCGAGGGGATCGGCCCCGGCGGTCGTCGCCCGCGGGGACTTTTCGGCACCCGGCAGCAGGTCGATCAGGTCCGCACCCTCGGCCACCACGTCGCCCAAGGCCACGGCAAGGCTGCGCACCTGCCCCGCAGACGGCGCCGTCACCGGCACCTCCATCTTCATGGATTCGAGCAGCACCAGCACCTGACCGGCGTCCACCTGCTGCCCCGCCAAGACCTCGATGGCCACCACGGCGCCATGCACGGGGGCGCGCAGCATGCGGGCAGGCAATCCCGGCGGGCGGTCGGCATCGGTCATTTCGGTTCTCGTGTGGCGGCGGGCGGGTGCGTGTGATTGTGCGGGGTGTGCGTGCTGCCGCCGCCCGTGTGCACAGCAAAGCGCGACGCGGGGCCCTAGACTCGCGGACATGGATCCGCCCGTGCCCGAGAACCCCGCTGCGGCATTGCTCGACGGACACCCCGACAGCGCACTGCTGGTCGATCCGGACGGACGGATCCGCTGGGCCAACGCGGCAGCGCGGCGTTGGCTGTCGGCACCGGACGGGTCGCTGCCGCCGACACTCGAGGCCCTGGGCCTGACGCTGCATACGACGGGGCCGGACGAGGGCGCACATCAGGAGGCCGACCTGACGTCGCGGGGCGGGGCCGTCACCCGCTGCCGCGTCACCGCCGGCGCCCTGGTTCAGGGGCGGCGGTTGGTCATGATCGCGGCCGTGCAGACCGTCGCGGCCACCATGGGCACCGCACACGTGCAGCTCGCCGCTGCGGTCGAACTCGGCCAGATCGCGATCTGGCGGCACGACTACGCGACGGCGCGCGTGCATTGCAATGCCGTCGGACTGCGCATGCTGGGCCGACCACCAGCGCCCGAAGGCCTGCCGCTGGTCGATGTGCTGGCGCTCGCCCACCGCGACGATCTGGCGGCGTTGCGCGCCAGCAAGGCGCGGTCGCTCGAATCCACGTCGCCGGTCGACTTCGAGATCCGCATTCGCAGGACCGACGGCGGCTGGTGCCACCTGCTCACGCGCCGCGTGGTCGAGCGCGACCTGGACGGCGTGGCCATTGCCTCGTCGGGCGTCAGCATCGATGTCTCCGTGCCGCGCGGGGATGCGCGCCGCACGAAGGAGATCATGCGTCGCTTCGATCTGCTGGCCGGCGCCGCGGCCATCGGCCACTGGAGCCTCGAGCGCGGCAGCGACGAGCCGCACTGGAGCGAGCACATGTACACGATGCACGGGCTGGCGCCAGGCACCAGGCCCCCGCCGACAGGGGAATGGTTGCGGACCTTCGTGCACGAGCGCGACCGTGCCCGGGTCGAGCGCGAGATGTTCGAATGGGTGCGAAGTGGCGAGCCCTCCATCGATTCGGAGTTCAGCATCGTGCGCACGGACGGCCGCGTCGTGCAGGTGTCGACGCACTCGCGCTCGGAGCCGGGTGTGCCTCGGCCTCTGCTGTTCGGCCTGTTGATCGACATCACCGAACGCCGGGCCGCCGAATCCGCGCTTCGCCAGGCCGCGGACCGTGCCGCACTCATCGCCAACGGTGTCGGGCTCGGCACCTGGTCACAGGACCTCGTGACGGGCGAGTCGATGTGGGACGAACAAATGTGGCGCCTGCGCGGGCTCGAGCCGCGCCCGGGCGCGCTGTCCCGGGCCGAGCGCATGGCCATCGTGCATCCGGACGACCTCGAGGCTGCCGGTCGGATCCATGCGCAGATGATGCAGGACCGCGCGCCCATCGATCACGAGTTCCGTGTCCAATGGCCCGACGGGTCCTGGCGATGGCTCGCGTCGCGCTCGATCGCCGTGGGTGGCGCCGACGGCGGGCCGGCGCGGCGCATCGGCGTCAACTGGGACATCACCGAGGCACGCAGCGCGGCGGCCGAGCGGCAGGAGCGCGTGGCGGCACAGCGCGACGTTCTTGCGAAGTCGCAATTCCTCTCGCGCATGAGCCACGAGTTGCGCACGCCGCTCAACGCCGTGCTCGGCTTTACGCAGTTGCTGCTTGCCGACGGCGCCACGGACGACCCGGCCGTGCGCCTGCGACGCCTTGAACACATCCAGTCCGCCGGTCGGCACCTGCTGACGCTGATCGACGACGTGCTCGACCTCTCTCGGCTCGAGGGCGGAGAGGCGCAGATCGCGCTCGAGCCGACGCCGCTTCAGGCGATCGTGACCGAGGTGCTGTCGATGGTCGAGCCGATGGCACGCGAGTGCAGCGTGCGCATCGAGACGGCCGGGGTCGATACCGTGCCGCTGGTCGACCCCACGCGGCTGCGCCAGGTGCTGCTGAACCTTCTGACCAACGCCATCAAGTACAACCGGACCGGTGGGCATGTGATGCTGCGATCGCGACAAGGTCCCGACGTGGTGGTGATCGAGCTGAGCGACACCGGCCATGGCATGTCAGCGCACCAGATGTCCCACCTTTTCGAGCCATTCAACCGCCTCGGGGCAGAGACGACCAGCGTCGAGGGCACGGGTATCGGCCTGGCTATCGTGAAGGCGCTGGTCGAACGCATGGGCGGTACCGTGTCGGTGGAGTCGACCCTCGGCAAAGGGACACGCTTCGAGCTGCGGCTCATCGACGGCAGCCACACGCCACCCGCGGTCGGCGAACTCGCCCGGCCGCAGGCCATGGCCCTGGCCGCGACCGTCGGAAGCGTCGGACGCGGGGGACGGGTGCTCTACATCGAGGACAACCCGGTCAACACCATCATCGTCGGCGAACTCATCGCGCAACGCCAGGACCTGACGCTGCTCACCGCAACCACCGGCCAAGAGGGCTTGGAGATCGCCCGCACGCAGCGCCCCGACCTGATCCTGCTCGACATGCAATTGCCCGACATCAACGGCCCCGAAGTCTTCGCCCGTCTGCAGTCCGAACCACGCACGGCGCGCATTCCATGCATCGCACTTTCGGCCAATGCGATACAGGCCGATATCGACGAGGCCATGCGCTCCGGCTTTGCCGACTACTGGACCAAGCCCCTTGATTTCAAGACGTTCATCGCCTCGATGGACGCGATGTTCGGTCCATCGCCAGCCTGACGGCAAAGCGCCCGCTTCACCTTCACCGCGTCCGCTGACGGTCCTCGGTCATGGCCGCCCGCTTGGACACTCCGTGGACCGCTTGCCGTCCACCAGCTCCGATCGCAGCCCGTTGCGGGCATTCTCGTTCGATGCCTTGTGCGGGATCAGGGCGCCGGGACGCTCTCTTGCGCTCGCCCGGCGGCCTTGGCCCGCGACATTCCATCGACCCACTGCACGAATGGCCGCGACGGGCCGAATCGCGCCCTCCGACAACCGTCGACGGCTCAGGACCCCGCGGCTTCCTTCTCCTGGAGAAGCCGCCACATCACCTTTCCAGACCCGCTCTTCGGCAGTGCGTCCACGAACTCCACGATGCGCGGCACTTTGTAGGCTGCCATGTGCTCGTGCGCCCAGTCGATCAAATCCTGGGGCTTGGCGGTGGCGCGCGCTTCAGCGCGGAGCACGATCATTGCCTTCACAGTCTCGCCCCGGTACGCGTCCTTGGCTGCAATGATGCAGGCCTCCTGCACCAGCGGGCATTTGAACAACAGCAACTCCACCTCGCTCGGCCAGACCTTGTAACCGCTGGCGTTGATCATGCGCTTGAGCCGGTCGGTGATGAAGAAGTAGCCCTCGTCGTCCATGCGCCCGAGATCACCCGTGCGAAAGAAGCGCTTGCCGTCGATTTCGGTGAAGGCCGCCGCCGTCGCTTCCGGGTGGCCCCAATATCCCTTGAAGACCATCGGCCCGTTCGTGACGATCTCGCCGGTCTCGCCGATCGGCAAGGGCGTCTGCCGGTCCGGGTCGACGATGCGCGAGTCGGTGCCGAAGATCGGCATGCCCAGGCATTGCAGCTTGGCACGCTCCGGCGGGTTCGCGTGCGTGGGTGCGGCCGTTTCGGTCAGGCCGTAGCCCTCGGCGAAGGTCAGCCCGAATTCGCTGCGCAGGCGCTCGGCCACGGCGTGCGGCATGGCGGCGCCGCCGCCCGACAGGTAGCGCAGGCTCTTCAGGTCGAAGGTCTTGTAGTTGGGGCTGCCGAAGAGGTCGATGATCATCGTCGGGATGCAGGTCCAGTGCGTGACCTGGTGGCGCGACAGCAGCCGGCCGGCCAGTTCGCGGTCCCAGCGCGGCAGGATGACGACGGTCGCCCCGCCATAGACGCACGAGAGCACGCCGTACATGAAGCCGGTGATGTGGAACATGGGCACGACGCCGAGGCTCACCGTCTCCGCACCCGAAAAGCCCCAGACGCCGCCGCCCACCGCGTTGTGCATCAGCGTGCGGTGCGTGTGCATGCACCCCTTGGGCAAGCCGGTGGTCCCCGACGTGTAGGGCAATACGGCCAGGTCATCGGGCTGCGCCGTGTGCGGGCCGGGCCGCAGGCCGGCCGACAAGGCGTCGGTCCAGCGCACGAAGCGGTCGTCGGGCATGGACACCTCGGTGCGCAGCCATGCGAGCACCGCGTCGGACGGCGCCTCGGCGGGGTCGACGTCCCCCGCGGGCATGGCGTCGCTGTAGCGCGTGACGACGACGTGGCGCAGGCGGTTCTCCGCCGCCAGCCGGCCGTCCGCCTCGGCCACGATGCCGGCGAGATCGGCGCTGGTGATCGCCACCTTGGCCTGCGGGTCGGTGATGTAGTGGCCGAACTCGTCGGCGCGGTTCATCGGATTGACCGGCACCACCACGGCATCGGCGCGCAGGATCGCGTAGGCGGCCACCACGTACTGCGGGCTGTTCTGCATGTAAAGCAGCACGCGGTCGCCCTTGTTCACGCCGTGCGCCTGCAGCCATCCGGCCAGTGCCTCGGCCTGCGTATGCAGGTCGGCAAAACTGTGTCGCCGGCCGAGGAAGACATAGGCCGCCTTGCCAGGCCAGCGCCGGGCGCTCACTTCGAGGTTGAACCAAAGCGACGTCTCGGGCACCTCGAGCGTGCGCGGCAGCCGCGCGGGCCAATGAGCGAGATGCGGGGCGATGTAGGGAGTGGCGGTCGGATTCACGTCGTCAGGCACCGGCAATGGGATGCCGACGGTGTACCGCCTGCGTGCCCGGTGCGCCATACCGGTTGACCCGCCTGGCGACTGTCGCGCGCGCGACGGGCGCGTCAAACGGCCGCTACACCACCACGGGTTCCGGCTCGAGCCGGATGCCGAAGCGGCCGTAGACGCTTTCCTGGATCGCGCGCGCCAGCGTCACCACCTCGCCGCCGGTGGCATTGCCGCGGTTGACGAGCACCAGCGCCTGGCGCTCGTAGACGCCGGCGTCGCCAATCGACTTGCCCTTCCATCCGCAGGCGTCGATCAGCCAACCGGCAGCGAGCTTGATGCTGCCGTCCGGCAACGGATAGTGCACGACCTCGGGGTCGCGCCCGATGATGTCGCGGCATTGCTCCGGGGTGACGACCGGGTTCTTGAAGAAGCTGCCGGCATTCCCGATCTGCCGCCAGTCGGGCAGCTTGGCGCGCCGGATGGCGCACACCCAGTCGAAGACCGTGCGTGCATCGGGCGCATGGTTGCCCGTCTCGGCCATGCGGCGCTCGAGGTCGAGGTACCCCACCACCGGCTGCCACGGCTTGGGCAGGCGCAGGCGCACCCGCACGATCACGCTTTTCCCCAGCAGGTGGCGCTTGAAGACGCTGTCGCGATAGCCGAAGTTGCACGCCACCGCGTCGAGCGTCACGGTGCGGCCCGTGACCAGGTCGACCACGTCCAGGGAATCGAACCGGTCCTGCAACTCCACCCCGTAGGCGCCGATGTTCTGCACCGGCGCGGCGCCCACGGAGCCCGGGATCAACGCCAGGTTCTCCAGGCCGGGATACCCCTGGTCGAGCGTCCACGCCACCAGGTCGTGCCACACCTCGCCGGACCCCGCCTCGACGATCCATGCGTCCGCGGTCTCCCGCACCAGGCGCAGGCCCGGCACCTCGACCTTGACCACGAGGTCGTCCACGTCGTGCGTGAAGACGATGTTGCTGCCCCCGCCGAGCACGAACTTGTTCGCCCGTCCCCACTTCGGGTGATCGACGATGCGGCGCACGTCGGCGTCGCCGCGCACACGCACCAGATGGGCGGCCACGGCCGGCAGCCCGAAGGTGTTGAGCGTGCGAAGGCTCACGCGGGATTCGACAGGCACGGTCTGGGGCGGGGTGGACATGGCAGAATTTTCGCTGCATTCTCGTGATGGAAAGGGCCCCACATGCCCAGCTTTGATACTGTCCTCGAACCCGACCTCGTGGAACTGCGCAATGCGGTCGACCAGGCGACCAAGGAAATCGGTACCCGCTTCGATTTCAAGGGCTCCAGCGCGCGCATCGAACTCACCGAAAAGGGCAAGGACCGCGAGATGGTTCTGCATGCCGACAGCGACTTCCAGATCGCGCAGGTGACCGACGTGCTGCTCGCCAAATTGAGCAAACGCGGCGTCGACGTGCGTTTTCTCGACCTGAGCGCCAAGATCGAGAAGGCGGGCGGCGACAAGGTGCGACAGCCGGTGAAGGTCAAGACCGGCATCGACAGCGACAACGCGAAGAAGATCCAGAGCCTGGTCAAGCAGAGCAAGCTCAAGGTGCAGGCGCAGATCCAGGGCGACGTGGTGCGTGTCAGCGGCACCAAGCGCGACGACCTTCAGGCGGCGATCCAGATGCTGAAGAAGTCGGTCGACGACCTGCCGCTGACGTTCACCAACTTCCGCGAATGACCTGCCCGTCCCTTCGCACGGCATGGGCTGCCGTGCTCCTTGCCACGCTGCCGCCGATCGTGTGGGCGCAGGGTGTGCAGTTCTCCGGCGCCATGGGGTCGAAGGCGCTGCTCGTCATCGATGGGCAGGCCAGGATGCTGGCCCCGGGCGAAAGCCATGCCGGGGTCACGCTGCTGTCGATGACGAGCGGCGAGGCGCGTGTGCAGCGCGCGGGCAGCGTGAGCTTGCTGCGCCTGGGCGGCGCACCGGTGGCACTGGGCGGCGCGGCCCGCCAGGACGGCGGGGGGCGCCAGATCGTGCTGCCTGCCGGGCCGGGCGGCCACTTCATGGCGCAAGGCGCGATCAACGGGCGTGCGGTTCAGTTCATGGTGGACACCGGCGCCACGTCGATCGCGCTCGGACAGGCGGATGCCGATCGGATCGGCCTGGACTGGAAGAACGGCCAGCGCGCGATGTCGAATACCGCCAACGGGCCGGTGATCGTGCACCGGCTGACGCTGAGCGCGGTGCGCATCGGCGAGGTGACGGTGTCGAACATCGACGCCGTGGTCGTGCCTGCCGCCATGCCTTATGTCCTGCTGGGCAACAGCTTCCTCGGTCGGTTCCAGATGCGGCGCGAGAACGACACGATGCGGCTCGAACTCAAGCCCTGACCGCGCCGCGGGCCATGGCCGGGGCGCCGATCGAATTGCCCGGAATTCGCGCATCTGATCTGCGGGAAGCGCCCACGGTCTGACTTCATACTGGCCACGTCAGGCAGCACCCGCAGGAGTTCGGACCATGGGACTTTTCAGCAGCAACGTGATCATCGCGGACCGCGCGGAGTTCGTCGAAGCGCTCGAGCGGTTGCGCCGCGGCCATGTGCTCGTGCGCACCGGCGAAGGCGCCTGCAGCTGCGTGCTCGATGGCGGACTGGTGCATCACTCCTTCGGTACGCTGCACCGCTACGGCCTGATCGACGAATTCGACAATCCGCAGGGTTTCAATGGCGTCCAGTACTACCGCATCACCGATCGCGGGCGCGAATTCGCCGACCGTGCGTGGACGGCGTGGCGGCAGGCGCGGCCACTGGAGCGTGTGATGGTCAGGTTGGTCGGCTGACAGGCACGCGCCGCGGCGGTGGCCGCGCCAGCACGAACGCCGCCACGGCACAGCCCCCCAGGGCGGCCAGCAGCAGCAGCACTTCGCGGTAGCCCGGCAGCCACAGCAGCCACCACGCCACCAGCAAGGGCGCGGCAGCTCGCGCCATCAGCCCGAGCGCCGACATCGTGCCGCCGATGCGCCCGATGTGCGCACGCCCGAAATACTGCGGGACGAGCCCGCCGCGAACGATCGTCACGAGACCGTTGGCCACGCCGTACAGCACCGCAAAGGCGATCAGCACCAGGGGGTGCGAGCCGAGCGCCAGCAGCGTCAGCGACAGCGGCAGACCACACAGCACCACCGCCCCCAACCGGCGCAACGACAGCCCGGCCCCCGCCCAGGCAAAGACGAACCGCCCGGCCACCTGCGCCGGCCCGATCCACACGAGCACCGCCAATGCCGCCGGTTCGTCCACGCCCTTGGCCGCCATCGCCGGCATCACGTGCGCCCAGAGCGCTGCGATGACGAACGAATAGAGCGTGAAGGTCAGCGTGAGCAGCCAGAAAGCGCGTGTGCGCAGCGCTTCGCGCAGCGTGCCGTCCTCGGCCGGGTCGCTGCCCTGCGGCGCAGCCACGAGGGCGGGTCCTCGCAATGCCCAGGCGTGCAGCGGCGCCACGCCGAACGCCAGGATCGACGCGATGACCCACAGCGCGCCGCGCCATCCGAAGGCCGCATTCAGCCCGGCGACGGCCGGAAACGACAGCGTGCTGGCGAATCCGCCGACGAGCGTGAGGGCGGTGATTCCGTCCCGGTACTTGAGCGGGTAGCGTTTGGTCAGCACGTTGAAGGCCGGCTCGTACAGCGTCATCGCCATCGACGCCCCCATCACGGCCCACGCGACATACAGCACCCACGGCGTGCTCGCCAGCGCCCACAGCGCAAAGCCGGCACCACCGAGCAACGAGCCGCCCGTCATCAACGCGCGCCCATGTCCGCGATCGATGGCCGAACCGGTGGCGTAGGTGGAGGCGCCCCAGACCGCCAGGCCGAGTGTGAACGCGCCCATCACCGTGGGCTTGCTCCAGCCGAGGTCGCGCATCATCGGCAGGACGAAGGACGAAAACCCGTAGTACAGCGCGGCCCAGCTCAGCAACTGCCCGACGGCGAGCGCCGAAACCGTGGCGCGGTAGCTCGGTGAGATGGCGGCTTCGGGCACGGGCGGATTATCGGCAGGCGCCGGCGGCGCCCCGCGTGACGACCTGTCACCGCGAGGACAGCCGGGAATCGAACGCTCGTGCTAAAACGTCGGTCTCGCGCGCAAGGAGACACGATGGACCTGAACTTCACCGCGGAAGAACTCGAGTTCCGCAACGGCATCCGGCAGTGGGTCGCCGAGAACCTGCCCAAGGACATCAGCCACAAGGTGCACAACGCCCTGCGGATGAGCCGCGACGACCTGCAGCGCTGGGCCAAGATCCTCGGCAAGAAGGGCTGGCTCGGCCACGGCTGGCCCAAGCAGTTTGGCGGCCCGGGCTGGAACGCGGTGCAGAAGCACCTCTTCGAGGAAGAATGCGCGCTGGCCGGCGCACCCCGGGTCGTGCCCTTCGGGCCCGTGATGGTGGCGCCGGTGATCATGGCCTTCGGCTCGCCCGAGCAGCAGAAGCGCTTCCTGCCCGGCATTGCCAATGGGGAGGTCTGGTGGAGCCAGGGCTACAGCGAGCCGGGATCGGGCTCCGATCTCGCGTCGGTCAAGACCCGCGCCGAGCGCCGCGGGGACAAGTACATCGTCAACGGACAGAAGACGTGGACCACGCTCGGCCAGTACGGCGAGTGGATCTTCTGCCTCGTGCGCACCAGCACAGAGGGCAAGCCACAGACCGGCATCAGCTTCCTGCTCGTCGACATGAAGAGCCCGGGCGTGACCGTGCGCCCGATCGTGCTGCTCGACGGCGAGCCCGAGGTCAACGAGGTGTTCTTCGACAACGTCGAGGTGCCGGCGGAAAACCTGGTCGGCGAAGAGAACAAGGGCTGGACCTATGCCAAGCACCTGCTCAGCCACGAGCGCACCAACATCGCCGACGTCAACCGCGCCAAGCGCGAGCTCGAGCGGCTCAAGCGCATCGCCAAGGCCGAGGGCGTGTACGACGACCCTCGCTTCCGCGACCAGGTCGCGCTGCTCGAGGTCGACGTCGTCGCGCTCGAGATGATGGTGCTGCGTGTGCTCAGCGCCGAGAAGAGCGGCAAGAACAGCCTCGACGTGGCCGGACTGCTGAAGATCCGCGGCAGCGAGATCCAACAGCGCTACACCGAGCTGATGATGCTGGCCGCCGGCCCGTACAGCCTGCCGTTCGTGCACGAGGCGATGGAAGCCGGCTGGCAGGGCGACCACGTGGGCGCGGCCCACTGCGCGCCGCTCGCGTCGACGTACTTCAACATGCGCAAGACGACGATCTACGGCGGCAGCAACGAAGTGCAACGCAACATCGTCGCGCAGACGGTTCTCGGGAGCTGACATGTCGAACCGCCAAGCCCATATTCGTTCACTGCCCCCTAAGGGGGCTCAGGCCTCCTTTGGGGCGGCCCGGCAGGAGGCAGACATGTTGGACCCCCGCGCTCACATTCGTTCACTGCCCCCCGAGGGGGCTCAGGCCTCCTTTGGGGCGGCCCGGCAGGAGGCCTGACCATGGACTTCGAATTCACCGACGACCAGAATTCGCTGCGCGACGCGGTCGCGCGCTGGGCCGAAAAGGGGTTCACGTTCGAACGCCGGCATGCCCTGGCCAAGGCCGGCGGCAAGAGCCGCGACGTCTATGGCGAGCTGGCGGAACTGGGCCTCACGGGCCTGACCGTCGCCGAGGACCATGGCGGCATGGGCTTCGGGGCGATCGAGGCGATGGTCGTGATGGAAGAACTCGGACGCGGGCTCGTCAACGCGCCGTATGCGGCCGGCGCCCTGGTCGCGCCGTCGATCCTGGCAACGGCGCCAGCCGAGCTGCAGTCGCAATGGCTGCCGAAGATCGCCAGCGGCGAGGCGCTCGTCGTGCTGGCGCACCAGGAGCGCGCCGCGCGCTACCGGCTCGACCAGGTGTCGACACGCGCCTCGGAAGCGGGGGGCGCCTGGTCGATCGACGGCGCCAAGAGCCTGGCACCGGCGGGCGACGAGGCAGATGCCTTCATCGTGCCGGCCCATACACCGCACGGCATCCGCCTGTTCCTCGTCGAGGCCGGTGCCGCCCAAGTGCGCGGCTACCCGACGCAGGACGGTGCGCGTGCTGCCGAAGTCGTGCTCAAGGGTGCCGCTGCGCAGCCGATCACGGCCGACGGCCAACTCGTGCTGGAGCGCGCCGTCGATGTCGGCATCGCCGCCAGCTGCGCCGAGGCCGTGGGACTGATGGACGCCTTGGTGAAGCTGACGGTCGAGTACATGAACACACGCAAGCAGTTCGGCGTGGCGATCGCCAGCTTCCAGGCGCTGCGCCATCGCATGGCCGACGTCAAGATGCAACTCGAGCTGGCACGGTCGATGAGCTACTTCGCGAGCATGAAGCTCGGCGAGCCGGCGGCGCAGCGCCGGCGCGCGCTGTCGCAGGCCAAGGTGCAGCTCGGCCAGTCGATGCGCTTCGTCGGCCAGCAATGCGTGCAGTTGCACGGCGGCATCGGCATGACCGACGAATACGTGGGCAGCCACTATTTCAAGCGCCTGACGATGCTCGAGATGGCCTACGGCGACACGATGCACCACCTGGGCGAAGTCTCGGCACGCATGCAGGATACGGCCGGCGTCTTCGCGTAAGGGTGCCGGGCTGCGTGCCGGCTACGATCCCGGCATGCGCCCCCGCACCACCCCCGCCGCTCCTGCCACCGAACGCGCCGGCCATATCAACGACGTGGCCGGGCTGAAGGTCGGCCACTGCACACTCGCCGAGCGGCCCACGGGCTGTACGGTGGTCCTGTGCGAGGACGGTGCCGTCTGTGGGGTGGACGTGCGCGGCGGGGCACCCGGCACACGCGAAACGGACCTTCTCAAGTCGGAAAACACCGTCGAGCGTGTGCATGCCGTGCTGCTCACCGGCGGCAGTGCCTTCGGTCTCGACGCGGCTGGCGGCGTGATGCGCTGGCTCGAAGACCACGGCCACGGGTTGAACGTGGGGCCCGCTCGGGTGCCCATCGTGCCGGCCGCCGTGCTGTTCGACCTGTGGGTCGGCGATCCCCGCATCCGGCCCGATGCCGCGGCCGGCCATGCGGCATGCGCGGCGGCCAGCGCCGACGCACCCGCCGAAGGCAACGCCGGTGCCGGCGCCGGCGCGACCGTGGGCAAACTGTTCGGCATCGAGCGCGCCATGCGGGGCGGCATCGGCAGCGCGTCGGTGCGGGTGGGCGCCATCACGGTAGGGGCGCTGGTGGCCGTGAATGCGATGGGCGACGTCATCGGCGACGACGGTCGGGTCATCGCCGGTGCGCGTACCCCGGATGGGCGCGCGCTGGCCGGCGCCACCCGTGCGCTGCTGGCGGGCGCCGGGCCCGCGCGCCTGATGGCCGGCATGGCCACCACCATCGGCGTCGTCGCCACCGACGCGGCACTGACCAAGGCGCAGGCCAACAAGCTGGCGTCGCTGGCGCACCACGGACTGTCGCGCGCGGTCGACCCGCTCACGCTGCACGACGGCGACACGCTCTTCGCGCTGGCCACCGGGCGCGCCGGGGTGCCCGGCGAACTCACCACGCTGGGCGCCATGGCCGCCGCCGCCGTGGCGCGCGCGGTGCGGCGTGCCGTCCGGGCCGCCGACGGACTGTCGGCGCCACCGCTGCCCAGTGCGCGCGACCTGGGACCGGCTGCGCCATGACCGCCGTGCGCCTGTCGCAGATCCTCTTCTCGCAGGGCTTCGGCAGCCGACGCGAATGTGCCGCGCGTGTGCTCACCGGCCGCGTTTCGGTGGCCGGGCGCGAGTGTGATGACCCCGACGAGACCTTCGACACCGAAGGCCTGGTCTTCAGCGTCGACGGGCGCGACTGGCCGTACCACGACAAGGCCATCGTTCTGTTGCACAAACCCGCCGGCTACGAGTGCTCGATCAAGCCGCGGCACCACCCGAGCGTGCTGAGCCTGCTGCCCTCCCCGCTGCGGGTGCGTGGGCTGCAGCCGGTGGGCCGTCTGGACGCCGACACCACCGGGGCGCTGCTCCTCACCGACGACGGCACGTTGATCCACCGCCTCACGTCGCCCAAGCACCACGTGCCCAAGATCTACGAAGTGACTTGCAAACACCCGGTGGACGAGCGGCAGCTGGCCGCGCTGCGCGCCGGCGTCGTGCTGGACGACGACCCCGCGCCGGTGCGCGCCGCCGCGGCCGAGGCCACGGGCGGCGGTCCCGGGACCTGCACGCTTCGCCTGACGCTCACCGAAGGCAAGTACCACCAGGTCAAGCGCATGGTCGCGGCCGTGGGCAACCGCGTCGAAGCGCTGCACCGCAGTGCCATCGGTGCAGTGACGCTGCCCACCGGGCTTGCACCGGGCCAATGGTGCTGGATCGACCGGCATACTGCGCTGGCGTAAGTCCGGCCCGGCCCCGTGGCGGCACGACAAAGAGAGCAATCCCGATGGAGCCGTCCCTCGATTCGACACTGTCGCCCAGCGGCCCGCCCGGCATCGCCGACCGGGTGCGCTTCGACATCGTCCGCTCGCACTACGACCTGACGCCGCAGCCGGTATGGGCCGGCCTGGCCTTCAGCACACTGCTGGCCTGGGCCGTCGTTCCCAGCGCGGGACTGCACCTCGCCGTGGGATGGCTGGCATTCAAGTGGCTGTTCGGCTCGATCCGTCTCGTCGAAGGCCTGCGCTTCCGCCAAGACGCGCAGCGTCGGCAGCGAGCCGAGCACTGGTACGCACGCTACTTCTGGCTCATGGTGATCGACGGGTCGAGCTGGGGCGCCATCGGCGTGATGTTCGTGCCGTCGGGCACGGCCGCGCTCGACGGCGTGCTGCTGTGCAGCGTGGCGGGCGTCGCGGCCGCCGGCCTGTTCACCGTGATCGGCAGCTTCCGCTCGTCGTTCGTCTTTCTGTCGCTGGCGCTGCTGCCGTCGGTGGGTTACCACCTCGGCCACGGCACGCACGCCGGCTGGCTGGCAGGCCTGGGGTTGTTGATCTACTGGGGCGTGCTCGTCTTCGAGGCCTGGCGCGGCGAACAGGTATTCACCGAGCTGATCCGGTTGCGCCACCACAACGAGTGGATCGCCGACCAGCACCACGGCGCGATGGTGCTGGCCGAGCAGTCCAGCGCGGCCAAGAGCCGTTTCCTCGCCACCGTGAGCCACGAAGTGCGCACGCCGCTGAACGGTATCCTCGGCATGGCCCAGTTGCTGCAGCGCTCGACGCTGGATGCGGCCCAGCGCGAGCAGATCGATGTCGTCGCGCAGTCGGCGCGCCACCTGCGCACGATCATCGACGACATCCTGGACATGGCGCGCATCGAATCCGGCCGTCTGCACGTCGAACCTTCGCCGTTCGACCTGCGTGCCACCGTGCACGAGGTCACCGCCGTGCTCGCGCCGCTGGCACACGACAAGTCGCTCGCCTTCGACGTCGCGTTCGACCCCGGGCTGGCGCCGGCGTGGCTCGGCGACGCGGCGCGCATCCGCCAGGTGCTGCACAACCTGATCGGCAACGCCATCAAGTTCACTTCGCGCGGCGCGGTGAGACTGGCAGTCGCGCCGGCCGCGCAAGGCCTGTGTTTTGCGGTCTCGGACACTGGGCCCGGCATCCCGGCGGAGGCGCGGCGGCGGATCTTCGAACCCTTCGAGCAAGCCAGCCAAGGCACCGCCCGCCCGTCGGCGGGCACGGGCCTGGGGCTGACGATCGCACGCCAACTGGCACGCACGATGGGGGGTGACGTGGTCTGCACGGCCACCAGCGACGGCGGATCGACCTTTGTCTTCGAACTCGTCGCGGAGCCGGTCATTGGCGGCCTTGGCGAAAGCCGCGACGGCGATCCGCCGCCACCCGGCGCACTGGCCGGCGCCAGGGTACTGCTCGTCGAGGACAACCCGGTGAACGCCATCGTTGCGCTGGCCATGCTGGAACGCTTCGGGCTTCACGCCACACAGGCCATCAATGGCGAGGAGGCACTGCAGCGCCTGTCCGCAGAGCAGTTCGACCTCGTGCTGATGGACTGCCAGATGCCCGGCCTGGACGGCTTCGAGACGACCCGCCGCTGGCGCGCCCACGAAGCGGCGACGACCGACGGCACTAGGGTGCCCATCGTCGCCGTGACGGCCAACGCCGCTGCCGGTGACCGTGAGCGCTGCCTCGGGGCCGGCATGGACGACTACCTCGCCAAGCCGTTCGAGATGCCCGACCTCCAGGTCGTCGTGCACCGCCACCTGGGCGCCGAGCGCGTGTCGCCATAATTCCCGCCATGCAGGTCTTTCGAGGGCTGGCCCGCTCCGACGCGCTGCGTGAAAGCGGCTGCGCGCTGACGATCGGCAATTTCGACGGCGTCCACCGCGGCCACCAGGCCATGCTCGCCTTGCTGACCAACGAAGCGCGACACCGCGGCGTGCCGAGCTGCGTGCTTACGTTCGAGCCGCACCCGCGCGACTTCTTCGCCGCACGCGGCGGCCGGCCCGACCAGGCGCCACGCCGCATCTCGACTCTGCGCGACGCCATGCTGGAGCTCGCACGTTGCGGGGTCGACCGCGTGGTGGTGCTGCGCTTCGACGACACGCTCGCATCGCTCGCGCCGCAGGCCTTCGTCGACGAGATCCTGTTGCGCGGGCTCGGCGCGCGTTATGTGCTGGTGGGCGACGATTTCCGCTTCGGCGCCCGGCGCGCGGGCGACTACGCCATGCTCGACGCCGCCGGTGGGGCGGCGGGTTTCGAGGTGGCGCGAATGATGAGCTACGAGGTGCACGGCCTGCGTGTCTCGAGTTCGGCCGTGCGCGAGGCGCTGGCCGCTGGCGACATGGCCCGGGCCGCCACGCTGCTGGGACGACCGTACAGCGTCACGGGCCACGCCGTGCATGGCCGCAAGCTGGGCCGCGAGCTGGGCTTTCGCACCCTCAACGTGCGTTTTGGCCACCCCCGGCCGGCTGCGATGGGCATCTTCGTGGCCCAGGTGCAGGGTCTCGTCGATGCCGCAGTGCCCGCCGTGGTCAGCCTGGGCGTGCGGCCGACGGTCGAGGATGCGGGGCGGGTTCTGCTCGAGGCGCACTGCCTGGAATGGCCGGCGTCACTCGGGCTGGAGGACGGCTACGGCCGCTGCCTGCGGGTCGAACTGATGCACAAGCTGCACGACGAGCGCCGCTACGACGGACTCGACGCCCTGCGCGCCGGGATCGCGCAGGACGTGCAGCACGCTCGCGACTGGTTTGCCGCGTCGACGGGTGGCGCGCAGGCCTCCATCCGCGCCTAGAACCGCCAGACCACCGCGCCGTTGGCCTGCCAGCTCGTGAGCTGGCGTGTCAGCGGGCTGTCCGCCGCGGAGCCGAGCGCGCGCACCACGCCGAAGCCGACGAATCCGGCCCAGCGGTGCGCAAATTCCGATCGCAGCACACCGGTCAGCCGGACGTCCCGCAGGCCTTCTCTGGCCCGGAACTCCGGGTAACCCGATCGCGCGGCCTGCTCGGCCGTCACGCCGTGCCAGTTCTGCATGTACTTGTCGCCCGCGCCGGAGACGCCGACGCCCATCGTCCAGGTGGTCTGCCGCGGCAGCCGCCATTCGCGCGCCAGCGAGGCGTCGACGACGTAGCCGCCGCCACGATTCAGGGCGTCCACGCTCAAGCCGGCGCTGGCGCGCCAGTCGGGGTCGATGTCCCAGCGTGTAGACAGGCGCGCGCGCACGGTGCGCTTGATCTCGCCCATGCCGGCCAGCTGGACGCTGTCGGATTCGCTGCGTCCGTTGTCGTAGCGCAGGCCGAGGCTCACCCGCAGGCCTTCGCGCCGCACGAGCTGCGCCCCCAGGCCACGCTCGACCTCGTCGTCACGCTTGGTCGTGAAACCGCCGGCGCCGGTGACGGTGAAACGGCCCCAGCGCAGGAAACCCGCCGGTTGTGCGCGGGTCTGGTAGTCGGACGAGCCCGGGAACGCCGGGTTGTGATGCACGAGCAAGCCGATCGCCCCTTCGATATCGGACTTGGCCTTGGGCGTGGCGTCGTCCTCGGCCCAGGCCGGCAGGACGGCGGCAAAACCGGCCAGCAGTGCCGCAGTGCGCGCGTTGGCCTGGAGAATGCGGTACATCGTCACCTCGTCGCTAAAATGGCTGCATGGCATTGTCGTCGTCCCACCGCCGCTCACCCGCCCGCTGGCACGCCGCCACACGCAGGCAGTCCACGCGCGATCGAATTATTCGCGCGGCAACTTAAGCGCCGATGAAGCGCCGCCGGTCCCCCGGGCCGGCGAGCACTGCCGAAAGACCCCGCGTTGCATGCCGCCGCCCGCGGCCCCTGTCGCCCGACCCCCGAGGGCCGCTTTACGCGACGACCGATGCGCGCCGCACGAAGGACTCCAGATGACCGCCCCCGACTACAGCAAGACCCTGAACCTGCCCGACACGCCATTCCCGATGCGCGGCGACCTGCCCAAGCGCGAGCCCGGCTGGATCAAGGCCTGGAACGAGCAGGGCCTGTACAAGCGCCTGCGCGACGCGCGCCACGGCGCGCCGCTGTTCGTGCTGCACGACGGCCCGCCGTATGCCAACGGCAAGCTGCACATCGGCCACGCGGTAAACAAGGTGCTGAAGGACATGGTCGTCAAGTCGCGCCAGCTCGGCGGCTACGACGCGCGCTACGTGCCGGGGTGGGATTGCCATGGCCTGCCGATCGAAAATGCGATCGAGAAGCTGCACGGCCGGAACCTGCCGCGCGACGAGGTGCAGGCGAAAAGCCGCGCCTTCGCCACCGAGCAGATCGCGCAGCAGAAGAAGGATTTCCAGCGCCTGGGCGTGCTCGGCGACTGGGAGCACCCGTACCGCACGATGGACCCCGGCAACGAGGCCGGCGAGATCCGCGTGCTCAAGCGGCTGATGGAGCGCGGCTTCGTCTACCGCGGTGCCAAGCCGGTGTACTGGTGCTTCGACTGCGGCTCGTCGCTGGCCGAATTCGAGATCGAATATGCCGACAAGACGTCGCCGACGGTGGACGTGGCATTTCTCGCGGCCGAGCCCGACAAATTGGCCGCCGCGTTCGGGCTGTCTTCACTGAGCCAGCCGGCGTACGCGGTGATCTGGACCACGACGCCGTGGACCATCCCTGCCAACCAGGCGCTGAACCTGAACCCGGAGCTCGTCTACGCACTCGTCGACACCCCGCGCGGGCTGCTGGTCCTGGCCAAGGCGCTGGTGGAAAAATGCCTCGGCCGCTACGGGCTGGAAGGCCGCGTCGTCGCGACGACGACGGGTGAGAAGCTCGGCGGCCTGCATTTCCACCATCCGTTGGCGCGGACCGACCCCGGCTACGCCCGCACCGCCCCGGTCTATCTCGCCGACTACGCGACAGCCGACGACGGCACCGGCCTCGTACATTCGTCGCCCGCGTACGGCGTGGAAGACTTCAACTCCTGCATCGCGCACGGCCTGAAGCACGACGAGATCCTCAACCCGGTGCAGGGCAATGGCCGCTACGAGGACACGCTGCCGCTGTTCGGCGGCATGGACATCTGGAAGGCCAACGCGCGCATCGTCGAGGTCCTCGGGCAGAGCGACCGCCTGCTCGCCACCGACAAGCTGCTGCACAGCTACCCGCATTGCTGGCGCCACAAATCCCCCGTGATCTACCGCGCCGCGGCGCAGTGGTTCGTGCGCATGGACGAAGGCATGGGCGTATGCGCCCGCGAGAAGCCGGTGCAGACGCTGCGCCAGACCGCGCTGGCGGCGATCGACGCCACGAGCTTCTATCCCGAGAACGGCCGTGCGCGCCTGCGCGACATGATCGCCAACCGGCCCGACTGGTGCATCAGCCGGCAGCGCAACTGGGGCGTGCCGCTGCCCTTCTTCCTGCACAAGGTGACGGGCGAATTGCACCCCGACACGCTGGCGCTGATGGACCGTGCGGCCGATCTCGTCGCGCACGGCGGCATCGAGGCCTGGAGCAAGCTCGAGCCGGCCGAATGGCTCGGCGCCGAGGCGGCGCACTATGCCAAGAGCAACGACATCCTCGACGTCTGGTTCGACTCCGGCTCGACCTTCTCGCATGTGCTGCGCGGGTCGCACCAGGGGCCCGCGGGCAACCTCGGCCGCCACGACGCCGGCCCCGAGGCCGACCTCTATCTCGAGGGCCACGACCAGCACCGCGGGTGGTTCCACTCGTCGTTGCTGATCGCCTGCGCGCTCGAAGGACGTGCGCCCTACCGCGGGCTGCTCACGCACGGCTTTGCCACCGATGGCCAGGGCCGCAAGATGAGCAAGTCGCTCGGCAACGTGGTCGAGCCGCAGAGCGTGAGCGACAAGCTCGGCGCCGAGGTCGTGCGCCTGTGGTGTGCCGCGACCGACTATTCCGGCGACCTCAACATCGACGACAAGATCCTCGCCCGCGTGGTGGACGCGTACCGCCGCATCCGCAACACGCTGCGCTTCCTGATGGCCAACACGTCGGACTTCGACGCCGCGCTGCATGCCGTGCCGGCGGCGCAGATGCTCGAGATCGACCGCTGGGCCGTCGCGCGCGCCGCACAGTTGCAGGCGGAGATCCTGGCGCACTACGAGGTGTACGAATTCCACCCGGTGGTGTCCAAGCTGCAGGTCTACTGCTCGGAGGACCTGGGCGCGTTCTACCTCGACGTGCTGAAGGACCGCCTGTACACCACCGCGCCGGGCTCCGCGGCGCGCCGCAGCGCGCAGACGGCGCTTGCGCAGATCCTGCAGGCGATGCTGCGCTGGATGGCGCCGTTCCTCAGCTTCACCGCCGAAGAGGCCTGGGCGTTCGTCGGCAGCACGCCGTCGATCTTCACCGAGACCTATGCCGCCTTCGCCGCGCCGGACGAGGCGTTGCTGGCCAAGTGGTCGCGCATCCGCGAGATTCGCGACGCGGTGAACAAGGAGATCGAGTCCGTGCGCACCGCCGGCGGCGTGGGCTCTTCGTTGCAGGCCAATGTGACCGTGGCCTGCAGCGATGCCGACCGCGCGCTGCTCGCGGCGCTCGGCGGCGACCTGAAGTTCGTCTTCATCACGTCGGCCGCGGCGCTCGAGGCCGGGGATCAGTTGAAGATCACGGTCACGCCATCCAGCGCTACCAAGTGCGCCCGCTGCTGGCATTGGCGCGACGACGTGGGCGCCGATCCCGCGCACCCGGCGATCTGCGGCCGCTGCACCAGCAACCTGTTCGGCGACGGCGAGCGCCGCGCCGTGGCTTGACGGCCTAGCCGATTTCGGGCCGCCGGCCCACCCCGCTTTCGGGGACGGGCCGGCGGGTCCTTCCGGCAGGCCGGCACCGCATTGGCGCGGACAATCGCGGCGTGGATCAAACTCGAAACATCGACAGCAGGCCTGAGGCGCCGAGAGTCGCCTGGCTCGACCTGGCCAAGGGTCTGGCCATCGCCTGGATCTTCGTGTTGCACTTCGTCGAGCAGTTCACGACGAGCCCGCACTTCGGCAATCCACGCCGCAACTGGGCACCACTGGCGGACCGGTTCTCGCAACTCCTGCCGCTCGACCTGCCCGGGTTCGACGGGCTGGTCGCCAACCTCGTCCGATGGGTCGCCTTCCCCGGCGACCAGGGCGTGCAGATCTTCATCGTCGCCAGCGGCGTCGGACTCGCGTGGTCCGCACTGCGCGAGTCGCAGCCGATGCCGGCGCGCGAGTTCTACCGCAAGCGCCTGATGCGCATCGTGCCGTTGTGGATCACCGCGCACGTGATGTTCGTGCTGTTGTCGATCGGCATGGAGCCTGCGCTGCGCGTGACCGAGTGGCAGACCTGGGCCAGCCTGGCAGGCCTGCGCATGCTGCGGCCGGTGATGTACCACTTTGCGCCCGCGTGGTGGTTCATCGGGTTGCTGCTCCAGTTCTACCTGGTCTTCCCGCTGCTGATGCAGGCGCTGCGCCGCTGGGGCCCGGCGCGCTTCTTCTGGGTCGTCGGCGGGTTGTCGCTGTTGGTCCGCGCCGCGGGCCTGTTCGAACCTTCGCTCGTCGGCTGGTGGTCGCGTGGCGGCTTCTTCGTCACCCGCCTGCCCGAATTCGCTTTCGGGATGGCCTTTGCCGTGTGGCTTCAACGCCCGGCAGCACACCGATGGGCAGCGCCGGCGACCGCCCTGGGGATGGCGGGCGCAGCGGCCGTGCTGCTGGGCAATCTGCTGTCTTTCTCGTTGTCGGGGCTGTCGGTCGCCTTCCTGCTCGTCGGGGGCGGCTGGATCGTACTGTTCCATGCCCTGGCGCCGGCAGGCAACGGCCTGCTTGGACGCGGTTGGCGCTGGTTGTCGGACCACTCGCTTTCGATATTTCTCGTGCACCACCCGCTGATCATCTGGTTCGTGCCGGACGATCTGGAGTCCCGTCCCTGGTACGTGATGCTGGGCCTGCTGGCGGGACTCGCCGCGCTGACCGCCGCGCTCGCTTTGGTGCTCGAGTGGGCGAGCCGGCCGGCGCAACGCGCGTGGGTGGCATGGTCCGGCCGGCACCGACCGAAACTGACGAAGAACCATTGGCGCCACGCGGTGGCCGTGGGCACGACGCTGGTGGCCGCGCTGCTGCTGGCCGAGGCGTCGGTGCGTGCGCTCGACCCGCAGGAAGTCCTCGGGTGGGGCGAGCGCGCGGCGCTGCAGCCGGACGAGCGCTACGGCTACAAGATGGTGCCCAGCCGCACGACACGCCTGCGCTGGAACGGCTACGACTACGTCGCGCAGGCGAGCCCGATCGGCTTCCCCGCGCCCGACTATCCGGGCCCCAAGCCACCAGGCACGTTGCGCATCCTCGTCACCGGGGATGCCTACGAGAGTGCCGAGGGCGTGGACACGGCACAGAGCTGGCCACGCCAGCTCGAGGCCGCGCTGCGCGCACGCGGCGTCGCAGTGGAGATACTCAACCTGTCCATCACCGGCTGGGGACCGAACCAGTACGCCGCGGTGGTGGAGGACTTCGCGCCGCGCTTCCGGCCCGACATCGTGCTCGTCGGGCTGTTCGTCAATGATTTCGGCGACGCGGAAATCACGAACGAGCAGTACCAGACCCTGATCGGCTTTGCCCGCCCGCTGCAGGACGGCGTGTGGTCCTGGGTGCGCCTGTCGCACCTGGCGGTGTACGTGCGCAGCGAGCTCTGGCCGAAGGCCATGGACCGTCTCGGCCTCGGGCGTTATGCACGCGGGTTTCTGTATGGCCACTACGGCCCGCTGGAGCGCAGCGCCTTGCCCGACCTGCAACGCGCGGCGCCACGCGTCGCGGCGCAATTGAAGCGGGTGCAGGCCGCGGCCGACGGCGTCGCGGCGAAGACGATGGTGCTGCAGGTGCCGGCGCCGGCGCAGATCTGCCCGCCCGACAGCGTGGACTACACCCCACGCGGGGTACGGCTGGACGATGCGGCCCGATTCGACGCCGACCAGCCGCAACGCCTGACTCGCTTGTTGTGCGCCGGCGCGGGATTGAACTGCATCGACCTGCGACCGGCCTTCGCCGGGCCGGTCTCGCGTTCGGCCTGCCAGCGCGCGAACCTGCACTGGACCCCGGCCGGGCACGCGGCGGTGGCTGCCTTCGTGGAACGTCTGCTGCCGTTGCCGGCGGTACGCCCACCGGGTTGAGCCAGAGACCCGCGCAGGCAGGGCCACCGCCCCGCTGCGCCTGCGATCAGTGCAGGGCGCTGGCGTGACCGGCGGTGGCGTCGACGTCGCTGCCGTCGCCGATGAACCGGTCCGCGAGACGGTCGATCTTGCGGATGGTGCGCCAGTAGATGTCTTCCATCAGCAGATGGGCGAACTCGCCGTTGCGCCCGATGCTGAGCAGGCCGTCGATGCCCGTGCCCTCTCGTTCCAGCGCCTGGCGCCGGTCTTCGTACTCGAGAGAAAAGATCGGGTAGCCGAGCGGCTGGCGCATGACCTGCGCGCCGATCAGGCGCCGCTGCAAGTCCGGGATGAAATAGGCGAGGCCTTCACAGCATCGGGCCACGGCCTCGTCGTCCGAAAGGCGCCAGGT
>JAHECD010000050.1 GCA_024641945.1 Rubrivivax sp. | reverse complement strand
AGTCCGCACGGCCCAATGACCGCTTGAGGTAAGTCAGCGTGA
The DNA here is from genome assembly GCA_024641945.1 of Rubrivivax sp. Classification (GTDB taxonomy): domain Bacteria; phylum Pseudomonadota; class Gammaproteobacteria; order Burkholderiales; family Burkholderiaceae_C; genus Rubrivivax. The sequence continues at coordinate 32,656 of JAHECD010000050.1, read as the reverse complement.
TTGAGTCGGCGGGCGGCGACCGGCTCCTCACGCTGCATATCGACCGGCCAGCCGCGCCGAGGCTGCATCGGTTGAGGCTGGCCGGATCAGCGCGGTGCGCGCGCCTTCGCCGATGTCGCCATGGGCCGCGGCTTGGACGCTTTGGACCTTGTTGGACCCCGACTCAACTCGCGCGCCAGCACCTCGAGCGCCTCCCGCTTCTCCACCATGTAGTCGTGCCCGTCGTAGTGCCTCGCCTGGATGCCCGTGAGCCCGTGCGACTGCACGTGCCCGCGGATCTCCCGGCTGATGCGGTTTGCGGCCAGCAGCGTCTCCACGCCCGACCGCACGCGCTTGAGTTGGAAACCTTCAATCGCATCACCGACGACCTGCACGGCCCAGCCCGACAGGGTCGTGCCGGAGATCGGCTTGACGCCCTTCGTTGTGGAGAAGACTTGGTCGCCGACGCGCTCGAGCGCCTGCAGGTCGCGCGCAGCCCCCTTGGTGATCGGGACGGTGTGCGCCCGCGGGCCCTGACCTGGGCGGCCCTTGGCGTCGAAGATGGTGATCGAGTCGGCGCGCACGTCGGCCCAGCGCAGGCGGACGAGCTGCTCGATGCGCTGGCCGCCCGTCAGCAGGTGAAGGCGCAGGCACCGTCCGCGCAGGCCCGGCAGCTTCTCAATCAGTCGCCAGTAGGCTCGCAGCTCATCGGCGGTCAGCGGGCGTTTGTCGGCGCTGTCGAACTGACGGTCGCGTTTCGTCAGCGCGACCGGGTTGCTCTGCACGCCATAAGCCTTGAAGGCGACCGGGATCGACGCCGACACGCGCACGTCGATCGCGCACTGGTAGGCCGCACGGAGGTAGGTGCGCAGCTTGTTGGAAGTGCGGCCCTTGCCTTGCTCGACCAGCCTGCGCAGCATGTCCACCACCTGCTCCTGCGACAGGTCGGACGCAGGCGCCTCGGCGATGGCGGGCCAGGCCTCCACGACATGCAGGTCGAAGATGCCCTCGGCCTCGCGCGCGCTGATACGACCTTTGCTGCGCTGCAGCTTCACGTACTCGTCGAGCAGCGCGGCCAGTGAGTGCTTGGCCCGCTCTGTGGCTGCCGCGGCAGCTGCCGCTTCTGCGATCCGCTGCTCTTCGCGGGCTTGCGCCACGCGTTCTCGCTCGCTGAGCCTCGCGCCGCGCAGCCCGCCGGCGTCTCGATGCTGCTCATGCCGCATGGCCAGCTCGCGGCAGCGCTCACGCGCGGCGGCGAGACTGAACCCGCGCCCGGTCGGCTCCATCTTCTTCGGTGGCGCCGAAGGGTCGTGAACGCCGATGGGCTCGCGAAAGGTGCGGCCGTCCAGCGAGTAGCGCCAGTACAGCTGCACAGCCTGGGTGGACAGCATGCGGGCCTGCAGCGAGCCGCCGTGCGGCAGCTGCTCGACCGTCACGTAAGTCCCGACGGGGGCGTATTTCAGGAGCGGGGAGATGCCGCCCGGTCTGTTCAAGCTCATGTCAACGCCGTCGATAGGCCCCGGTTGTTAGTCTCGACTGGGGTATCGAGTCCCTCCGGTGCCAGTGAGGACACTTTTTCCTGGTGCCAGTTTGGTGCCAGTCTTGAGCGGAATGGTACGGAATCTCGGGAGACGACGGAAGACCTAAGTCATTGATATATATGGATATCCTGGATCCCAGGAAGTCCCAGAAAATCCCGGTTTGAGGGCCTCATAATCCTTTGGTCGTTGGTTCAAGTCCAACACGGCCTACCACGCCACACCGGGGAGCAGCGCCACCGGTGAATTTCGCGCCATTCCAAACCGTGGCCGCGTGGCAATATTTCGCCGTGCACTACACAGCGGGTCACCGCCCGACCCCGCTGGGCGAGACTTGCTGCGACCGGCTTGATGTCCCTGCCACGCTCGTGGGGCAGCGGGGCAGCAGGGCTGCGCTGGCAAACCTTCGAAGAAGACGCTGAGCCCGCGGCCAGGCAGAGGCAGCCGTTGTTGCGTCACGGGCGAACTGGTATGAGCATCACTCGACCCATGCGATCATCTTTGCCGGCCAGGCGGGTTCAACGTCTAGAGGTGGCCGTCGGAGTTGATGGGGTGGAGCGAATGGCTGGCGTCTGGATTCGACTGCTTCGTGTCGCATTCGTGACCTGTGTGGTCGCCTGGTCTGCAACGGCCGGCGCCTGGGTGTACCCCGAACACCGCGACATTGCCGTCCTCGCCGTCAGCGGGCTCGACCCGGCGCGCAAGGTGCAGTTCGATCGGCTCTGGAGTGAGGTCCGCCAGGGCAACGAGTCACGGCTGTGCGCTCAGGCGGCGGATCCCACGCAAGGGGTCGCGCCCGCGTGCATCGACTGGGCCGCCCTGTCGGGCATCGCTGGGGATCATTCCTGTTCGGGCGCTCAGATGCTCGATGTCGTTCGCCACGCGGACTGGATCCTCGTCGTGGCCGACATTGCGGCACAGCTCAAGGACGACCTTGCGCGCATCTCGGCGGCGATGCCTGGCGGCGCGCCGGAAAAGTTGCCCACGAGCGTGGCCGATGTGCGCCGCCGGCTTGCAGACAAGGCCACGCGCGCCCAGTGGACCAACGCCCTGCGCATCGCCGATACCCGGCTGCAGCGGGCCGATTCCAGGTATGCGACACGAGCCGATTCCAACCTGGCCCATTTTCTCGTCCCGCGGTCCGACACCAAGCTGGACCCGCTGGATTACGCCGTCCATGTCTTGCGCCCCGGCGCGCCGCTGAATGCCGCAGGCGTCTATGTCTGGTACCACGTGAGCGCGCTGCAGAAGGCCGAGCGTCTGGGGTCGTCCACGCTGAACGCGCAGGAGCGCCGTGCCCTGGCGCGTGCCGCAATCGTCGACGAAGCCTTTGCCTTGCACTTCCTTCAGGACATGTTCGCTGCCGGCCACATTGCCGGCAGTTGGGGTGACCTGTCCCAACGAAAGGGCACCCACGACTTCTATAACGAGAACGGTCTCGAGGCTTTCACCTGGAAGGGGCGGGACAACTCGATCGTCTTGATGGGCGACGCCCATATGCGGCCGGAGGATGGCGGGCTGACCGCCCGGACCGTGCGCGCAAGCCTGGCGCAGGTGATCGATGCCGCCGTGGGTGCGCCGCGTGAATACGACCTGCCACATGCAGCGAGCGATGTCACGTCGGCCGACGATTTCGACATTTGCACCAATGCGAGCTTTCCCGAACGGGGAGACCGTTTCGGGCCGGGACTCTCTCGTTACCGCGGCGCCCTCGAGCAGGTGCTGCTCGATACGCCGATCCCTGGCCTCGGCCCGGGACCGGGCGCGCAGCCGCGATCGCGCAGCGAGCTCGGCACATTCGTCGGTATTGCCGGCTCGGTCGAAGCGCGCCGCGTGGATGGGGGCTTCGAAGCGTCCCAGATCAGCGCCGGCACGGCTGCCGGCCTCGAGTTTGGGGTCCGTCTAGGCCTCGGGCTCGACGGCGCGCTGGGCGATGCCGGCGACGGCCTGGCCTATGTGCAACTCGGCTACCACGTCGACGGGCCGTCCACCAACCGGATCACTTCGACGACCGAAGTCACTGACGGCAACCTCGGCGCCGCGATCCCGGCACGGTCCGGCCTGTCGTTGCGTCTTCGCGCGCCGTATTACCTCGTGCCGGGTGATCTGTTGCTGCTGTCGCCGATGTACCTGTTCGACCGGGAGCGCTTTTCGTCACTCGCCGTGACCGCCAGCAATGGGGGGCTGCTCGGGCTGCAGCAGGGGTATGCCACCCGCTTCGGTCGCTTCCAGTTTGTCCTTGGCCGCGAGGTCGGTGTCACCGTGTATGGCCTGCAAGGCGATCAGGACCTGATCGCACCGCCGACACCGACATATCCCATCGGCCGCCTGGTCCGCTTCAAGTCGGTATACGTCGACGTGCCGATCCTCGAGTACCGGCCGTTCCGCTCGTTCTCTGCCGATCAGAGCTCGACCCTGGTGTTCCAGCTCTTCGGCGGCATCGACAAGCCCTTCGGCGCCAAGGTCGAGTCACCGGCCGGCGCGGCGGTTCCCGAATTGCGCAGCGTGAAGCACATCGGCATCCGCATGTTCTTCGACTGGCGGCACTACTGGTAGGCCGGCGGTCGGTGTCGAATCAAAGGTCCGCGATGCGCGTATTTCGATGGTCGGTTGCTCTGGCGCTATTCGTCTTCGCGGGAGGTTGCGCGTTGGAGCCCGTGCGTCCGTATGCGCGGCCCGCACCGTCGCATGCGCAGCCCGCGCGCAGCGATGGCGGCTTTGCGGCGATGGAGGCCGACATTCGCCGACGGCACGGGCCCGAGGCTTCGGGGTTCGAGCTGCTCGACCGCAACGAGGACGGCCTGCGCTGGCGGCTCGCGCTGATCGATTCCGCGCGGCATTCGATCGATGTGCAGTACTACCTCTGGCACGGCGACGCCAGTGGCCGCCTGCTCGTCCAGAGGCTGCTCGACGCTTCCGATCGCGGGGTCAAGGTACGCATGCTGGTCGACGACCTGAATACCCTGTTGGAGACCTCCGAGAAGGTCGTGATGCGTGACGACGTTGCGGCCTGGATCGACGACCATCCGAACCTGGAACTTCGTCTGTTCAATCCCTGGCGCGACCGCTCGCTGGGCGGGCGGGTCGGCGAGTCGGTGATCGAGATGGACCGTGTCAACCATCGGATGCACCACAAGGCCATGGTCGTCGACAACCAGGCGACGATCCTGGGGGGACGCAACATCGGCGACGAATACATGGGGCTGAACGCCGAGTTCAACTTCCACGACCTCGACGTGATCGGGATCGGGCCCGTCGCGCGGCAGGCTTCGGCGGTCTTCGACGAATACTGGAACAGCCAATGGGTAATGCCCGCAAGCGCCTTGAAGCGTCCGCAGGCCGCGCCGCCGCCGGCCGACACCGCCGTGAGGGCCCGGCTCGACGACGAACTGGCCCGCGATCCTGCACTGGCTCGCTTTCGGATTGCGCCGCGCGACTGGAAGGACGAGCTGGCGGCGCTCGGCGAACGGCTGCACATCGGCACCAGCAGCGTTCAGACCGACCATGTGGCGAGCGGTGCCATCCGCCAGGATCTCGTCGAGGTGATCTACGACCTGGCTGCAACGGCCCGCCGCGAGGTCCTGATCGTCAATGCGTACATCATCCCCACCGAGCGCACCATCGAGAGCGCACGCCGGCTGCACGCGCAGGGCGTGGCGATCAAGGTGCTGACGAATTCGCTGGCCACCCACGATGTGCCGGCGGTGAACAGTCACTACAAGCAGTGGCGGCGGCGCATTCTGGATGCGGGGGCGGACTTGTACGAGATGCGCCACGATGCGGCGATCCAAGCCGGCATTGCCGATACCGCGCCGACACGCGCCGGTTTCATGGGGCTGCACAGCAAGGCGATGGTGATCGATCGTCAACGGGTCTACATCGGCTCGATGAACTTCGACCCTCGATCGGCCAACCTGAATACCGAGATGGGGGTGATCGTCGAGAGCCCCGGTCTGGCCGGGGCCCTGGCCGAGCTGATCGAACGCGACCTGCGGCCCGCCAACAGCTGGCGCGTGGCCGTGGACGCGAACGGAACGCTGCGCTGGACCAACGACCGCGAGACGGTCTACCGGCAACCCGCGCGGTCGTGGTGGCAGCGCGTGGAAGACGTGTTTTTCATGGCGTTCCCGGTCAACCTCTACTGACGCGGGGGTGAGCGGTCGGGGTGACCGAATCGCACAGAAGCGCCCACCGCGCCGACACCAGGCGCGGGCATCGTGTTCAAAGCAGCGCTGCGGGCCGTGACCGGGTGCGCCCTGGCCGGCGCGGTGGATTGCAGTGTCGAGTGGCCATACCGGAGCGCTGTGGCGCCGTGCATCGGGCAAGCCGACTGTCCCATGCGCGGGGGGTCGGCGGTCATGTCGCGCCTTGCGCCCACCGCAGGCACTGCCGGCGCACGGTTTCGGGCAGTAGCTGCTCCTGTTGCTGCACCTTGCGCAGCCAGGTGGCGTCATTGCCATCGCCAGCCAGCTCCGTGCGGATGTAGCGCAGCGCGTCCTCGGCCTTCAGCTCCATCGCGTGGGTCTCGATCCGCCCGAGGGTGGACTCGATGTCTTCGCGCAGCCGCCGGTGGTCGCCCGTGGACGGGTCGACGAATATGCCGTCGAGGCCAAAGCGGCACGCCTGGAAACGGTTGAACGTGTAGGGCAGGTAGTTGTCTTCCTTCAGGTCGAACGGATGTTCAGTGTTCAACCAGCGTGCGATGCACTGGATGAATGCGGCCAGGGCGGCCGCCTTCTCGATCGTGAGCGGTGTGTCGAGCACACGCACTTCGATCGTGCCGAACTCCGGCTTGGGCCGGATATCCCAATAGAAATCCTTCATGCTCTGGACGACGCCGGTACGCGCCATCTTGTCGAAGTACGCGCTGAAATCCTCCCAACGGGTGAGAAACGGCGCCCGCCCGGAGAGCGGAAACGCAAAGACCGAATTCAGCCGCGCCGAATGAAAGCCGGTGTCTGCGCCCTGCACGAAGGGCGAGGATGCCGACAGCGCGATCAGGTGCGGTATGAAACGCGACAACCCGTGCAACAGCACCAGCGCCTGGTCAGGACCGGTGCAGCCCACGTGCACGTGCTGGCCAAACACCGTGAATTGCTTGGACAGGTAGCCATAGAGCGCGGACAGTTCCTGGAAGCGTGGTTTGTCGTAGATGCGCCGGTGGCTCCAGTGCTGGAAAGGGTGCGTGCCGCCGCCGCAAAGCCCGACGTTCAGCCGACCCGCGCAATCCACCAGCGCATCGCGGATCTGCGACAACTGCCCCAATAATTCGGCGTGGCCACTGCACACGCCGGTACACAGCTCGATCATGCTTTCGGTGATCTCGGGCGTGACGCTTCCGGGAATCCTGTGCTTTCCCATCAGGCGCAGCAGATCGCGCGCGGTGGGCGTGAGGTCGTAATCGTGGTGGTTGACGATCTGCAGTTCCAGCTCGACCCCGAGCGTCAGCGACCGCGAATCCGCAAAAGCGCCCAGACTCATGGCGCTGCCTTTGCGGCACTGGCCTCCGGCAGCCGTTGTTCGCCCGTCATGCGCAGGCCCCATTGCACCGTGATCGGGCCGATGATCGCCATCGCAGCCACGGCCGTCAGGACGATGGGCGACAACTGCGCGGCCAACGCGGGGTGGGTGGATTGCAGGTCGGCGAGAAGCACCAGCGACGTCGCCGACACAGGCGACAGCGCGAGTGCGAGCGCAAAGCCCTGACGCATTTCGATGCCGCTCGCGCGGGCCAGGAGGACCAGCACCACGGCCTTGGCGATCCAGCGTGTCGCCAGCACTGCGAGCGCGCCGAACGCGCCGGCCACCAGCACCTCGGGCGACCACGACGAGCCGAGCACCACGAACAGCATCAGCACCAGCACGCCACCGGCGGTGCCGAAGTGGCGCGGCCAGATGCACGGCCGGTCGCTGGCATTGCGCAGCATCACCCCAGCCAGCAGCGGCACGAGCAGGGTCGACAGGTTGAGCATGCGTGCGCCGGTGAGCGCGAGCAGGATCAGGCCCAGAAGGAGCAGCACCGTGTTCTCGTTGCGCATCTCAAAGCGCCGCAGGACCCACGCCACGGCCTGGTGCAGCAATGCTGCCAGCAGGATGGAGCCGCCGAGCGTGTACAGCGGCAGCGAAAGTCCCTGCACCCAGTCTCCGCTGGCGTCGAGATGGACCCAGCCGATGATCAACTTCAACGCAAGCACCGCGTACAACGTGTTCAAGGCGGAGAACATGATCATCCGTTCGGTCACCTGGCCGGCCGATCTCAGTTCGGCAGCGATGCGGCCAACCACTGCGCCGGATGCACACACGATGAGCGCCGCGCCTGCAAGCGCAGCGCGAAACTCGAAATCAAGCAGATGCAGTGCGGCCGCCACCGCCATGAAGCTGACGGCGGCTTCGATGGCGCTGGTCCACAGCAAGGCGGGATTGCGCCGCAGCCAGCGCAGGCTGACGCGGCTGCCCAGCTCGAACAGCAGCAACGCAAGTGCCAGATCGACCACCAGCCGGGTGGCCGCCATCACCTGAGGCCGCAGTGGGGCCGGCACGTCCGAAGCCCCCAAGCCGGGCCCGATCCCCAGGCCGAGCCCGAGGCCCGCTGCCGCCACCGCCATCCCGGCAGCGCTGTAGCCGGCAATCCGCGGCAGCCCCAGCCAGCGAAAAGCGGCCTCGCCCAGCAATGCGCCGGCAATGAGCGTCAGTGCCACCCAGAACAACGCTTCGGGCACCGGCAGCTCCCTGCCGATGTCCAGCAGTGCCGCGATTTCGTTCATCGTCGTTGCTACCGGTCGGCCAGCGGCACGTCGCCCTGGCGCGGATCTGCGCCCAATCGTTGGATGAGTTGTCCCAGGGGTTTCTCCAGGCTGTTCAGTGTGCGCGCATCGAGCGCTGCAAGCGCCTCGGGAAGTACGCCCTGGTAGGGCCCTGGCACGCGCCGCAGGAGGGCCAGACCGCGCGGCAGCACGTGCAACTGCACCGTGCGGCGGTCGGGTCCGTCGCGCCGCGCGTCGACGAGCCCCTGACCGACGAGCGCCTTGACGAAGATGCTCGCCGTGGGTTGGCGGATGTCCATGGCCTGCGCGAGCTCGCTCACGCCGATACCCGGACATGCCTGGATCACGTGCAGCGCCCAGACCTGGGCCCCCGACGCGCCGGCGCGCCTTTCGACCTGCTGCAAGTGCGCCTTCACCGCATTGAACAAGATGCGGAACTGCCGCAGCACGCGGGATGCCGCTTCTGCATGGCCGCCGTCGCCAAGATCGCTTCGACGGATGCCCGCGCTCGGCGATGCCGGGGCGCGCGGCTTCGTCGAACCACGAGAGGCCACGCGATCGGCGGGCCGCTTCGTGGCCTTGCCAGCGGGCGGGGCCACGATCAGGTGGCGACGCGGCGCCGCACGCGCGTCACAGCCTCGGCCTTGCGGCGTACCGGCCGCGGCTTCGGCGGCACGGCCGCCACGCGCTTCTTGCGCACCGCTGCCGTGGGCTGGCGCACGACAAGAATCGGTATCGGCGACTGCGTGATCAGGCCGGGGATTGCGCTGCCGCTGATCAGTCGCATGACGGCATTGCGGCCCGCCGACGCAATCACGATGAGATCGCAGTGGTGCTTGAGTGCGGCATCGACGATGCATTCGGCGTCGTCGGCGCCGGCGCCGACGGCGTGCCGATGGCGCACGCCGGCCTTGTCGGCAACGACCGAGGCTGCCGCCAAATGCCGCCCCGCGATGCCCGTGGCCTCGCGCTGGAAGTCGGCCGGCGAAGGCATTCCCAACAACGGCATGTCGGCGACCGGTACGACGTAGCGCGGAAGGACGGAAAAGAAGAACACTTCGGCCGTCTGGGACTTTGCCAGCGCGACCCCCTCGATCACTGCGGCCCGGGTGGTCGGCGCGGGTGCGACGACGATCAGGATCCTGCGGTACATGCGGCCTCCATGCGGGTGTCGTCGAACATGCTGCGGATGGTGCGTATGCCGTCGCCGGAGGCGTGTGCGTCGAGAACCTTGAGCCAGACCACGTCTTCAGGAAGTCCCGCCGCCTCGGGCCGCCACGCGGGTGCGACCCATTCGTCGGTATAGCGCACCCATTCGCGCGGCACGCCGCATTCGGTGATCTGGTCGACCAGGTCGCGCAGGCGGCACACGCGGTCCTCGCGTGCGGTGTCGGCGCAGCACCCCATCAACAGGTGGCACGGTTGATCGATGTGCAGCCAGGTCTGTATCCAGTGCTGCAGTTCGGCCACCTCCTGCGGCGCGAGTCGGGTTTCGCCACGGTGAACGACGAGGATGAAATCTCCCCGTTCGGCTGTCGTTGCGGCCGCCGGCGCCTTGCCTGCATCCGGCGTGGACGCGGCGGCACGCTTCCAGCCGTCGATGTCAAGGCGTTGGGTCATGGACGAAGACTCCCGTCGTCAATGCAATGTGCAATTGTACAAATCAAATAGAGATCTATATAGAAATCTATGTGCATGGCCGGCTGGCCTATGATACGAAAGTATATTTGTACAAATTTGCTTGTACGATGTGCGTGACGTGGCCGGATCCGCAGGGCATTTCCGCGACCGCTTTCCACCAACGAATCCTGGAGACCGACCTGTGCAGAACACCCACCTTTCCACCTTGATCCTGATGGCTGGCGTCGGACTCGCGGGGTGCAGCAGCACGCCGATCGACAAGGCATCGGACTCGACGGCTGCCGCCGCTGCAGCGACGAATGCGACGACGTCCGCGCCAAGAGGTCCGTTGGCTGGCGCCGCGAGCGCCGTCGCGTCGTCGACGGTGGCTGCGGTGACGGTCGCGCCGCACCTGGACCCCAGGAGTCCGATTTCGACAGCGCGCACGGTCTATTTCGACTACGACGTCTTCACCGTGGGTGCCGAATATGTCGGCCTGGTCGAGCGTCATGCCAGGTACCTGATGGCGGCGCCCCGCCTGTCGATCAAGGTGGAGGGCCACGCCGATGAGCGGGGCAGCCCGGAGTACAACCTCGCGCTGGGTCAGAAGCGTGCCGAAGCGGTGGTCACCGCACTCAGGTTGTATGGCGTGAAGGATGCCCGCATGGAGGCCGTGAGCTGGGGCGAGGAGCGGCCACAGGCCGCCGGCCACGATGAGGAGGCCTGGGCACGCAACCGGCACGCCGATCTGGTGTACCCAGGGCGTTGACTGCAACGGCAATGGGTCGGAGGGCCGCGGCGGGGCTGATGCCGCGCGGCTGGCGAACTATTGGCCGAGCGGGATGTTCGCCGCCCGTTCGTCGGCATCGAGTGCGGTGATCAACTTCGCCAGATCGGCATCGAGCCGCGCGAGCGTGGCGGCGTCCAGGCTCGCAAGCGCCTGCGGCAGCACGCCCGCCAGCGGGCCGGGTGCGCGGCGAAGGACGGTCGCGGCCGGCGGCAGAATGTTGAGTTGCACGGTACGGCGGTCCGGGCCGTTCTTGCCGGTGGCGACCAGACCCCTGTCCACCAGGGTCTTCACGAGGTTGCTGGCCGTGGACTGGTGCACGTCCATGGCCTTGGCAAGATCGTTGACCCCAATGCCCGGGCGTGCACGGACGATACTCAGGGCCCAGAGTTGGGCACCTCCGACACCGGCCTTCTTTTCGACCTGTTGAAAATGAGTCTTGACGGCATTGAAGACAAGGCGAAAACGCCGCAGCACCTGGGCCGCAGGTTCGCCAATCTCGCTTTCCGACGGACCCTGTTTTGCGGTGGCGCGAGCGCCACCGGACTTCGTTGGTTTGACCATGCGGGGATGATAGGCGAGCCACTGCGCGCGGTGCGGTTGCGTGCCACGGCACTTTCGCGGGCGGGGGCCTCGGCATGCGCGTAAGGTTCGACAGTCGCATCGCCGCGGCCGTCCGGCGCGAGCTCTCCGATTGGCGACTGTGGGTCACGCGTTCCATCGTCATCGCCGTGGCGGCGGCGGCGGGCCTCGTTGTCGTCGGCTTTACCTGGCTCACCGAGCGCGCGCTCGAGCAGTTTCTCGAGCTTCGGCTCCATTGGTGGTGGATGCCGCTGATCTTCACGCCGCTGTGTACCGGCGTGATCGTCTGGCTGACACGCCGGCACTTTCCTGGCGCCGCCGGATCGGGCATACCTCAGGTGATGGCGGCGCTGGATTCCTCGGTCGACGCGGACCAGCGTGGGTTGTTCGTCTCGCTGAAACTGTCGCTTGCCAAGATCGTGCTCACGGCGTGGGGTCTGCTGGCCGGACTCTCGCTGGGCCGCGAAGGCCCGTCGGTACAGATCGCGGCCGGCATCATGCATTCGGCCAAACGCTGGCTGCCGGAGCGCACCGCGGTGACGGAGCATGGGCTGCTGGTGGCCGGTGGCGCTGCCGGCATCGCGGCAGCGTTCAATACGCCGTTGGCTGGGGTGATGTTCGCGATCGAAGAGCTCTCGAGAAAACCCGAGCAGCGCAGCAGCGGCCTCATCATCTCGGGCATCGTGCTCGCGGGCCTCGTGGCGGTATCGATCTACGGCAACGGCACCTACTTTGGCGTCATCCGGGTGCCGGTGCTCGGGTGGTCGCTCTTTTGGCCGGGGCTCCTGGTCGCGTTGTGCAGCGGGCTCGCGGGAGGCCTTTTCGCACGTCTGTTGATCGTGTCGCTCGGCGGGAATACGGGCGACCGATTTGCGCGCTGGCGTCGTTCGCACCCGGTTCGATTTGCGGCCGGCTGTGGACTGGCCGTGGCCGTGATCGGCCTGGTGACGAACGGTGCCACTTTCGGCAGCGGCTACGCCTATACGAAGTCGATGCTCGACGGCACCGAGAGCGTGCCGGCCGTGTACGTGCTGCTCAAGTTCGTGGCCACCTGGGTCACGACGTGGTCGGGTGTCCCGGCAGGCATCTTCGCGCCGTCGCTGGCCATCGGTGCGGCGCTCGGCAACGACATCGCACTGCTCACGCAATATCCCTATGCGGCGACGCTGATCGCGCTGGGCATGGCCGGTTTCCTGGCCGCTGCGACACAGGCGCCACTGACGTCCTTCATCATCGTGATGGAGATGGTCGACGGGCACGGCATGGTGCTGAGCCTGATGGCGTGCGCGCTGATTGCCAGTGGTGTGTCGCGTGTGATGACCCGTCCGCTGTACAGCACGCTGGCGCTCATGCAACTTGGCCGGTTGCCAGCAGCGGCAGCGGCCGACGCCCCCACCACTGCGTCGGGACCGGCCGATTCAGTGACACCGGCTGCAGTACCGGAACCCGCACCTGCGACACCACCCGCACCAGTACCCGCACCCGCACCCGCACCCGCACCCGCACCCGCACCCGCCGCCACGGACGAGTGCACGGCTGCCCAGGCTGGCGGCACCGCGCTGGAGGATTCCGCGCAGGAGACCGCCGCAGAGCCTGGGCCGGTGTCGGGCGACGGCGAGCCACCGCCGGCCCGAAGTGAGCCCTGAAGACTCGGGCATGTGTTGGGGTCGCGCGCTCGACCTTTTCTTGACGCGGCCGGCCGCTTGCTCGCGTCACTTGCCGGCGGCCCCCGATGGAGCCAGCACGGTCCTCGATGGCTCGATGAGCCTGATCGGCCATGGCGGCGCGGCACCGGCCTTGTCCACGCCGGCATAGACGGTCAAGTGCGGGAACGGTATTTCGATGCCGTGGGTATCGAATGCAGCCTTCAGGCGGCGCAGGTATTCGCGCCGAACGGTCCACTGCTCGAGCGGCAGCACCTTGAACCGGCAGCGAATGATCACGGCGCTGTCGTCCCAGCGGTCGACACCGGCCACGTCGAGATCCTCGGCGATTTTCGGTCCATAGGTCTCGTCCTTCCGCAAGTCTGCCGCCACCGATCTCATCAGCGCCAGAACATCGTCGACGTCCTCGCGGTAGGCAATGCCCACCTCGACCACCGCCTGTGAAAAGAGGCGCCCCATGTTGGTGACGCTCGTGATCAGGCTGTTCGGCACATAGTGGACGTTGCCCTCGTAGTCGCGTAGACGTACGTGGCGAAGCGTGATGTCCTCGACGCGGCCCGTCAGATCGGCCACCTTGACGATGTCGCCGGTACGGATCTGGTCCTCGAACAGGATGAAGAAGCCGGTGAAATAGTCCTTCACGAGGCTCTGTGCGCCGAAACCCACGGCCAGTCCGACGACACCGGCAGCACCCAGCACGGGCGCGAGCGAAATGCCGAGTTCGGCGAGCACGAGCATCGTCGCGACGGCGCCGACCACCATCGCGACGAGGTATCGCACCACGCGGCCCAGCGTCTCGGCGCGCTTGGCGCCGTCGGGGCTGTCGAGCCGGCTGGCCACGTGCAGCCGCACGCTGCGCACGGCACGCTGCAGCACCGAGATCGCCAGCCAGGCGCCGATCACGATGGCGACGATGCGCAGGGTCGCGGCGGCGGGGCCGCTCCACCGGGCCCAGTCCACGCCCGAGATACGTTGAATCAGATCTTCCATCAGTTCACTCCAAGCATTCTGTTCACTTCATCCGCTACCCGCTTGGTGGCAACGCCGAATGACATGGTACATGTGTACAAATGTAAATATCGATCCCGCCCGCCAACGACCTCCCTCGTGGGCTGGTCATGGGCTCGTTGCCTGGTGGCGTTCCACGCCTCATGCGGTCCGCCGTTGGGCAAACGGGCACTCCACGTGAATGTGGTCTGCGGTCGCATGGGAAGGACCGATCGAATGCCGCGCGATACCCGCGGCCGTGGGCCGCGGCCCGTGACTCTGGGCATCACGGCACGAGGCCTCGGTCCCCGTGGCGTCGCAGCGACGTTTCAGAGCAAACACGAGCCCGTCCAAGACATCGGCGTTCCGATCGCCAACCCGCGTTCGCTCGAGCAGGACGGCGCGTTCTTGTTCCTCTGTAACGGTCGACTGGTCGAGGCCACCGCGCCGGACTCGGTGAGTTGCGCGTGTTTGACGCGGACGATGGCAATGGCAGGGTCGACCACCTGCGCGACACCCCAGGCCTGATTGATTTCTGCATGGCGGTAAGTCGGCGCGATGGGTGCGCGCGCGACCGGCCGGGCAGTCTTCAATCTCGAGGAGGCGGCCCTGCCAGCAAGCGAACGATCCGGATTCCCGCTGCTGGTCAAGCATCGTCTCGTCAGCGACACTCTGCACGTGCATGCTTTCGAACTCCATCGGCATCGCCTCGCGCTGGAGGGCCTTGCGCTCTTCGACCGGCTGCTCGTTGGCCGGGTGGCCGGCATCCCGACCTACGGGATGTCCAGCCCTGTCCATGGCTGAGGCCGGCGCCTGCATCACCCGATGAACCTGCGATCGATCGTTGCGGCGTTCCTGTTGGCCGCCTTGACCGCGCTGACGCCGGCAGCCCAAGCGCAATCCTGCGAGGTCGGACACACGGTCGTCTTTGCGGGCCTCGACTGGGACTCCAATGCCTTCCATACGGCCGTGGCGCAGCGCATCCTGCGCGATGGCATGGGGTGCAAGGTTGATCAGGTGCCGGGATCGACCATTCCCCTGCACAACGGCATGGCGCGCGGCGACATCCACGTGATGATGGAGGTCTGGGCCTCCAACACGCCGCCGAGCTGGACCCAGGGTGTCGCCTCGGGCAAGCTGGTGGAATTGGGCGTGAACTTTCCCGACGCGGTGCAGGGCTGGTTTGTCCCGAGGTACCTCGTCGAAGGCGACAAGGCACCGGCGCGCGGGTTGAAGTCGGTGGCCGATCTCCCGAGGTTCAAGGCGTTGTTTCGTGACCCTGAGGAGCCTGCAAAAGGCCGGTTCCTCAATTGCATCGCCGGCTGGCAGTGCGAGCTCTTCAATACCAAGAAGCTCCACGCGTACGGACTGACCGCGCACTACACCAACTTCCGGCCCGGCACCGCCGCGGCGCTCGACGCGGCCATCCTGTCGGCGGTCAAGCGCCGGCGCCCGGTGCTCTTCTACTACTGGGGGCCGACCTGGCTGCTGGGTCAGCTCGGCGACCAGGTGGTGATGCTCGACGAGCCGCCCTACGACGCGACGCGGTGGAAAGCCTTGGCCGATGTGAAGCACCCGAAGGATGCACGTGACGCCACCGCTTATCCGGTGGTGGAGGTGCACATCGGCGCCAACAAGGCATTCATCGACGGCGCACCGTCGATCCGCGCCTTTTTGCAGCGCTACCGCACGAGTGGCAAGCTCGTATCCGAAGCGCTGGCGTACATGCAACGCTCCAAGGGCAGTGCGGACGACGCGGCGCGCCACTTTCTGAAGACGCATCCCGAAGTCTGGATGCCCTGGGTGGACCCCACCGTGGCCGCACGTGTGCGCGCCGCCCTCTGAGCGCGCGCGATGTCCGGTGCCGTGGCGCTGACTTCGTTCCCGGATTGGCACTCGCCGCTTCGCGACGGGACGAACGCGCTCATCGATAGGCTGATCGGCGAGTTCGGTGACGAGTTCGAGGCCGCGTCCAACGGTGTGCTCGGCGTGCTCGTCGCGGTGGAGCAGGGTTTGCGTGCCGCCCCACCGTGGGCCGTGCTCGCCGTCACGGGCGTGCTTGCGATGGCAGCCAGCCGGCGCTGGTCTTTCACCATGCTCGCCGTCGCCGGGCTGTGGGTGGTGGGGGCACTCGGCCAGTGGGACGAAGCGATGCAGACCGTGTCTCTGGTGACGGTGGCGGTGCTGCTGTCGCTGGCCGTGGGCTTGCCGGTCGGCATCGGGTGTGCGCGCGCGCGGTGGCTACGACGCGCTGTGCTGCCAGTGCTGGACCTGATGCAGACGATCCCCAGTTTTGTCTACCTGATCCCGGCGGCCATGCTGTTCGGCCTGGGAAAAGTGCCGGCGATCCTGGCCACCGTCATCTACGCGGCGCCGCCGCTCGTGCGGCTCACCGACCTGGGCATTCGCCAGGTGAGCCCGCAGGCCGTCGAGGCGGCGCGTGCGTTCGGCGCGACGCGCTGGCAACTGCTGACCAAGGTGCAGGTGCCGCTGGCGCTGCCCACGCTGATGCAGGGGGTCAACCAGACCACGATGATGGCGTTGGCGATGGTCGTCGTCGCCTCGATGATTGGCGCACGCGGCGTGGGTGAGACGGTCCTCGTCGGACTGCAGCGCAACGACCCCGGTACCGGGCTGGTCGGCGGACTCGTCATCGTGATCCTTGCGATCGTGCTCGACCGCCTGTTGCAGGCTGCGGGCGCGCGCCTCCAGCACCGTGGGCCCCAGCGGCGCTGACGCTGGGTTGCCGATGGCGTTGATCGAGATCCGCGGCGTCAGCACGGTATTCGGGCCCCGCCCGCACGACGCGCTGGCGCAGGTGCAGGCCGGCATGGACAAGACGGCGCTATTGGCGACCGGGCACACCTTGGCCCTGCACGACATCGACCTCGATATCGAAGCCGGCGAGTTCTTCGTCATCATGGGGTTGTCCGGTTCGGGCAAGTCGACGCTGGTGCGCCACGTCAACCGACTGGTCGATCCCACGGCCGGGCGCATCACGATCGACGGTGACGACGTGCTGGCCCTGGATGCGAAGGCGCTGGTCGCGCTGCGCCGGCAGCGTCTGGCGATGGTTTTCCAGGGCTTCGGCCTGCTGGACCATCTGCGCGTGGTCGACAACGTGGCCTTCGGCCTGGAACTGCGCGGTGTCGGATCAGCGCAGCGCACCGAGCGGGCCATGTACTGGATCGAGCGCGTGGCCTTGCATGGTTACGAGCATCACTACCCGGCCGAGCTTTCAGGGGGCATGCGCCAGCGTGTGGGGCTTGCACGCGCGCTTTGCAGCGATACCGACATCATCCTGATGGACGAGGCGTTCTCGGCCCTCGACCCGCTGATCCGGTCGCAGCTCCAGGTCGATCTGCTCAGGCTGCAGGCCGAGCTCGGACGCACGATCATCTTCATCACGCACGACCTCGACGAGGCGCTGCGCCTGGGCAGCCGGCTGGCGATCCTGCGCGACGGCCGCGTGATCCAGGTGGGAACGCCGCAGGAGGTGCTGATGCGGCCCGCCGACGAGCACGTGGCGGCGTTCGTGCGCGAGGTGCATCGCGCACGTGCCCTGCCGATCTCGGCAGCGCTGTCGCCCTGGCCCGCCGGCGAGCCCATGCCCCCGGTGGAGCGGGCCGTCCACGCAGACAGTTCGATGGAACAGGTGCTGCCATTGCTGGTGGGGCGGCGCGGGCCGCTCGCAGTGCGTCGCGGCGACACGATCATCGGGCAAGTGTCGACGCAGGCCGTTCGCGACCTGCTTGCGCGGCCGGTGTGAGCGTTTATCGACACACGCGCACCCGGACGATTCCCTTCCGCCGCCACCGGCACGGCCAGGTCGGCGTACTTCGACGAGGCCGTCGTCGGGTCAATCTGCTGAGCGCTGTTGATCCGGCGCAGGCCCTGGCCAAGAGCGTCGCCGCGACGGCCCCGGTCTCGCAGAGGATGCCGACTCCTTGCTCGCGGCGGCCCGGGCCCCTGGTTTGAGCGCGGTGGCGTTTCGCTGCTGTGGCGTGCCGCGCGCGACTCCCTGCTGAGGCCAGTCACGGGCTCAGCGTGCGCGTGCGGGGCCCCCATGGGGCAGTGTCTTCGCGCGATCCATGCCGGTTCAGAGGTGAGGCTCTGGCTCCCGGCCGATGGCGGTTGCTGCTGCGCGATCGGCTTGGTTTCAGGCCCCTTGTCGCCGTGTGGTTGCTCCGTTCGTCTGCCATGCGGCCATCGGTGCCGACCACGTCGGCATAACCAGTGCCGGTGCATGCGACCGTGGCTGCGCTCGGGCCGACCTCGGCCGGCTTCTCATGCCTGTACTCGGGCCCGGCAGCTCGCAGGCCGCATCGCAACCCGACTTTCGCGGTGCGGCGCCGGACAAAAAAAAGGAGCCCCGTGAGGGGCTCCGAAGAGGACACTTTTCATGGCCACCTTACCGAGTCGCGTAGTAAGGAGCCGATCGCATTGTATTTGTTTCAATGTATATCTGCATCAGGGTCGGCCGCCCTCGAGTGAGAACAATTGCCGGTCGAGCCGCCGTGGGGGAACATTCGACATGTACATTGGTACAAATATGTCAGGGCGAACGCAGGTCCAGGTCGGGCGCCGCGAAGCCGGATGCTTCGTCATGCGCGTGGCATCGCATTCCAAGGAGACGTGCAGTGAACACACTTTCACGGGCCGTGATCGCGGTTGTGTTGGCGGGGCTGGTCGGCATGGCGGCGTGGTGGTGGTGGCGCGGCGCGGCACCCGTTCCTGCGCCGGTGGTCGAGGCGCCGCCGGTGCCCGTGGCGCAGGTGGCGTCTGCGCCGCCTGCACCGCCGGCCGCTTCGGCACCAGGCATCCAGCATCCCATCGAACTCGCGGCCGAGACCGAGGCGCCAGGGCAGTCTGCGGACTTCCCGTCGGCGCTGTCCCAACTCTTCGGGCGCAAGAGTGTGTTGAAGCTCTTCCAGGTCGATGGGTTTGCAGGCCGCGTGGCGGCCACGGTGGACAACCTCGGACGTGCGCGCGCGCCGGCGCGGATGTGGCCGCTCAATCCGGTGGATGGCCGGTTCACGGTGGGCCATCAGGCGGGCGGTGATGTCGTCAGTGCCGACAACGGCCTGCGTTACACGCCCTACGTGCTGCTGCTCGAGACGGTCGACCTGCGACAGGTCGTTGCGTTCTATACGCGGTTCTATCCAAGCTTCCAGCAGGCCTATGAAGAGCTTGGTTATCCCGGGCGCTATTTCAACGACCGGCTGGTCGAGGTGATCGACCAGTTGCTGGCCACGCCGAACCCGACCGTGCCGCTCGAGGTGCGCTTGCCGACGATCAACGGGCCGCTGCAGCCGCCGCGGCCCTGGGTGCTTTACGAATTTGCCGACCCCGCGTACCAGCGCCTCAGTGCAGGACAGAAGATCATGCTTCGCATGGGGCCGGTGAACGAGCGCCGGGTCAAGGTCCGACTTGCGGAATTGCGCGGGCTCGTGGCGGCCGGCGGATCAGGTCGATAGGGGGGGGTCATGGCGCCCGGTGCGGGCGGCTGCAGCAGCGGGCTGCGCTCGGCGGTGGGGGTGCGGCCCCGTGCGCCTGGGTGGCGGTAGAGCTCGACCGGCGATGCAGGTGCCTTCCAGGCGTACGCCCGCGCGGCGCCGTGGGCTTCACGCCGATTCGTCCCGCACCTCGGCCAGCGCGTGCTTTTCGTGAAGGAGAATCGTCGCACTGGTCGCGCACCGGCTGACCGCCTGAAATCCATGTCAACGATGCAAATTGCTGCGACGCACTGATGGCCTTGCTGTGGCTGGAGTTCATCGGGTGCTCCCTGCTGATCCTGGTCAGCGGGGCACAGTTGCTCAAGTACGGCGACCAGATTTCGCGCCTGAGCGGCCTGGGCGGCACCTGGATCGGATTGATCCTGCTCGCCACGGTGACGTCGCTGCCGGAACTGGCATCGGGCATGACGGCAGTGACGGCAGCGGGGGCCCCCAACCTTGCTGTCGGCGACGTTCTGGGAAGTTGTGTATTCAACCTGGCGTTGATCGCGGTGCTGGACGCCTTGCAACGGCCGGCATCGGTGTTCGAACATCGCAGTGCCAGCCACCAGCTGGGTGCGGCGTTCGGCATCGGCGCACTGTCTGTCGTCGGCATGGCGCTCTTGAGCCGCCGATGGCCCGGCCTGACCCTGTTCCCATCGACCTATGTGGCGCCGATCCTCGTGCTGCTCTATCTGGTGGCGGTCCGCGCCATCTTCATCCACGAGCGCGGCGCCGAGGCGTCGCAGGGCAGCCATGGTCCACGCGACAGGGTGGCCCTGCGAACGGCCGTGGTCCGCTACGGGATGGCTGCGCTCGTCGTGGTCGCGGCGGCCATTGCGCTGCCGTTCGTCGGCCACGACCTGGCGGTCGAGATGCGGTGGACCGACGGCTTCGTCGGCACGTTGCTGATGGCCGCGTCGACGAGCCTGCCAGAGTTCGCCGTCACGGCGGCGGCGGTACGACGTGGCGCGATCGACATGGCCATCGGAAATCTGCTCGGCAGCAATCTCTTCAACATGGTCGTGTTGTCGATCGACAGCCTGTTGTTCGCCGGAGGGCCCTTGCTGGAGACGGTCGCGCCGACACACATCGCATCGGTGTTTGCCGCCGTGGCGATGTCGGGTGCACTCATGGTGGCGCTGATCGCTCCACCACGCGCACGTCTGGTCAACACCGTCAGCGCGACGAGCGTGCTCCTGCTCGCACTGTTCTTCGCGAATGCGTGGATTCACCTGCGGCACCCCGGTGCCTGACGGTTCGGCGCGCAATCAGCGCGGTGGTGCGAGCGTGCGCTTGACGAGCGGCCCGATCGTCAGCCCCTGACCGAGGATCGAGAAGACGACGATGCAGTAGGTCAGGGCGAGCACGATGTCGCGCTGCGGGCCCGCAGGAAGTGAGAGGGCCAGTGCCACCGAAATGCCTCCCCGCAACCCGCCCCAGGTCAATACCCAGCCAGCGCCGCGAGGCAATTTGAATGCGGTGTGCAGCAGGTTGACTGGCAAGCCCACCGTGAGCGCGCGTGCCAGAAGGGTCACGGTCGCGGCCACGGCCGCCGCGACGAGCGTCGCCGGCGAGAACGACACCAGCAGCACTTCCATGCCGATCAGCACGAACAACACCGCGTTGAGGATCT
The DNA here is from genome assembly GCA_024641945.1 of Rubrivivax sp. Taxonomy (GTDB): domain Bacteria; phylum Pseudomonadota; class Gammaproteobacteria; order Burkholderiales; family Burkholderiaceae_C; genus Rubrivivax. The sequence goes on along the minus strand of JAHECD010000050.1, from coordinate 11,604 downwards.
CGTCGACGAGTTCCCAGAACAGATCGACATAGCGGCGTGTCGTGTCCGACATGGCCAACGCCCGCCCGCCGTTGCCGATCATGAGCCCGACCACCACCATGGCCAGCGGCCCGGAGACATGCAGCCGCAGGGCCAGCGCGTAGCCGCCGGTGACGGCCGCCAGCGTGAGCAGCACCTCGACCTGGTAGTTGTCCACGCTGCGCAGCAGCCAGAAGGTCACGTAACCCAGGGCCAGCCCGAACAACAATCCACCGCCCGCCTCGTGCAGCAGCAATGAGAATCCTTCGCCTGCCGTTGGCGTGGTGCCACTGGCCAGGGCGCCGAGCAGCAGCGAGAAGATGACGACGCCCACGCCGTCGTTGAAGAGCGATTCACCGGCGATCACCAATTCCAGGTTCTTCGGTGCGCCCGCGGTCTTGAGGATGCCCATCACCGCGATCGGATCGGTTGGCGAGATCAGCGCCCCGAACAGCAGGCAGTACATCAGCGGCAGCTCGAGCCCGACCAAGGGCAGCACGACCCAGACGCCCAGTCCCACCGCGACGGTGGACAGCAACGTGCCGACGACCGCCAGCACACCGACCTGCCAGCGGTACGACCGCAATTCGCTGAGGTCGACATGCAGTGCACCGGCAAACAGCAGCAGGGACAACATGCCCTGCATCAGCACGTCGGAAAAGTCGATCGAGCGCAGCAACGATTCCTCGTAGTTGCGAAGGCCTTGCGCGATGCCCAGTTTGTCCAGGCCGACGAGCGACAGCGAAAACAGCAACGCCGCTGCCATGACGCCGATCGTTGTCGGCAACCCCAGGAACCGCAGGTTCAGGTAGGCCAGCAGGGCTGTGAGGACGAGGCAGGTGGCGGCGATCTCGAGCATGGGGCGTCAGGCGGGGGTACGGCATGAAAGCGTACCCCAGCCATGCGCCTGCCCCGAACTCCGCTTCGCTGCGAAACGGGCGCCACGTGCGGGCCACGCCACCGCCGCCGCGTGCGCGTCCCGCGCACGCGATGCAAATCAGTTGCGCGTGACCGGGGGTGCCTTGGTCACCCGGACCTTGCCGCCGGTCGTGACGATGACGACCTGGTCGCCAGCCTTCAGGTCCTCCCCCGCCTTGGCCTGCACGATCGCGCGGCGTTCGCCACTCTGGAGCTGGACCACGATCTCGACGGCTTCTTCGCGCGTGCCCATGCGCTCCACGGCGTTGCCCACGACGGCACCGGCCACGGCGCCGAGAACACCCACCACGATGCCCTCACGGTGGCCACCGACGGAGCTGCCGGCGACACCACCGACCACGCCGCCGGCGGTGGCGCCAATGCCGCTCTGGCTGCCTTCGACGGTGACCGGGCGGGTCGACAGGATGACGCCATCGAGCACGCTCGCCATGCGATTGGCATCGCCCTTGCTGATGACGTCGGGACTGGTGGTCGTGCAGGCGGCCACCAGGGCCAGCACGAGTGCGGATGCGGCAATGCGCTTCATGATCGGAACTCCATCGGATTCATCCCAACGCGCCCCTGACGGAAGCCGTTGACCGACGCCAGTGTGAGCCATCGCGCCGGGGCGCCACGCACGCCGCGGTTACGCACAGGTAAAGATTCGTTGCGAACCGTGCAGGGGTCAGCCGTGCAGGCGCGAACTGCGCGGCACGCTGGCGAGCAGGAAGTCCATCTGGTCGGCCAGGATGCGCCGTCCGCGCAGGATCATGTCCTCGTGCAGACTGGGCACGTAGGGCAGGTAGAGCAGGCTCATGCGGGCCTCTTCGGGCATGCGGTTGCCCTTGTGCCCGTTGCACCCGCGGCACGCCGTGATGCAGTTCATCCAGCTGTCCAGGCCGCCGCGTGAGACCGGCACGATATGTTCGCGCGTGAGTTCGTCGAAGCCGAAGCGATGGCCGCAATAGGCGCAGACGTGCCGGTCGCGGGCAAACAGCTTGGGGTTGCTGAGGGCAGGTGCCTGGCGCCAGGCCCGGCTGGGAACGGCGCCGCGTACGGCGACGATCGGGTGCACGTCGATGCGCGACTGCACGCCGGTGGTGCGCTGGATGCCGCCGCGAAGCACCCGGAAAGCATCACCGAGCGTCCACGAGACCGCGTCGCTGGCATAAAGGGTCGCGGCCTCCTTGGCCGAGATCCAGGCCTGCGGTCGACCAGAGACATCGAGCTGCAGCACTTCCATGCCACTTCCTTTCCTGACACAGAGGATAACAAGACTCCCATGACAGCCACGCTGCACGTCTCTTGCGTTGGGGCGGCGGCACTTTCGGCCGGTTCTGGTGGCCATGCGGATCCTGCGGGTCCACTTCTAGAAGGCCGCCCCTAGAAAAAGTCACGCCATGCCGGCGGCAGGTGCTCTGGAAGTCTGCAAAATAGCACGATCGTTCGTTTCAGACGGAAAGTCCGTGTCCGCCCATCCTCCGACCGTGCCGCGCGCCGAACCCGCCAGCCCCCGCTCGCTGCAGAAGGGCCTGCAGACACGCGCCGCGATACTCGACGCGGCGCTCGGCCTGGCCTCGCACATGGGCCTGGAGGGTTTGTCGATCGGGGCGCTGGCCGACCTCATGAAGATGAGCAAGTCGGGGGTGTTCGCCCATTTCGGCTCGCGCGAGGAACTCCAGATTTCCGTCGTGCGCGAGTACCACACCCGCTTCGAGGATGAGGTGTTCTACCCTGCGATGAACGAGCCGCGCGGCCTGCCCAGGCTGCGCGCGCTGTTCGAACGCTGGGTCCGCCGGGTCTCGATGGAAATCGACTCGGGCTGCATCTACATCAGCGGCGCGGTGGAGTTCGACGACCGGCCCGGCCCGGTGCGCGACGCGCTGGCCGCCATGGTCGTGACCTGGCACCAGGCACTGGAGCGGGCCATCGCGATGGCCGTGGACGAGGGGCATCTGCGCCGCGACACCGATCCGCTTCAGATGCTGTTCGAGATCCACGGGCTGATCCTGGCGCTGCACCACGACGCGCGATTCCTGCGCATCCCCGGCGTGCTCGACCGCGCACGCGCGGGCTTCGAGCGCACGGTCGGCCACTACGCCACCGCCCCAGCGGCGCCGTCGACGACGCGCAAGACGTCCAGGCGCTGAATCCATCGACCTTGCTTTTGGGAGATCCACATGCCGAGCTATCACCCGCCGCTGCGCGACATGCATTTCGTGATGCATGAACTCTTCAACGTCACGGACGAGTTGAAGATGATCCCGCGTCACGCGGACATCGATACGGACACGATCAATGCCGTACTCGAGGAAGGAGGCAAATTCGCCGCTGAGGTCATCTTCCCGCTCAATGTCAGCGGCGACGCGCAGGGTTGCGCGCTCGACAAGGCCACGCACGAAGTCGCCGCGCCGGATGGCTTCAAGGCCGCCTATGCCCAGTACGTCGAGGGCGGGTGGCCCAGCCTGAGCTGCGATCCCGAGTTCGGCGGGCAGGGGCTGCCGCTGGTGTTGAACCAGTGCATGTACGAGATGATGAATTCGGCCAACCAGGCCTGGACCATGTATCCCGGCCTCTCGCATGGGGCCTACGAGGCGTTGCATGCCCACGGCACACCCGAGCAGAAGGCGCTGTACCTGCCCAAGCTGACCAGTGGCGAGTGGACCGGCACGATGTGCCTGACCGAGCCGCACTGCGGCACCGACCTGGGCCTCTTGCGCAGCAAGGCCGAGCCGCAGCCGGATGGCAGCTACCGCATCACCGGGCAGAAGATCTTCATCAGCGCGGGCGAACACGACCTGGCCGCCAACATCGTGCATCTGGTGCTCGCGCGCCTTCCCGATGCGCCGTCCGGCAGCAAGGGCATTTCGCTGTTCGTCGTGCCCAAGTTCAACGTCAACGCAGACGGCTCGCTCGGCGAACGCAACCCGATCTTCTGCACCGGCCTCGAGCACAAGATGGGCATCCATGGCAACGCGACGGCGCAGCTCAATCTCGACGGTGCCGTCGGCACGATGGTGGGCCATGCCAACAAAGGATTGGCCGCGATGTTCGTGATGATGAACGCGGCCCGTCTGGGTGTCGGCAACCAGTCGCTCGGGCTGACGGAGGTGGCCTATCAGAACGCCGCCGCTTACGCGAAGGACCGCATCCAGATGCGCGCGCTGTCGGGCCCGAAGGCGCCGGACAAGCCCGCCGACCCGATCATCGTGCACCCCGACGTGCGCAAGATGCTGCTGACGGCGCGGGCCTATGCCGAAGGCGGCCGTGCCCTGGCAATCCACATCGCGATGCTGATCGAGAAAGAGCTTTACAGCGACGACCACGAGGAGCGCAAGGCTTGCGCCGACGAAGTGGCGCTGCTGACGCCGATCGTCAAGGCCTTCCTCACCGACAACGGCTGGATCGCGACCACCCATTGCCAGCAGGTCTTCGGTGGGCATGGTTACATCAAGGAATGGGGCATGGAGCAGTTCGTGCGCGATGCCCGCATCAACATGATCTACGAGGGGACGAACACCGTGCAGGCGCTCGACCTTCTGGGGCGCAAAGTGCTCGGTGACAATGGCGCCAAGCTCAAGAAGTTCGGCAAGAAGATCGCCGCGTTCATCGAAGAAGAGGGCGTTGACGAGGCGATGCAGGAGTTCGTCAATCCGCTCGCCGACCTGGGCGACAAGGTGACCAAGCTGACCACTGAACTCGGCATGAAGGCCTTCGGCAATGCGGACGAGGTGGGTGCGGCGGCGGTCGACTACCTGCGGGTCTGCGGGCATCTGGTGTTTGCCTACCTGTTTGCGCGCATGGCCAAGATTGCGCTGCAGAAGCAGGGCAGCGGCGATCCGTTCTATACCGCCAAGCTGCACACGGCGCGCTTCTATTTCGCCAAACTGCTGCCCGAGACTGCCGGCCTCATCCGCACGGCCCGCAGCGGCCTCGCCCCGCTGATGGCGATGGACGAGGCGATGTTTTAGTAGAGTCGGCGGCCCGCATCCGACTTGCCCATGCCACCACCAGGAGACAGACGATGAAGAAGATCCTCGCCACGCTGGCACTGACCGTGACCGCTGCCGCTGCCTGGGCGCAGGCCAGCCCGGTGGGCCTGTGGAAGACCATCGACGACGAGACCAAGAACGAGAAGTCCCTGGTGCGCATCGCCGAGTCCGGCGGTGTGCTGTCGGGCAAGGTCGAGAAGATCTTCGATCCCGCCAAGCAGGATTCCACGTGCGACAAGTGCAGTGATGCCCGCAAGGACCAGAAGGTCATCGGCATGACGATCGTCGAGGGCGTCAAGAAGAATGCCGACGAGGGGTACTGGGATGGCGGCTCCATCCTCGACCCGAACAACGGCAAGGTCTACAAGGTGCGCATGACACCCAAGGATGGCGGCAAGACGCTCGAGGTGCGGGGCTTCATCGCCTTCCTGTACCGCAACCAGACATGGATTCGTGTCGAATAGATCAAGCAAGCCCCAGGACGCCCTCGGCGTCGGCTCGCAAGGGGGCGTGTCCGGCCTGGAACGGCTCGGCGCCAGATACTCACAGGAGAAGCAAGTGAATCGATTCACGGTCCGAAAGGTCGCCGTACTCGGCGCCGGCGTCATGGGCGCGCAGATCGCCGCGCACCTCGTCAACTGCAAGGTGCCCGTGGTGCTGTTCGACCTGCCCGCCAAGGAAGGCCCGAAGAACGGCATCGTGACCAAGGCGGTCGAGGGGTTGAAGAAGCTCAAGCCGGCGCCGCTGGGCATCCCCGAGGACGCTGCGCTGATCCAGCAGGCCAACTACGAAGAGCACCTCGACCTGCTGAAGGACTGCGACCTCGTCATCGAGGCGATCGCCGAGCGCATGGACTGGAAGCTCGACCTGTACCAGCGCATCGGGCCGGCCGTTGCGCCGCACGCGATCGTCGCCAGCAATACGTCGGGCCTGTCGATCACCAAGCTGTCCGAGGTGCTGCCGGAGGAGATCCGCCCGCGTTTCTGCGGCATCCACTTCTTCAACCCGCCGCGCTACATGTCGCTGGTCGAGCTCATTCCGACCCCGGCCACGCGCAGCGAGGTGCTCGACCAGCTCGAGGTCTTCGTCACCAGTGCACTCGGCAAGAGTGTCGTGCGCGCCAAGGACACCCCCAATTTCATCGCCAACCGTGTCGGCATCGCCGGCATGCTGGCCACGATGAAGGAGGCCGAGAACTTCGGCCTCGGTTATGACGTCGTCGACGACCTGACCGGCAAGAAGCTGGGCCGTGCCTCCAGCGGCACCTTCCGCACCGCCGACGTCGTGGGCCTGGACACGATGGCGCACGTCATCAGGACGCTGCAGGACCACCTCGCCGACGATCCGTTCTTCCCGAGCTATGCGACCCCGCCGGTGCTCGACGCGCTGATCGGCAAGGGTGCGCTCGGCCAGAAGACCGGCGCCGGTTTCTTCAAGAAGGTCGGCAAGGACATCCTTCGCCTGGATCCCGCCAAGGCGGATTACGTGCCTGCAGGCGGCAAGGCGGACGAGATCGTGGTGCGCATGCTCAAGAAGCCGGCCGCCGAGCGCTTGAAGCTGCTGCGCGAGTCCAGCAATCCACAGGCGCAGTTTCTCTGGGCCATCCTGCGCGACGGCTTCCATTACAGCGCCGTGCACCTGGCCGACATCGCCGACAGTGCGCGCGATGTCGACTTCGCCATGCGCTGGGGCTTTGGCATGAGCCAGGGCCCGTTCGAGCTCTGGCAGGAGGCCGGCTGGAAGCAGGTGGCCGAGTGGGTGCAAGCCGACATCGACGCTGGCAAGGCCTTGAGTTCGGCGCCGTTGCCGCACTGGGTCTTCAGCGGCCCGGTGGCGGCCAACGGCGGCGTGCACCGGCCCGAAGGCTCGTGGAGTGCCGCGCACTCGCGCTTCGTGGCGCGCAGCACACTGCCCGTCTACGCGCGCCAGCATTTCCCCGAAAACGTCTTCGGCGCAGGCGCCGTGCCTGCGCTGAAGAGCGGCACCGAGGTCTTCCAGAACGACGAGGTCCGGGTCTGGACGCTCGACGGCGAGGTGCTGATTGCCAGCATCACCGCCAAGCTGCATCTCATCAGCCCGACCGTGGCCGAGGGTCTGCAGACGGCACTGGAAATGGCGGAATCCGGCTACAAGGGCCTCGTGATCTGGTCGCCCGACGACGTGTTCTCGGCGGGTGCCAACCTCGAGGCGCTGATGCCGGTCTTCATGAAGACCGGCGCCAAGGGCATCGCGCCGGAGCTGAAGAAGTTCCAGGACTTCATGCTGCGTGTGCGGTATGCGCAGGTGCCGGTGGTCAGCGCGATACGCGGCATCGCGCTGGGCGGCGGCTGCGAACTGGCGGTCTATTCGAGCAAGCGCGTCGCGGCGATGGAGTCGTACATGGGCTTGGTCGAGGTCGGGGTCGGCCTCGTGCCGGGCGCCGGCGGCTTGACCTACATCGCGCGCCGCGCGGCCGAGATGGCGGCAGCCGGCAATGCAAACGCCGACATCTTCAAGTTCCTCACCGATGGGTTCCAGAACGCTGCGATGGCCAAGGTCGGCACGAGCGCGATCGAGTCGCGCAAGATGGGCTATCTGCTGTGGAGTGACGTGGTCGTGCCGAACAAGGACGAACTGCTCTTCGTGGCGATCGCACAGGCCAAGGCGTTGGCCGACAGCGGCTACCGCGCGCCGGCGAAGGCATTGATCCCGGTGGCCGGCCGCAATGCGATCGCGACGATCCGTGGCCAGCTCACCAACATGCGCGACGGCGGGTTCATCAGCGCGCACGACTTCCACATCTCGATGCTCATCGCCGACGTGGTGTGCGGCGGCGAGGTCGACGGCGGCTCGCTGGTGACCGAGGAGTACCTGATGGGGCTGGAGCGCAAGCACTTCTGCGCGCTGCTCGAGCACCCCAAATCGCAGGAACGGATCATGGGCATGTTGTCGACCGGCAAGCCCGTTCGCAACTGATCGCCGGAGAACAAGATGAGCAAACAGGTTCAAGAGGCCTACATCGTGGCCGCCACGCGCACGCCGATCGGCAAGTCCGGGCGCGGCTATTTCCGCAACACACGGCCGGACGACCTGCTGGTCGCCGCGGTGAGCCACGCGCTGTCGCAGGTGCCCTCGCTCGACCCGAAGGCGATCGAGGACGCGGTGATCGGCTGCAGCTTCCCGGAAGGCGAGCAGGGCATGAACATGGCGCGTGTGGCGATGGCGCTCGCCGGCTTGCCGCACACCGTGGGTGGGGTCACCGTCAATCGCTTCTGCGCCAGCGGCCTGACCGCGCTGCAGATGGCCGCCGATCGCATCCGCATCGGCGAGGCCGACGTGATGATTGCCGGCGGCGCCGAAAGCATGAGCATGGTGCCGATGGGCGGCAACAAGCCGTCCTTCAATCCGGAAGTGTTCCTCAAGGATGAGAACGTCGGCATCGCGTATGGCATGGGACTGACGGCCGAGCGCGTCGCGTCGCAGTGGAAAGTCAGCCGCGAGGCCCAGGACGCCTTCGCGCTGCAGTCTCACCAGCGCGCGCTGGCGGCCATCGCGGCAGGCGCGTTTGCCGACGAGATGACGCCGGTGAAGGTGGTCGCGCGCCAGCCGAACCTGGCCACGGGTGAGATCGACATCGGCGCGCGCACCGTGCGCATCGACGAAGGCCCCCGCCCCGACACCACCCTCGAGGGCCTGGCCAGGCTGAGACCCGTGTTCGCCGCCAAGGGCAGCGTCACGGCGGGAAACAGCTCGCAGACCAGCGACGGCGCCGGTGCGCTGATCGTGTGCAGCGAGAAGGCCCTGAAGACCTTCGATCTGAAGCCGCTGGCGCGCTTCGTCAGCTTTGCTGCGCGCGGTGTGGCGCCGGAGATCATGGGCATCGGCCCGATCGAGGCGATTCCCGCGGCGCTCAAGTACGCCGGCCTGCAACTGAGTGACATCGACTGGTTCGAGCTCAACGAGGCCTTTGCGGCCCAGTCGCTGGCCGTGGTCCAGACGCTGGGCATGGACCCCGCCAAGGTCAACCCGATGGGCGGCGCGATCGCCTTGGGCCACCCGCTCGGGGCGACCGGCGCCATCCGCTCGGCCACGGTCGTGCATGCCTTGCAGCGCCACAAGAAGAAGTACGGCATGGTGACCATGTGCGTCGGCATGGGCCAGGGTGCGGCAGGCATCCTCGAACGCGTCTGAACCCGCAGCTTTCGACAGGAGACGACCCGATGACGATCAAGACCGGTGTGCACAACGGCGTGGCGACGATCGAGATCGCCCGCCCGGAAAAGAAGAACGCCCTCACCGTGGCGATGTACCAGGCGATGAGCGATGCGCTGCAAGCGGCGGCGGCCGATGGCGCGGTGCGTGCGGTGCTGATCACGGGGCAGCCGGGTGTCTTCACTTCGGGCAACGATATCGAGGATTTCATGTCCCGGCCGCCTGGCCAGGGCAGCGATTCGTCGGAGTCGCCGGTCTTCAAATTCATGCGCGCGCTGATCGAATGCGACAAGCCGGTGGTTGCGGCCGTGACCGGCGCGGCCATCGGCATCGGAACGACGATGCTGCTGCATTGCGACTTTGTCTACGTCTCCGACGAAGCCCGGCTGGCCATGCCGTTCGTCGGCCTGGGGCTCGTGCCCGAGTTCTCGTCCAGCCTGCTCGTGCCGCAGTTGATGGGCCAGCGGCGCGCGGCGGAAAAGCTGCTGCTCGGCGATCCGTTCACCGGCGAGCAGGCGGTCGAGTGCGGGCTGGCGAATGCCGTGCTGCCGGCGGGCGAGGTGGTGAACCACGCACGGCGCGTCGCCGAGCGGTTCAATGCGCTGCCACCGGGCGCCGTGCGCGAATCCAAGCAACTGATGACCGCACCCCAGCGTGAACTGATCCTGAAGACGATCCGGACCGAAGGGGAGCTGTTCGCCAGGCGGCTCCGCAGCCCGGAGGCCATGGAGGCCTTCCAGGCCTTCTTCCAGAAGCGCAAGCCCGACTTCTCGAAGTTCTGAGGCCGGTGCGTCGATGTCGTTGACGCTGAAGATCGCCCTCAGCCCGCTCCTGGTGGTGCAGGCGATCCGGACGCGTGCACGGCTGCCGCGGCTTCCCGAGCCCGCGGGCCGAAGGCACGGTGTCGTGGGCACCGGGCCTGCGCTGCAGCTTCTTATCGCCGGCGACTCGTCGGCCGCCGGGGTCGGCGTCGCCCGCCAAAGCGACGCATTGGCCACGCAGCTGGCATCGAGGCTCGCGCGGGATTGTGGTGTCAGGGTCGATTGGCAACTCCTGGCCCGGTCCGGATTGACGACGGCTCAGACGCTGCAATTGATCCAGCGCGAGGCGCCCCGCGCCGATCTGGCGGTGGTCGTCACGGGCGTCAACGACGTGGTCGAACAGGTGCCGTCGCACCATGCCATGTCGGCGCGCGAATCGCTGGCCAACTGGCTGCGCAATGCCGCCGGCGTGCAACACGTGGTGTTTGCGCCGCTGCCGCCGGTGCATCACTTTCCCGGATTGCCGCAGCCGCTGCGCTGGGTCGCCGGAGCCGACGCCAAGCGGCACAACTCGGCGATGGCACGCTGGGTGCGATCGCGCGGAGACGTCAGCGTGGTCGACATGGAGATGCCGCTCAATCGCGGAGTCATGGCCGCAGACGGGTTCCATCCCGGCGAGCCGGTCTACCGCTATTGCGCCAATGCGATCGCAGCGCACCTGGCATCGCAGGTCTGGCCCCGGTTGCGCGGGCTCGGCCCCACCTCATCGAATCAGGAGACCACCGCATGACACGCAGCCTCAAGGGCAAGACCCTCGTCATCACCGGCGCGAGCCGCGGCATCGGCCTGGCCATCGCCAAGCGCGCAGCAGCCGACGGCGCCAACATCGTGCTTCTGGCCAAGACGACCGAGCCCAACCCCAAACTGCCCGGCACGCTCTACAGCGCGGCGCAGGAAATCGTCGACGCTGGCGGGCAGGCGCTGCCGGTGCAGACGGACATCCGCGACGAGGACGCCGTGGCCGCCGCGGTGAAGGAGGCGGTCGAGCGCTTCGGCGGTATCGACATCCTTGTCAACAACGCGAGCGCGATCAGTCTCACGCCCACGCCGGCCACGCCTATGAAGCGGTTCGACCTGATGTTTGGCGTCAACGTGCGTGGCACGTACTGTTGCACGCAGGCCTGTCTGCCGGAATTGGTCAAGAGCGCACAGGCCGGTCGCAACCCGCACGTGCTCAACATGAGCCCGCCGCTGAGCATGCGCGAGCACTGGTTCCGCCCGCACGTGGCTTACTCGATGGCGAAGTACGGCATGAGCGAATGCACGCTCGGCCATGCCGGTGAGTTCCGCCCGCTCGGCATCGCGGTGAACAGCCTGTGGCCGCGCACCGCCATCGCCACTGCCGCGCTGCAGATGATCCCGGGCATCGATCTGAACAAATGCCGCCAGCCGGATATCCTGGCCGATGCCGCATGGTGGATCCTCACCGGCGATTCGAAGGCGGCCACGGGGCAGTTCTACATCGACGACGAGCTCCTGCAGCACCATGGGGTACACGATCTGGACAAGTACTCGGTGGTCCCCGGCACGAAGGATTTCATCCCAGACTTCTTTGTCGACTGACGACCGCGTCGGTGGCCGGCCTGTGGCCGAGCGCGCGCGATTGCACGTTCGTTCAGCACTCCTCGACAAGAGATCACATGCGGATCGGCTGCTATCGGCCC
>JAHECD010000049.1 GCA_024641945.1 Rubrivivax sp. | reverse complement strand
ATAGAAATCTTGTCCGCGCATCGTATGCCGGATGATCTCTTTCGCTTTGCAGAACAGGCCGAGTCTCGAGGGGCCCGTGCGATCATCGCAGGCGCTGGTGGGGCCGCGCACCTTCCAGGGATGCTCGCAGCCAAGACCACTGTTCCAGTGCTGGGTGTGCCCGTTCCGACGCAATATCTAAACGGGGTCGACTCGCTATATTCGATCGTCCAAATGCCCAAGGGGATTCCGGTCGCCACCTTTGCTATCGGTGCGGCGGGTGCCGCCAATGCGGCCTTATTTGCGATCGCCATGATGGCGCACGATGATTCGAATTTGCGTGACCGATTGCGTGCCTTTCGCGATGCTCAGACCGCTGCAGCGCGTGCCATGAATGACGACCTGCCCAAGGCATGACTGACTGGACTTCGGCGTTGATTCCGGGTCGGGCGACTCTAGGGGTGGTTGGCGGCGGGCAACTTGGGCGCATGTTTGTTCAGGCGGCTCAGGCCATGGGCTTCCGTACCGCCGTACTCGACCTCGACGAGAACAGCCCCGCAGGAATGATTGCGCACGCCCATATCGCGGCAGACTACGTGGATGCCGCCGGTATTGCGCTTCTCGTCGAAGAATGCGAGGCCATCACGACGGAGTTCGAGAACGTCCCCGCTTCCACACTTGCGGCACTCGCGATACATCGACGGGTATTCCCGTCCGCAGCGTCGGTCACCGTTTGTCAGCACCGCGCCCGCGAGAAGGCGCATTTCCTGCAATCTGGAGTGCCTTGTGCGCCCTATTTTGTGCTGGAGGCACCGGATGATTTGCAGAAGGTGGCGCCTGCGCACTTTCCTGCGATCCTCAAGTCGTCGACTCTGGGTTATGACGGCAAGGGGCAAATCAACGTACCAGATGCCGGATCGCTCGCGCCGGCGTGGGCGTCCCTTGGCAGCGTGCCTTGCGTTCTCGAAAAGCGGGTGGATCTTGTGGCCGAGTTCAGCATCGTCGTCGCGCGCGGGCACGATGGCGCGATGGTCCATCTGCCCGTCCAGCAGAACCTGCACCGTGATGGCATCCTGGCAATCACGCAAGTGCCAGCGCCCGACATTTCAGAGCAGGTAGCGGGTCGGGCACGCGACCACGCGAAGGCGATTGCCGCATCGTTGGACTATGTCGGCGTCATGTGTGTTGAATTCTTCCTGCTCCGTGATGGGACCGTTCTTGCCAACGAAGTTGCCCCTCGGCCGCACAACTCGGGCCACTACAGCATCGATGCCTGTGATGTCTCGCAGTTCGAACTCCAGGTGCGCACACTGGCCGGCCTGCCTTTGGTGACGCCGCGATTGCACTCGCACGCTGTCATGCTCAATCTGCTCGGTGATCTATGGTTCGTCCATGGTGACACCGCTGTGGAGCCTCCCTGGCCCACGGTGCTCGCGCTTCCCGGTGTGCACCTGCACTTGTATGGCAAGTCGCAGCCGCGAAGAGGCCGAAAGATGGGACACGTCACGATCACCGCCGCCGATTCGGCTACAGCTCAGAGCGTCGCACAAACGGTTGCGCAGATCATCGGCATCTCGCCTCCGTGAAAGTGGGGCCATGCCCATACTGAGAGGAAACGATCCTGCACAGGTCGCGCGATGTGCCCACCTCCTTGCCAACGGGGAGCTCGTGGCCTTCCCGACCGAGACGGTCTATGGCCTGGGCGCGCGGGCTGATTCCGATACGGCCGTCGAGGGAATTTTTCGAGCCAAAGGCCGCCCAGACGATCATCCGTTGATCGTGCACGTGGCCGATGCAGATGCGGCGGCCTGCTTCACATCAGCGCTACCGGAGCATGCACGCAGAATCATGCGGTCACTTTGGCCGGGTCCAGTCACGGTGGTCGTGACCCGTCTCGACGGCGTGGCATCCGCAGCGGCTGCCGGGCTCGGCACCGTCGCCCTGCGTTGCCCAGACCACCCGGTGGCGCTGGCGTTGATTCGCGCGGCATCGGAGCTGGGTGTGCCCGGCATTGCCGGCCCGAGCGCGAACCGGTTCGGGCGTGTCAGTCCGACACGCGCCGAGCACGTCGCCGACGAATTCGGAGGTGATCTGACGGTTCTCGATGGCGGCGCGTGCCGTGAAGGCATCGAGTCCGCAATCATCGACTGCACACGTCATGAGCCAGCCTTGCTCAGGCCGGGAACGCTTTCTCGCAGCATGCTCGCAGCCGCGCTGGGCCGCCCGCTTGCCAACGCCGATCGAGACTCCCCTCGCGTCGCCGGGTCGCTGGACACGCACTACGCACCTTCCGCATTGGTCCGTGTCGCGACGCCGGCGACCCTCGATGCAGAAGTCTCCGACGCTTTGCGACGGCACGCCGGCAAGCTCGGCGTATATTCGCGCTCGCCGCCGGCCGGTGACCCCGCTTCGGTGGTGTTTCGACCGATGCCCGACAATGCCAAGGCAGTGGCTCACGACCTCTTCGCCGTTCTGCGTCAATTTGACGACGAAGGCGTCGGCCAAGTATGGATCGAAGCACCGCCGGACGACCCCGAATGGGAAGGGGTGCGTGACCGGCTGAGCCGCGCCGCCGCCAACCGCTGAACTCCTCTGGCCCATGACTGGGCTTACTGTCCGATGACACTGCTCAACACTCGAATCAAGATGCTTTCGCCCATCGTCCGACTCGCCAGCATCGCAGTTGCTGCTCTTTCGCTCGCTTCGTGCGGCGGCGGGACTGCACAGATCGATCCGTTTGCGCCATCCCGCGTTCTCGCGTTCGGGGACGAACTCAGCGCGTTGACCAAGATCGACTCCATCGGCAACAAGTACGCTGTCAATTCGCTCGACGCGGCAGGCACGAACATCGACTGCACCTTGTTTCCGCTCTGGGTGCAGGCCGTCGCCAACGTTTACGGCTTCAAGTTCGCGGAATGCCCGGTCGGCACGACAGACGCCAAGGCCGTAACCCTCGCGGGCGCAGGGGCACGGGTGCAAGAGATGACGATCCAGATCGACCAGCAGGAATTGGCCGGATTCACGCCCGAGGACCTCGCCACGGTACTTGTGGGCATGAATGACATCAAGGACATCTACGAGTCACGCACGGCGGAGACGACCGAGTCGGACATGACCACGGCCGCGCGCGAACGTGGTGTGCAGATCGCAGACCAGGTCAACCGACTCGTCGCCTTGGGGGTCAAGGTCATCGTCTCGACGGCGCCGGACATCGGCCTCACGCCGTGGGCTTTGTCCAAGGGTGCAACCGAGGCGGCGCTGCTTTCACGCCTGTCCGCGGCCATGAACGGCCGGATTCGGGTGAACATCTTGAATGACGGGCGTTATGTCGGCCTGGTACTTGCGGACGAGATGGTCCAATCCGCCGTGCGCGTTCCCAGTGCTTATGGTTTGTCGAACGTGATCGCCGCGGTTTGCGACCCTGCCAAGTCGACCGAGACCACCTGCACAACCGCGACATTGGTCGACGGAGGCAACGCCAGCACGTGGCTCTGGGCCGACGACCTGCACTTTGGTGTCGTCGCTCACCGCCAGCTGGGTGCGCTTGCCGCCGCAAGGGCGCGAAACAACCCCTTCTAAGGAGCGCCCGCGCCGGCCCCGGTCGACGCGGACACGGCCGGGCGACGCGCACGCCAGTCGGTGGTGACCTTGGTGAAGAGAATCACGAGTGCAAGTGCGAGCGTGAGCATGTTCGCAATGACGATGGGCCACTCGCCGAGGCTGAGCCCGTAAGCCAGCCACAGTGCCACTCCGACCGTGAACGAGGCGTACATCCCGAGCGAAATTCCGCTCACGTCACGCGTGCGCAGCGTGAGCAGCGCCTGTGGAACGAACGAACCCGTCGTCAGGCACGCCGCCACGTAACCGATCCAGTCGGTGGAACTCAAATCGTGCGGCATCGACAGCAGTCCTTCGGGGCAATCGTCTATCTTGCGGGAGCATCTCTCAGCACCCATTGGACCATCGCGTCCAGAGCCGGCCGTGCCTGAGGGGCATTGGCATGGTTGACGATGGCCACCAACACGTAGCGCCGGCCGGAATCCGATAGCACATACCCGGCCACCCCGCTGACGTCCCGCAGCGAACCCGTCTTCAGATGCGCCCGCCCTGCGGTGGCGCGCGAGCGGCGCAACGTTCCGTCCACGCCACTCACTGGCAGCGAGCTCATCAGCTCCGGCATGACCGTGCTCGACCAGGCGTGCTGCAGGAGGTGTGCCATCCAACGCGCCGTTACGCGACCGTCACGCGAGAGCCCTGAGCCGTTGTCGATCACGAGGCCGGATGGCGCGTCACCGATGCGTTCGGTCACCCAACGACGGAGCACGCGCCGCGCGCCGTCCGGCGTCGCAGCGATGCCGGGCTCGAGCTGTGATGCCAGCGTGAGGAACAGTTGCTGGGCCATCACGTTGTTGCTGAACTTGTTGATGTCCCGCACCACCTCCGCCAGCGGCTCCGACCGGAATTCGAACGTCGGCGCCACGCCGGCAGGCGCGTCGCCTGCGTGCACGGCGCCTCCGAGACGCCCGCCCATGTTGCGCCACAGGGCGGTGACGAGACGGGAATTGAAGGTGGCCGGGTCAGGGTCTGCCAGGGGCCAGGCGAGTTCGCCGCAGGCTGCCGGATACACGCCTTCGAACCGATAGCCACCGTCCTCCGATGCCGCGGGTTTCAGCCGTTGGCGCCAGTTCGTGCACGGCCCGGGGGCCAACGGCACCGTGTGGCCCTTGTGAACGCTGGTCACGTCGGTGTCGAACAACACCCGCGCGACGTGGATCTCGGCATCGGGAACGAACGTGTGCAGCGTCGACTTGAAATTCAGCATCAGCGCATCCGGGCGGACGTTGTACGTGCGTGATGCATCGCCGTCGAAGTCGCCTGGGTCGGACTCGTCTGGCGCAAAGGCGCTGCTGTCGAGCACGATGTCTCCACGGATTTCCTCTACGCCATATTGCTGTACCCGACGAAACAGCATCCAGAGGCGTTCGAGCACCAGCCGAGGGTCTCCGCTGCCCTTGATGGAAAGGTCGCCCTCCAGAACGCCCGAGCGAACGGGGCCCTGCATCCACACGCCGGTGCCCCAGGTCCAGGCTGGGCCAAGCAGGTCGAGCGCGGCGTACGTGGTCGTCAGCTTGGCCAGCGACGCCGGGTTCACGGACCGATCGGCCTGTTGAAGCAGCACCGTCTTGCCGGTACCGGCCTCCTGCACGACGACACTGAGCGCCTCGGCCGGCACACGCGCTCGCTGCAATGCAGCCAACACCTCTGGGGGCATTCCCGGCGCGGCCGTTGCCGGCAGCACCGACCAGAATCCTGCCGCTCCGGACAAACAAAGCCCGGCGATCTGCCGAGTAGAGAGGCTCGACCTGGAGGACACGCGCATGCGAAAGATGATCGCATGGCTAAACTGCCATGCCATGTCTTCGACACTGCTTGCGTTCGATACATCCACCGAGGTGATGTCTGTCGCGCTTTTGAGCCCACACGGCGCTGTCACGTCGAACAGCGACGGTGGCGCTGCGGCGTCGGCCACCTTGCTGCCCCGCATTCGTGCGCTGCTTGATGAGCACGGAATGTCGATCACGCAACTCGACGCCATCGCGTTCGGTTGCGGGCCTGGTGCTTTCACAGGTTTGCGCACGGCCTGTTCCGTCGCGCAGGGTCTGGCATTCGGGGCCGATGTGCCGGTCATCGCCGTGGACAGCCTGTTAATCGTGGCGGAGGAGGCCCGAGTGGCCGATGCGCAGGGCACCACGGACACCGTGGCCGACATCGGCGTGGTCAACGATGCGCGCATGGGTGAGGTCTATGCCGCCCGGTATCGCTGGAGCCACGGGCGATGGGAGGTGCTCCAGGCGGCCGCGCTCTGGGCGCCCGACACCCTGTGCGCGCACTGGCTCGCACAGCGGCCGGCGGCTCTCGCCGGCAGCGGCCTCTCGCTCATGCCGCTCATGCCGCCGGCGTTCGCTGGCGTCATGCCCGAACCGGACCGCGCCGCGGCGCTACTTCGACTGGCAGCGATGATGTATGCAGAGGGCGCTGCCACCCACGCTGCGCAGGCGCTGCCGGTCTATCTGCGTGACAAGGTGGCCCTCACGACACTTGAGCGGCACGCCCGGGCCGCGGCCCTGGAAGCCGGCCACTGATGGTCGACCTGGCTGATTCGCCGCTGGCTTTCCGCGCGATGACGATCATGGACCTGGACCGGGTCATGGCGGTCGAGACCATGGCCTACAGCTTTCCTTGGACACGAGGCAACTTCATCGATTCCATCGCAGCCGGCTACCTGGCCGAATTGATGACGGCGCGAGGTGGTGACGAGCCGATCGGCTACTTCGTCGCGATGGCGGGCGTGGACGAATTGCATCTGCTGAACCTGACGGTGGCACCGGCGCACCAGCGGCAGGGTCACGCGGGCCGGCTGCTCGACGTGATCGAAGCCCGGGCGCGTGACCGGTCACTCGCCACGCTGTGGCTCGAGGTTCGTGAGAGCAACGATCGTGCGCTGCGCCTTTATGGGCGACGCGGATTCACGCGTGCAGGCCTGCGCCGCGGTTATTACCCCGCCGCTGCGGGCCGCCGAGAAGACGCCGTCGTCATGGCCCTGGCCGTGATTCCGGCACCTGTACAGACGGCTGGCCATGTCGTGGAGTGACCTGCAACGGGCCATGCTGCTCGAACTGGGCGTGCGCGTCTGGCCAGCGCGTGTGGCGAAGGCGCCTGCCGATCGTCCTGCCTCGGCAAGGGTGATCGCCGCGACGCAGGCCGAGCCTCCACCGGGGGTCCCATCGCGCGACCAGACCGTGCCGGCGCCTGCCCTGGCCATCGCAGCCTCGGTCGCCGCACCGGGCGCACCCGACGATCGTCCACTGGCAGACCTCGGCTGGGTCGAACTGCGCAGTGCCGTCGCCGGCTGCAGCGCTTGCAAGCTTTGCGAAACACGCCGGCAGACGGTCTTCGGGGTCGGTTCCACTTCGGCGCGCTGGATGGTGGTCGGCGAAGCGCCTGGCGAGCAGGAGGATCGCCGGGGTGAACCCTTCGTCGGCGCCGCGGGACGGCTGCTGGACAACATGCTGCGCGCGCTCGGACTTTCCCGGGACGAGTTCGCGCCCGAAGGCCAGCCTGCGCTTCGCCCCGATCAACAGGTCTACATTGCCAACACCCTCAAGTGCCGCCCGCCGAACAACCGCAACCCACAGAGCGATGAACTCACGCGATGCGAGCCGTTTCTCGTGCGCCAGATCGAATTGCTTCGGCCGCGCGTGATCCTCGCGATGGGACGATTCGCCGTCCAGGCACTGTTGCGCAGCGATGAACCCATCGGCAGGTTGCGTGGCCGGGTTCACCATTACCACGGTGTGCCGCTTGTCGTGACCTACCACCCGGCCTACCTGCTGCGCAATGCCGCGGACAAGGCACGCTCCTGGGAGGATCTGTGCCTCGCCGCCCAGACCATGGAGGCGGTCGAATCGGGCGCGAGGGGGGCGCCCCGGGCGTAAAAGTCGCGTAACACCTGCGCCGCACTGTGCCGGGCCAGACCGCCGTGGCTAACATGTCCGTCTCCGAACAGCCGAATGAAAGTCCCTCCAGTGTCCGCCGCAGACCACGCTGCGCAGGTTTGGGCCGATCGGCTCCCCGTGCCGCTGCTCGAGCTTTCGGCCGACGCGTTGGCACTGCGCGCCAATGTGGCCTTCGGGCAACTCACGGCGATCGCGCCACAGGACGCGCTCGGTGTGGGCTGGCTGGCGGCGCTGCCGCTCGAGAGCCGCGCCGCACTGCAGGCGGCGCTGGCGGGCGGCGCCGATTTCGATCTGCCCATTCGCCTGCTGCGCGCCGACGGTACAAGAGCCTGGATCGAATGCAGCGCCCGCTATGCCAGCGACAGCGGGCTCTTCGTCTGCACCTTGTCCGACGTCACGGCCAGCCGGTTGCGCGAGCTGTCCGCGCTGGGCGAAGCGGAGCAGTTCCGGATGCTGGCCGACAACGTGCCGGTGTCCATCGCCTATTACGAGCGCAGTGGTTATACGTGCCGCTTTTCGAACCGCCTCTACGCACGCACCTTCGGTCACGACGAGCGCTCGATCATCGGTCTGACCGTCGCGCAGGTCATCGGCGAAGAGGCTGCGCAGCTGATCCAGCCGCAGGTGGATCAGGTGATTGCACGGGGCGAGGTCGCGAGCTACGAGCGCCAGATGCAAAGTGCCGACGGCAGTCCGCGCTGGATCGAGGTCCACCTTGTGCCGCACCTCGGACGCGAGACGGGGACCGTCGGTGCATTCGTGCTGATCTCCGACATCACCAAGCACCGCCTCGCCGAACGCGAGGTACGTGAAAGCGAAGAGCGACTGGCGAAGTTCATGCAGGCCAGCGTCGAGGGCATCGTCTTCCACAAGGACGGCCTCATCACCGACGTGAACCCGCCTTTGATGGCGTTGCTCGGCTATTCCCTTGGCGAGATGCTCGGCCGGCACACGCTCGAGTTCATCGCCACCGACTGCCATGACCAGGTCGTTGCGGTGATGTCGGCCGGTTCCGAAATCACCTATGAAAGCGTCGCCGTACACAAGGACGGTACGCGCATCCCGGTCGAATTCATCGTCCGCACGATGCTTTACCAGACCGAACGTCTGCGCATGACGATCGTCCGTGACCTTCGGGACCGCCAGGCGGCGCAGGCGCGCATCCACTATCTGGCGCATCACGACGCGCTCACCGGGTTGCCCAACCGTGGGGCCTTCCTCGAGCGGGTCGAGGCCGCGCTGGCGCGCGCCGCCGCCGCGGGCACGGCCCTGGCGCTGCTGTTCGTCGACATCGACCACTTCAAGCGCGTGAACGACTCGCTCGGCCACCTCGCCGGAGATGCGCTGCTGCAGGTGGTGGCCCAGCGCATCACCCGTGCCCTGCGCGGCACCGACCTGGTCGCGCGCTTTGCCGGGGACGAGTTCGTCGTGCTGCTGGCCGGCAACCCGCAGCATGCCGATATCGAGGAGGTGGCGCGCAAGCTGCTGTCGGCCATCGAGTCGCCGGTACAGATCGACGGCCCGTCGATCACCGTCACGCCGTCGATCGGGATTTCGATCTACCCCCAGGACAGCACCCGCGCGGCGGAGCTGCTCAAGCATGCCGATACCGCGATGTACCACGCCAAATCGCGCGGGCGGGCGCGGTTCCTCTTCTTCGAGCCGGCGATGGCGCGGGCGGCCTACGACGCGCTCGTGCTCGAGAGCGAGCTTGCTGCCGCGTTGCGTGGCGAGCAGTTCGAACTCGCCTTCCAACCACAGGTGCGGTCATCCGACGGTGCGCTGGTGGGCTACGAGGCGTTGCTGCGTTGGCGCCACCCGGTGCGGGGCCTCGTCGGCCCAGACGACTTCGTGCCATTGGCCGAAGAGCGCCGCCTGATGCTGGGCATCGGTCGTTGGGTGCTGGGCGAGGCTTTGCGCTGGTCACTGCATTGGCGGCGCACCGGGCTCGCCATCGTGCCGGTGGGCGTGAACCTGTCGACGATGCAGTTTCATGCCGCTGGATTCGTCGAAATGGTCGAGCAAGTGCTCGCAGAACACGGCGCCACCGGCGAGTGCCTCGAGCTCGAGCTTACCGAGCGCATGCTCATGGACGATCTGGCAGCGGTCTGCAACACATTGCAGCGGCTGCGTGCGCGGCAGATCCGCATCGCGGTGGACGATTTCGGCACCGGCTACACGTCGCTGGGCCACCTCAAGGACCTGCCGATCGACCGCCTGAAGATCGACCGCAGCTTCATCGAACACCTGCCGGACGACGCTGGTTCAGCCGCGATCACGGACGCCATCATCCGCATGGCGGACGGGCTGCACCTCGGCGTGGTGGCCGAGGGCGTCGAGACAACGGCGCAACTCGTATGGCTGTCCGATCACGGTTGCGACGAGATGCAGGGGCACCTCATGGCCGAGCCGATGGACGGGGCGCGTTTCGAGCAGTGGTTGCGCCAGCGCGCCGGTGCGACCGGTCAAAACCCCAAGGCCAACAAGCTGGCGCCTGACACCGCCGTGATCAAGAGCGCGCTGCCGTAGCACAGGCCCTTGGCCAGTGCGCCCTTGTGGATGCCCACATCGTGCAGGCTGCACAGGATCCGGTGCGCGGCGTGCCAGGCGAAGAGCGCGATGACGGCAAACAGGAAACCCTTGCCGATGAAGCTTCGCGAAAGTTCCAGCATGCGTGGGTAGTTCATCCAGTCGGCCGACAACGGCATACCAAGCGGCACCACCAGCCCGGTGAGCACCACGAGCGCCGCGCCCAACAGGGCCGACAGCATGCCCCCCGCGCCAAAAAGCAGCCAGAAGATCGGTGCGTTCGATCGCTTCATGGCCGCCACCACCAGGCGAGTGCCCACAGCACGATCGTCGCGGCCACGGCGGCCAGCCATCCGGCGCGCGTGATCGTTGCGGCCTCGACCCGTCGACCACCGAAGGAGATCATCGGCATCGTCTTGGGCATGATCTCGAACCAGCTCCTGGCGTGCACGACCATCGCCACCAGGAGCACCACGTGCAGCAGCAGCGAGGCCGGCGACCGAAGTGCGGCCAGCCAGCCGTTCCACGCCGCTTCGCCTTGAGCGAGACGCACGACACCCACCGTCAGAACCACGGCGTACGCTGCGACGGCGAACGCCGTCAATTCGCGCGCCATGTAGCGCATGAAGAAGGGGTCGCGCTTCCACCACCCCTTCATCGGGCGGACGTAGGGACGGCGAACCGGGTGGCCCGTGCTCATGTCGATGCTCCCTTCGGCGAGAGGAACCGCAGGAAGTAGTCCTTCGCGCTGTTGACCTTGTTCTGGTTCACCGCATTGGCCGGATCCACGTGCTTCGGGCAAACCTCGGAGCAATAGCCCACCGCCGTGCAGCTCCACACGCCTTCCTGCGCATTGAGCACCTCCATGCGCTGCGCCGCACCGCCATCGCGCGAATCGGCGTTGTAGCGGTGCAGCAGCGCCAGCGCACCGGGGCCGGTGAATCCCGGGTCGAGCCCGTACTGCGGGCACGCCGAATAACACAGCATGCAGTTGATGCAGGAGCTGAACTGTTCGATCAGCGCCAGCTGCGCCGGCGTCTGCAGGTACTCGCCCTGCGCCAGCGTGCGCGGCTCCTTCGGGATGATGTAGGGCTTGATGCTCTCGAGCTTTTCGACGAATCTGTCGACGCTGACGACGAGGTCGCGCTCGATCGGGAAGTGCGCCAGTGCCTCGACGCGCACCGGCCCGGGCGCCAGGTCGCGCAGGAAGGTCTGGCACGACAACCGGGGCTTGCCGTCGACCATCATCCCGCAGCTGCCGCAGATCGCCATCCGGCAGCTCCAGCGGAAGCTCAAGGTGCCGTCGAGATCGTCCTTGATGTGCTGCAGGCCCTGCAGCACCGACATGTCGTCGGTGTAAGGCACGCGGTAGCTCTGCCAGACCGGCTCATCCTCCTGCTCCGGGCGGTAGCGCAGGACCTGGATCTCGATCGTCTTCGACGTCTCAGCCACCGACGTTCTCCTTCGTGCTCTGTGTCGCCTTGCGCTGCGCCTCGGCCGCCTCGCCCGCCGCGCCGTAGGCCCGGGTGCCGGGGGGAGAACTGGTGATCTTCACCGGGCCGTAGCCGATGCGCGGCGCATCCTGGCCGTCGTACGTGGCGAGCGAATGCTTCAGATAGTTGACGTCGTCGCGCTCTTCGAAGCCGTCCAGCCGCTGGTGCGAGCCCCGCGACTCGCGCCGCTCGAGCGCCGAATGCGCCATCGCCTGTGCGACATCGAGCAGGTAACCGAGTTCGATCGCAAGCAGCCAGTCCGTATTCCAGCCGCGCGAATGGTCGTCGATCTGGACCCGGCGGTAGCGTTGTTTGAGTTCGGCCAGCTTGTCGCAGGTCGCCTGGATCGTCTGCGCCGTGCGGTAGATCCCGCAGCCGTCTTCCATGCTGCGGGCCATCTCGCGGCGCAGCGTGGCGATGCGCTCATTGCCGTCGGTGCGCCGGACGATGGCCAGTGCGCGTGCCTGCGCCGCATCCGCCAGCGGGCCGATGGTGGCCGAGCGGCCGTGCTCGACCGTGCGCGCATATTGCGCTGCCTCGATGCCGGCCACCTTGCCGAAGACGAGCAACTCGGTCAGCGAATTGGAGCCGAGCCGGTTGGCGCCATGGATGCCGACGCTCGAACACTCGCCGACCGAATACAGCCCCGGCATCGGCGACGCCGTGCGGCCATCGGCCGCGATGCCGCCCATCGTGTAGTGCACCGCCGGCAATACCGGGATCGGCGCCTTGGCAGGATCGACGCCGAGATACTCCACCGCCAGTTCGTAGATCTGCGGCAGCCGTTCGCGCAGCTTCTTCTCGCCCAGGTGGCGCAGGTCGAGGTGCACCACGGCGCCGTGTGGGCCGTCCACCGTGCGGCCCTTCTGCTTCTCGTGCCAATAAGCCTGGCTCAGGCGGTCCCGCGGGCCCAGTTCCATCGCCTTGTTGCGGGGCTCCGGCGTCGCGGGGCCAAGGCCGTAGTCCTGCAGGTAGCGGTAGCCGTCCTTGTTGAGCAGGAAGCCCCCTTCGCCGCGGCAGGCCTCGGTGAACAGCAGGCCCGTGCCCGGCATGCAGGTCGGGTGGTACTGCACGAACTCCATGTCGCGCAGCGGCACGCCGTGTCGGTAGGCCAATGCCATGCCGTCGCCAGTGACGATGCCGCCGTTGGTGTTCTCGCGGAAGACGCGGCCGGCACCGCCGGTGGCGATGATCACCGCCTTGGCTTGCACGAGGTGGAACTCCCCGGTGGCGATCTCGATCGTCACGACGCCTTGCACGCGGCCGTCCTCGACCACGAGGTCGGCGCAGAAGTGCTCGTCCAGGCGCTGGATCGACGGGAACTGGATCGACGTCTGGAACAGCGTGTGCAACATGTGGAAGCCGGTCTTGTCGGCCGCGAACCACGTGCGCTCGATCTTCATGCCGCCGAAGGCCCTCACGTTGGCGTGCCCGTCGGCCTTGCGGCTCCACGGGCAGCCCCAGTGCTCCATCTGCACCATCTCTTCGTGCGAATGGGCGACGAAGTACTCCACCACGTCCTGCTCGCAGAGCCAGTCGCCGCCCGCCACGGTGTCGTGAAAGTGAGCTTCGAGGCTGTCGTGCGCCTGCGTCACAGCCGCCGCGCCGCCCTCGGCCGCGACCGTGTGGCTGCGCATCGGGTAGACCTTGGAGATCAAGGCGACGCGCAGCTTCGGGTCGGCCTGCGCCACGGCGATGGCCGCCCGCAGGCCGGCGCCGCCCGCCCCCACGATGGCAATGTCGACCTGGAGGCTTTGCATCGTGCCGCCGTTCGTCAGCGCGTGATCACGAGCTTCTGGTACAGCCCGCCGTAGAAGGTCTTCTTCTCGATCGCTGCGGGCGGTGCGCCCGCCGGCATGAATTCCTCGAGCGGGTGCTGCCAGAGTTCCATCGCGTACGGCTCGAGGCGGCGGAAGACCCCCGTCATCAGCAGGCGCAGCGGGTGCCAGGCGACGGGCCGGTGGTAGTCGACGATGACGATGCGCCCGCCCGGCTTGACGACCCGCATCACTTCGGACAGCGTGCGCCGGCGCACGGCTTCGGGCTGTTCGTGCAGCAGGAAGAACAGCAGCGCCTGGTCGTAACTCGCATCCGGGCAGGCCAGCGACGACGAATCGCTTTGCAGCAACGCCACGCGCTCGTCGGATTGCAACTTGTCCGCGAGATTCTTCAGCTGGATCGGCAGGATATCGACGACGTCGAGCGTCGCATCGGGTGCCAGGCGGGCCTGCAACCGCGGCGTGAGATTCCCGTAGACGCAGGCGACCTGCAGGGTTTTGCCTGCCACGGGCGCACCCAGATCGGCAAGGGCCGCGTCGCGCAGGCGGCCGTAGTTGCCGAACAGGATCAGGTTGACGAGCCACTCGCGCTCGAAGAGATGCACCGCCTTCGGATGGACGTAGGCCCACCAGTACACCTGCTCGAGGTAGCGCGGGATCGCCGGTGCGCGCGATGCGGGCGGCGCCATGAAGGTTGGTGCGGCCGCAGTGCTGCTGTCGACGGGTGGCGTCATGGGCGTGGGTCCTGTAAGTGATCGTGGGCCGGTCATGTACAGCCGCGTCGCTGCAGCCCGGAATCCCCTCCCCTTGCTGCCACATCGCGCCTGGATACAGTCTCGGTCGGCGGGCGCTGCGCAACTTGACGCAGGTCACAAAACCGATCCTTGACGCCGCCGAAGCGGTGTCGATCAACCTTTGGGCGGTGACTTCTTCGGTCGTGTCCACCCGGGCAGCGACACCTGACGGGCGCGCGCCAGCGTCAATTGGTTGGCGGGGGCATCCTTCGCGATGGTCGATCCGCCACCGATGGTGGCGCCGGACCCGATGGTCACCGGGGCTACCAGCACGCAGTTCGAACCGATATGGGCGTCGGCGCCAATCAGCGTGCGGTGTTTGTTGGCGCCGTCGTAGTTGGCCGTGATGCTGCCGGCACCGTAATTGACCCTCTCGCCCACGTCGGCGTCGCCCAGGTAGGCGAGGTGGTTGGCCTTCGCGCCCGCAGCGAGGGTGGAATTCTTCACCTCGACGAAATTGCCGATATGCACTTCCGCGCCGAGATCGGCCCCTGGCCGCAGTCGGGCGAAGGGGCCGACGAGCGCGCCGGGGCCGACTTTGACGCCCGCGGCCTCGCCATCGATGTGCGTGAACGGGTGGATCACGGCGCCGGCCGCGATCTGGGCATTGCGAATCACGCAGTTCGCGCCGATGCGCACACCGTCCGCCAACGTGACGCAGCCCTCGAAGACGCAGTTGACGTCGATCTCGACGTCGGCGCCGCACAGCAACTCGCCTCGAACGTCCAGCCGTGCCGGGTCGGCGAGGCGAACCCCCGCCTCCATCAACGCCTCGGCGCGCTCATGTTGGTAGCGGCGCTCGAGATCGGCGAGTTGCACCGGGCTGTTGACGCCCAGCACTTCGGTGTCGCTCGCCGGCTGCGCCGCCACGACCTTGACACCCTCGGCGACCGCCATTGCCACGATGTCGGTGAGGTAGTACTCCTTCTGCACGTTGTCGTTCTTCAGCGCCGCGACCCAGCGCACGAGCGCCTGCGTCGGCGCGGCGAGGATGCCGGTATAGATTTCGCGAATGTCTCGCTGGGCGTCGCTGGCGTCCTTGTGCTCCACGATGCCAAGCACCTGCCCCGCGGGGCCCCGGACGATGCGGCCATAGCCGGTGGGGTCGGCCAACTCGATGGTCAGAAGGGCGAGGTGAACTCCACCGCAGGCAGCGGCCAGTGACGCTGCCGTGCTCGTGCGGATCAAGGGCACGTCGCCATTGAGCACCACGGTCGTGTCGGCGGTCTTGTCCAGCGCAGGCACGGCCTGCTGCACGGCATGCCCGGTACCGAGCTGCGGCATCTGGCGCGCGAACACGGCCCCGCTGGCGCCGAGCGCGCCTTCCACGGCATCGGCGCCATGCCCGGTGATCACCACCGTTCGAAGGGCTTTGAGCGGCGATGCAGCATCGAGCACGTGCTGCACTAGACTTCTTCCTGCAAGGCGGTGCAGCACTTTCGGCAGTGCCGATTTCATCCGGGTGCCTTTGCCGGCGGCCATGATCACGACATTCAGTGCCATGCGGTGGTCTCTTTCGGGCAGGGTTTTGCGAGGGGCGATTATCGGGCTGTGCGTGCTCGCGCTGGCCGGGTGCAGTGCGCTGCGTCTGGGTTACAACCAGGGGGCCCAACTCGCCTATTGGTGGCTCGACGGCCGTCTGGATTTCGACCCGGAGCAATCGCCCAGCGTCAAGGCGGCACTCGCAGAATGGTTTGTGTGGCACCGCCAGACGCAGTTGCCCGGATACGCCGCGTTGCTGGCCCGTGCACAGGACGACGTGGCCGCACCGGCCACTGCGGCGCTGGCCTGCCAGTGGGCAGACCGCCTGCGCGCAGAACTGCAACCCGCCATCGACCGCGCGTTGCCCCAAGTGGCCCGCATCGCGCTCACGTTGACGCCTCGGCAGATCGAGCACCTGGCCGGAAGGTTTGCCGAGTCGAACGAAAAGCTGCGTCGCGAGTTGTTGCAACCCGACCCTGAACTGCGCCGCTCCGCGTCGATCGATCGCGCCGTCGAGCGCTTCGAGACCTTCTATGGGCCGCTGGACGATCGTCAGCGCCGGGTGGTTGCCGACAGGGTCGCGGCGTCGCCGTTCGATGCGGACGCGTGGATGGCCGAGCGCGCGCAGCGCCAGCGCGACACGATTGCGACATTGCGGGTGATCGTCGAGCGACGGCCCGATGTGGTGCAGGCGCAGGCGCTGCTGCGGGCGCTGTTGCAGCGTGTGGACGGCACCACCCCGCGCAACGGCGCCGGGACTGCGCGCGGTCTCGAGCAGTACAACTGTGCGTTCGCCGCACAGGTGCACAACACCATCACACCGGTGCAGCAGGCGCATGCCCGCGACAAGCTCAAGGGCTGGGAAGGTGACATGCGGCAACTGGCCGCCGAGGCGTCGGCGGCACCCGCACGCACCGGGTCGTCCACGGCCCCAGGCCCGGCCGGCGCGCGGTTGGCCGCGCTACGGCGATAGCGGTATCGTCACCGGGCGGGGGTTGATGCCCGCGGCCGGAAAGTCCTTCAGTGCCGCGGCATACATCGCGCGCAGCACGTCGATGCCACCGCTCGATCCACCGTCGCTGCTGGCACGCGCCTCGTACAGAGGCTTGCCACTGATCCGGTCGCGAATCAGTACGGCCACCTCGCGTTCGTACCGGGGGCTGGACACCGACCCGTAAAGTCCCCAGCGTGGCCCCGGCCAGACACCACGGTGCCAGTATCCAAAGCCGCCCCGCCACCAGAAGGGATCGTCCCAGGGCGATGCGTCGGTGCGGGTGATGCGCCCGCCGACCTGCACCAGCACGTCAGGTTGTGTGCCTGGTGCAATGGCCGAGAAGCCGGCCGCCTCCAGCGCCGGCACCGCGGCGCCTTCCAGTTGGGACTGCTGCTCCGCTTGCGCAGCCTGCGACGGCAGTCGCTCGAAAGCATACGTGCCGGGCTTGCGGTCGGCAGGCCATTCGCCAAAGGTGGATACGTCGCTGCGCAGGGAATTCATGCCGGCGCATCCGGCCAGCAACGTGGCGGCGGCCGTGGCGCACAGCCACTTGGCGATGGTTTTCATGTCGTTGCTCCTTATTGCGCCCCGCGCCGTCAAAGCCCGCGATGCAGCTGAATGGCCGCACCGTCGGCGACCGTACCGCAGGCGGCCTCTTCATCGAAGGCACGGTCACCCTCGGCATCGGGCATCCCGCTGGGTTTGAGCGTCGCGAAGGGGTGGAGGTTCCGGTCCATCATGTGCGAGGGCGTGATCTGGCTCATGGCACGCAACATGTTGTCGATGCGGCCCGGGTACTGCTTCTCCCATTGGTGGATCATGGCCTTGACCTGCACCCGTTGCAGGTGGTCCTGGCTGCCGCACAGCGTGCACGGAATGATCGGGAATCGGCGGTGATCGGCCCAGCGCGCGAGGTCCGATTCGGCCACGTAGGCCAGCGGCCTGATGACGACATGCCGGCCGTCGTCGCTGACGAGCTTGGGCGGCATGCCCTTCATGCGGCCGCCGAAGAACATGTTCATCAGCAGCGTGACCACCATGTCGTCGCGATGGTGACCCAGCGCGACCTTGGTCGCACCCAGTTCACCGGCCACGCGGTAAAGGATGCCGCGGCGCAGGCGGGAGCACAGCGAGCACAAGGTCTGCCCTTCGGGCACGAGACGTTTGACGATGGAGTACGTGTCCTTTGTCTCGATGTGGAATTGCACACCGCGCGAGCGCAGGTATTCTGGCAGCACGTGGTCCGGAAAGCCCGGCTGCTTCTGATCGAGATTGACCGCGACCAGGTCGAAGGGCACCGGCGAGCGCTCGCGCAGGCTCAGCAAGATGTCCAGCAGCGCGTAGCTGTCCTTGCCGCCCGAGACGCAGACCATGACCTTGTCGCCGGACTCGATCATGTTGAAGTCGCCGATCGCCTGCCCCACCTGCCGGTGCAGCCGCTTGCTCAGCTTGTTGGCCTCGAAGGCGCCCTTGCGGACGGCCCGCAGGTCGGTCATCGTGTTCATGTCGGCGCGTCCTTGATGCCGAAGACCTCGACGCCGACCGCATCGCAATCGGGGTAGACGTCGGGCTTGGCAGTCGACACCCGTGCGGCGCGCACCTTGGGGTGCGCCAGCATCAGGCGCAGCACGTCGTCGGCCAGGGTCTCCTGCAGGTGGATGTGGCCTTGTGCGACACGCGCGATGATCGAGCGGCGGATGAAGTCGTAGTCGACCACTTCTGCAAGATCGTCGGCCGTGGGCGTGGACAGTGCCAGCGGGACGAAAAGGTCGACGTTGATCAATACGCGCTGCTCACCGCGTTTCTCGAAGTCGTGCACCCCGATATGGATGTCGACGCGGTAGTCGCGCAGGAAGAGCCTTCGGCAGTCCGCCAGGCGGGGGTGGTTCAGGAGGGTTTGCATGGTCAGGTCATGTGGGCTGCTGGCGTGCCAGGAACATCACGTCCCGCGGCTGGCCGCTCAAATGCTGGCCACCATCGACGAGCAGCGTCGTGCCGGTGATGGCGGGTGATTCGATCAGGAACCTCACGCTGCGCGCCACGTCGTCGGGCGTCGAAGATCGGTTCAGCGGCGTGAGCCGGTGCGCCCGCGCGAACTCGGTGGCATCCATCGCGCCCGACAGCAGCGTCACGCCCGGCGCCACGCCGCACACCCGCACACGCGGCGCGAGCGCCATGGCGAGCATCGTGGTGGCGGCCTCGAGCGCGGCCTTGGACATCGTGTACGAGAAGTAGTCGGGGTTGGGGTTCCAGAGCTTCTGGTCGAGCAGATTGACGACGCATCCGCTGGCGACCTCGGGGCCGCCGGTCAGGTCGGCTGTTATCGACCTCTGTTCGAACAGCGCCTGCGCGAGTACGACGGCCGGTCCTGCATTGGCCTGCATCTGGCGCACGAGCCGCGCATAGCTGAATCCGGCGGCATCGTCGTATTCGAAGGAAGACGCATTGTTGACCACCGCGTCGAGTCGCCCGAAGTGCGCTGCCGCGGCGGGCACGAGTGCACGGGTGGCGGCCTCGTCGGCAAAGTCGGTCTCGAAGACCTCGGCCAGCGCCCCGAGTGCGCGTACCTGTGCGGCCGTCTGCTGCGCATCGTTGCGTGAATTCCGGTAATGCACGGCAATGTCGAACCCGTGCGCGGCGAGGTCCAGGGCGATCGCTCGGCCCAGCCGGCGCGCGGCGCCGGTGACCAGGACGACGGGTCGTTGCCGCATGGTTTCTACAATGCCTCGGATGCAGGAGAGTCGGAGTGCCAGTGTATCGACCGCCCTGGGCGCGCACATCCGGCAGGGCATTGCGCGGTCGGGCGGTTGGGTGCCGTTCGACACCTTCATGCACTGGGCGCTGTACACCCCGGGCCTGGGCTATTACGCACGCGACAGCCGGCAATTCGGCCAGATGCCCGCATCGGGCAGCGACTTCGTCACTGCGCCCGAACTCTCGCCGCTGTTCGGCGCGGCCCTTGCGGTGCAGGTACGCCAGGGCCTCGACGCCGCGGCCAGTGCCGATGTCTGGGAATTCGGCGCCGGCTCCGGGGCGCTGGCCGCGCAGTTGCTGGCGGCCCTGGGCGACCGCGTGGGTTGTTACACCATCGTCGAAGTCTCGGGCGCCCTGCAGGCGCGACAGCGCGAGCGGCTGGCGAAGTTCGGCTCGCGGGTGCAGTGGGCCGACCGGCTGCCAGACGCCCTGAATGGCGTGATCGTTGGCAACGAGGTGCTCGATGCCATGCCGGCACGCCTGCTGGCGTTCGACGGTGTGCACTGGAGCGAACGTGGCGTGGCCGTACACGAAGAGATGTTCACCTTCGCAGACCGCCCGACCGACGACCGGCCGCCGGTCGATGCAGCGTTCGTTCCCGGAACCGTCGTCGAGATCCAACCGCAGGCCGAGGCCTTCATCGCCACGCTCGCCGACAAGCTGCAGCGCGGGCTGGCCCTCTTCGTCGACTACGGATTCCCGCAAGCCGAGTACTACCACCCGCAACGCACCGGCGGTACGTTGATGTGCCACCGCGCGCACAGGGCGGACGGCGACCCGCTCGCCGACGTGGGCGACAAGGACATCACCGTTCACGTCGACTTCACCGCGATGGCGCTGGCGGCGCAGGAGGCCGGGATGGACGTGGCAGGTTATACGAGCCAGGGCCGGTTCCTCATCAACTGCGGGCTGCCGGCGCTCATGGCCGCGGCGCCGCTGCGTGAGCAGGTGGCGGCGTTGAAGCTCGTCAACGAACACGAGATGGGCGAACTCTTCAAGGTGTTGGCGCTGTCGCGCGGCATCGAGATCGATCCCGTCGGGTTCACCGTCGGCGACCGGATGCACCGGCTCTGACGATGCGCTGGCTGCTCGTCTTCCTGCTCGCCTTCCTGGTGTTCAACGGACTGCACGGCTGGCTGCGCCGCATCGGGCTGGGTCGGTTGCCGGGCGACTTCTCGTTCCGCTGGCGCGGACGTGCGGTGCACGTGCCGTTGGGCAGCAGCCTGCTGCTCAGCCTGCTTGCGATGCTGGTGGGCCTGCTGGTCTGACGGGCGCGACCGGCGCGTCCATCGCGGACAGGGGCGCGGCGCCAATCGCTTCGATGCGCGCCGCGCGCACGGCGTCCCCGATCGCCGGCCCGGCCAGCCCCCGCGCTGCGGCGTCGGCGGCCACCACCGCGGTGTCGACCGCCCGTGCACATTCCAACGCGACGGCCAGGCGCTGACGCGGCGGGTAGGCATCATGCGCGCGCCTGGTGCGGCCGCGCGCATCGCATTCACAGGCCAGCAGCGCCAGCACAAAGCGCTCCGGTCGGCGGATCGCGTCGCAGCGTTCCAGCAGGCGCATCGTCGCCGCGGCGTCCAGCGCGCCGCTGCGGTGGATGTTGCCGTGTTCGCGTGCCACGGTATCGGCCAGTTCGCGGCAATCGGCGCTCACCTTGAGCCGGTCGGCCACGGCGCGTGCCAGCTTTGCGCTGCGCGCCTCGTGCGCGGTATGGCGGGGCCATTCGTCGCGCGGGGTCGTGCCCTTGCCGAGGTCGTGCACCAGGCAGGCAAAGCGCACCGGCAGCGGCACGTCCGCAAGGGCGCATTGCTCGAGCACGAGCATTAGATGCTCGCCAGTATCGATCTCGGGGTGATGTTCGGGCGGCTGCGGCACGCCCCACAGGCGGTCGACCTCCGGCAGCAGCCGCGCCAGGGCGCCGCAGTCGCGCAAGACCTCGAACATTCGGCGCGGTGCACTCTCCATCAGGCCGCGCGACAACTCCTGCCACACCCGTTCGGGCACGAGCGCATCGACCTCGCCGTCGTCCACCAACCGGCGCAAGAGGGCAAGGGTTTCCGGCGCCACCGTGAAATCGCGCCAGCGGGCGGCAAAGCGTGCCAGGCGCAGCAGGCGCACCGGATCCTCGGCAAAGGCCTCCGAGACATGGCGCAGCACACGCGCGGCCAGGTCGCGTGCGCCGCCGAACGGGTCGACCAGCGTGCCGTCTTCGGTGCGTGCCATCGCATTGATCGTCAGGTCACGCCGTGCAAGGTCCTGCTCCAGCGTGACGTCGGGCGCGGCGTGGAACGTGAACCCGTGATAGCCCGGTGCCGATTTGCGCTCGGTGCGCGCGAGTGCATATTCCTCGTTCGTGCGCGGGTGCAGGAAGACCGGAAAGTCGCGCCCCACCGGCCGGAAGCCAGCCGCCAGCATCTCCTGCGGCGTGCTGCCGACGACGACCCAGTCGCGGTCGCCGGCGGGCCGGCCCATCAGCGCATCGCGCACCGCCCCGCCGACCACGTGGCAACGGCCCTTCAGCCGGGCCTGGAATTCATCCACGTGCGCTGCGGTAGGGTTCCTCGAAATCGAGGAAATCGTGCTCAGCGAGCGCATCCGAAATCCACTGCGCCACTCCGGGCAGGGCGGCCACGCGCTCCACATAGCGCCGCGTCGTGTCCGACACGGGCAGCGCATAGCCGCGCAGCCGCATGCACACCGGCGCATAGAAGGCATCCGCGGCGCCGAACCCGCCGAACAGCATGGGTCCGCCGCTGACGGCCAGCGCCTCGGCCCACATCGATTCGATGCGCTCGACATCGCGCCGTACCTCCGCCTGCGACTCCCAGATGCGGCGGCCGACCTCCGGCAGCGGAGCCTCGATATTCATCTGGCAGTGGTTGCGCAAGGCGCCGAATCCGCTGTGCATCTCGGCGCACAGGCTGCGCGCCCGTGCGCGAGCGTGCAGGTCCTGCGGCCAGACGCCTCGGCCGGGGAACTTCTCGTGCAGGTATTCCGCGATCGCCAGCGTGTCCCAGACCGAGAAGCCCTCATCGACGAGCACCGGCACCGTTCGCGCCGGCGTGAAACGCGCGACGGCCTGGCGAAATGCCGATCCTTCGGCAAAGTCGAACCGCAGCTTGACTTCCTCGAAGTCGATGCCCAGTTGGCGCATCAGCACCCATGGCCGCATCGACCACGACGAATAGTTCTTGTTGCCGATCACGAGTTGCATCACGCTGCGCTCCTTGGGGCGGGAGCCGTGATCGTATCGGCTGGCGCCTGACGGCGCTGCGGCGGTTCCGACCGCAGCGGTCCAGGATTCGGCAGTCCCGACTTCAGCGGGCCGCGCGCCAGCGGTCGAGTCGCGCCAACCCCTGGCCCGATGCCAGGTAGGCGGGCGCCACGGCTTCCAGCGCGGCAGGCTCGATGCCCAGCGCCTGCAGCCCGGGCAGCGTGCCGCTGGCCACGTTGGGCACCTTCATCGAGTCGAGGTTGTCCGGCGACATCAGCGGCACCCCCGGCGCCATCGACATCAGCCGCGCCTGCGCGCGCGCCACGGCGTCGGGCAATGCAAAGACGGGCCGCGGGTGTCCGCTCAGCCGGCCGGCCAGGCGCACCAGATCGGCGAGCGTCGCGACCTGCGGGCCTGCGCACTCGTAGGTCTGGCCGATGGTGGCGGGATTCTCGAGGCAGCGCACGACGGCACTCGCCACGTCTTCCACCCACACGGGCTGGAAACGGGCATTGGCGCCGGCGAGTGGCACGACCGGCACGAACGCCTGCATCTGGGCAAACAGATTGAGGAAGCGGTCGCGGGCACCGAAGATCACGCTCGGCCGCAACACGGTGAGATCGAGCGCCGCGGCGCGCAGCACCTCTTCGCCCTGCGTCTTGCTGCGCAGATAGTTCGACGGCGCGTCGGGCCCGACGCCGAGCGCACTGACATGCACGAGCCGCCGTACCGCGGCCCAGGGTGCGGCGAGCCTGCGCGGCAACTCGACATGCACCCGCTCGAACTCTGCCGCGCTGCCATGCAGGATGGCGACGAGGTTGACCACCGCATCGGCGCCTTGCAGGCAGCGCGCCAGCGGCGCATCCTGGTTCACGTCGGCGGGGACGATCTCGACGCCCGGCAGGGCCTGCAGGTCCTGGCCGAAGCGCAGGCGGCGCGTGGGGACGACGATGCGGCATCCCTCGAACCGTTCGACGAGCTTCTCGCATACCGATTGCCCGACGAACCCGGTACCACCCAGCACGACGATGCGTTTCATCACGGCAATTCCTTGTCCGGGGTACTGGCCGACACATCGCGCGGGCCGATGGCGGCGCCGAGCCGCGCCTTCAGTGCCGGGACGAACGCCTTCTGCAGCAGCGCGGCATACAGCTCCGTATTGGACAGCACCTTCTTCACGTAGTCGCGGGTCTCGTTGAAAGGGATCGTCTCGGCCCAGGCAGCGGGTTCGAGCACGGCGCCCTCGCGCCATCGGCGCGGGCGGTTGGGCCCGGCGTTGTAAGCCGCCGCAGCCATCGGCGCCGAGCCGCCGAAATCGTCGAGCACCAGCTTCAGGTAAGCCGTGCCGAGGCGCAGATTGACGTCGCGGTCGGTGGCCATGTCGGCGCGGTAGTCGAGGCCGATCTTGCGTGCGGTCCAGCGCGCCGTGGCCGGCATGATCTGCATCAGCCCGGATGCGCCGACATGCGAACGCGCGTCGGTGATGAAGCGCGACTCCTGCCGAATCAAACCGTAGACGTAGGCCGGGTCGAGTCCGATGTCGCGCGACGCGGCCACCACCTCGGCGCGGAACGGCGTGGGGAAACGCTGTTGCAGGTCGACTTCGTTGCGCGTGCGGTCGCTGGTATTGATGCAGCGGTCCCAGACCTCGCGGTCGCACGCCAACTGCGCGGCGGCGAGCAATTCGCGGTCGGCCATGCCGCGCAGCGAATAGTTCCACTCGCGCACGCCCTCGCTGCGCAGCCCCAGCTTGATGAGGTCCAGCGCGCGCATGAAGCCGGGGTGCTTGCCTGCGGCTTCGCGCTCGGCATCGGTCAGCGGCGTCGGCGCCGGCGGCAGCGTGACCGTGCGGCCCAGTTCCTCGACGGCGAGCTTGCCGTAGAAATGCAGCGCAGAGCCGATCGACTCCAGCATCCGGCGGGCACCCGCGCGCACCCCTTCGCCAGCGGCGCCCGGTGCGGCAAGTGCCAGCAGTGCACGGGCCTTCCAGTAAGTCCAGGCCGGGTCCCGCTGCTGTTCGGGGGGCATCAGGTCGATCGCGGCCGACACGAGCGTCCATCGCGCTTCGTCGCTCGAGGCTTTGCGCAAGGCTGCGCGCACGCCCCAGGCGAGCGTGTCGTCGCTCATCAGGCCCGCGTCTTCCGCCTTGGCATGCAGCGCAAAGGCCTGTTGGTACCAATCAGGCGCCTGGGGTTGCTGGCGCAATGCCGCCTGACGCGCCAAGGTGGCCCAGGTGGCCGACGCCCAGTTGGCGTCGAGACCGCGCACCCAGGGCGCTTCGAGTTGCCGTGCCGCGGCCTCCGGTTCGTTGGCGGCCATGCGCATGACCGCCAGCGCGCCCAGCCGGGCCGAGGGCCCCGATGCACTGGGCGGCCGACGCGTGAGGTAGCGGGCGGGGCTGTCCAGGATTTCCGAGACCGCCTTGGCCGCGTCCGCACCCAGCAGCGATGCCGTGGCGCGCGCGGCGCGTGGGCGATTGGCATCGATCGCGATTCGCAGCGCAGTCCAGACCTCGGTGGTCGTCAATTGCTCGGCTTCCCGCAACGACGTGGCGAGCAGCTGACAGCCGATGTCGCCGTCGCGCTGCGCGTACCACGCCTCGCGCGCCGCCGCGCGGACGTCCTGGCCCGATTGATGTTGCGTCAGCAGGGCGTAGCAGGTGACATCGCGGTCGTCGTTCATGCGAAAGCGCGGATAGTCGCGCGCAAACGCCGGCCAGTCCCGGCGGCGACCCAGTTCGAGCAGCCAGTCGTTGCGCAGCCGGTCTTCGACGTAGGTGTCGGGCCAGCGTGCATAGAAAGCGTCGACGTCGTCGGTGCTGGCGTCGGACAAACGCACCTTCAATTCCCAGTAGTCGACCCACATCGCCAGCGGGTGGCCCGTGGCAGCCACCTGGGCGCGAAGACTCGTCAGGCGGGCCCGGTCGCCCCGGCGCAACGCCTCACGCGCATCGACGACGAGCGAATCGCCGACCGCCGCCGCCGCAGGAACCGAAGCCGCGCCGACCGTGGCGGTGACCAGCATCAGGCAAAGCAGACGTAAGGACATGCAACCGAATCTACCAGCATGCGCCGCGGGCGGCAGGCCCAAGGTCCAGGGGGAATCAGGGACTGTTCGTGCCATCGGTGGCCGCAGCGGCCCGGGTAGCGGCAGCTTCGTCGAGTACCCAACGCTCGAAGGCATCGAGGGCGGCCCGCTCGCGCCGCGCCGGCCAACGCACCAGCCAGTAGGCAAAGGGCGACGTGATGCGCCGTGAGGGCCCGAAGGGCTCGACCAGTTCGCCGCGCGCCAGCGACTCGCTCACGAGCGACAGGCGAGCGAGCGCGATGCCCTGGCCGGCCAGCGCGGCCTGGATCTGCTGGTAGGTGAAGTTGAGGTAGACCCAGCGCTTGGGCTCGAGCCTTGCCGGTGCATGCAAGCCCAGCCAGTGGCGCCAGCTCAGGAACTCGGCGCTGGGCCGGTGGTCGTCCTCCTCGAGCAAGGTCTGGCCGGCAAGATCGGCCGGTTCGCGCAGCGACGGTCCGGCTTTCGCCGGTGCGCACACCGGCGTCAGTACCTCGCCGAACAGTGGCACCGCACCGGACGGCGCCTGGTCCGGGTGGCAGTAGCGCAGCGCGATGTCGATCTCGGGATCGTCGGGGTCGGCCAGTGCGTCGAAGGCGGAAATGCGGATGTCGATGTCCGGATGGACCGCCTGGAATGCATGCAGACGCGGAATCAGCCAGAGCGACGCAAACGAGGCGAACGTCGTCACCGATACCGGCTCGCGACCCGCGGAGCTGCGGATCTGGTGCACGCTCGCGTCCAGCCGGTCGAGCAGCGGTGCCACCGATCGCAGGAGGCTGGCGCCCGCGCCGGTGAGCTCGACGTGGCGCGTGCCGCGCGAAAAGACGGCGGCGCCGAGATCGTCTTCCAGACCGCGGATCTGGCGGCTCACGGCGGGCTGCGTGATGTGCATTTCGTCGGCAGCGGCGCGAAAGCTCAGGTGCCGCGCGACCGCCTCGAAGGTCCGCAGCGGGGTCAGCGACAGGGGGCGGCGGCGTGTTCGATTCATACCTTTATGTTATCAATCCTCGTCACCGCTTTCATTGGACGATTCCCCGCCCGATGGAGATGATCCATGCATCAATCACCACACGGAGATCGGCACCATGGCCCACCTGTCCACCCATTACGACCCGCCACCTCTGCAACCCTGGGAGGGCGCCCTGGCGTCCGGGCAGGCCGTTCGCCTCGCCCCGGCCGAAGACGACCGCTGGTTGCACCTGACCTACGGCCGCGTCTGGCTCACGGTGACCGATACCGGGCACGGCACTCCATCCGACTGCTGGCTGGCCGCCGGCGACCACCTTGCGCTGCCCGCACGCACCGAATGGGTGGCCGAAGCACAGGGCCCCGCACGCTACCTGCTGCTCGATGCGCCCTTGCGGCGTGGCGCCCTGGCAGCACGTGCGGCGGCCAAGCCGCGGCCGTCGGTCCTGGTCCGGACCGTCTGGCGTGCATGGCGCGCACTCAGTGCCGCCTGGACGCCCAGCCGTGCCCAGGGCGCCATCAGCGCCGGTGATTCCATGGCCTCGGCGGGCGGCGCCCAGTAGTTCAGCGTGACGGCCTTGCCCTTGGCGCTGTAGGCGAATGGCTCGCAACCGGCATCGCTGAAGCGCGCGGTCGTGGTGGCATCGGCCTTCACGTAGAGGCGACCCGACGCCACGATGGCAATGAAGAGGTCGTCCACGTAGAGCCCGTGGCCACCGAACATGCGGCGCGAACGAACCGCGCCGAGCGGGGAGAGCAGCTCGAGACACAGGTCGACAAACTCGTCGCGTGGCATCACGGCCAGTGTAGGGCGCGCAGGGGTCGCACAATAGGGCCCCCGTCGACGCTGCCCCGCCGTGCCATGACGCTGCCCTTTTCCCTCTCCCCGCTGGAGCCCTCGGGCGACAAGAAGACGTTGCGGCGCCAGCTGCAGGCCGAACGCCAGAGCCTGGTCGACCGCCATCAGCGCGCGATGCACCTGCAGGAGGTGCTGCGTGTGTGGCTGACCGGCCGCCAGGACCGCCTGATCGGCGCCTACTGGCCGATCAAGGGTGAATTCGACGCGCTGCCGGCGCTGTTCCGATGGAGCGAGGCGGACGAAACCCGGCGGATCGGCCTGCCGGTGATGCAGCGCGAGACCAAGCAGTTGCGCTTTCACGTCTGGTACCCGGGCTGCGAGATGGAAGAGGACGCGTTCGGCATTCCGAAGCCCAAGGACACGCCGACCTTCGAGCCGACGTTGCTGATCGTTCCCTGCGTGGGCTACGGGCCGGGTGGTATCCGCCTGGGCTACGGCGGCGGTTTCTACGACCGCACGCTCGGCACGCTCGAGCCGCGGCCGTACACGGTGGGCCTCGCGTACAGCCACGGCTTCGTGCCCTGGCTCGTGGGCGAGCCGCACGACGTGCCGCTCGACGCCGTGCTCAACGAGGACGGCGTCGCCTGGCAGGTGCCTCCGCCATAAGTCGGTGGCACCTGGTCGGCAGGTGACCCGCCAGATCGACCGAGGGCAGGGACCTGGCCCCGCGAGGTTGCCGCCGTGTGGCGACCCTCTGGTCTTCAGGCCGCGCCGATGCGGCGGCAGATCTCGAGCGACAGGCCGGACTGGTTGAGCGTGTAGAAGTGGATACCCGGCGCGCCGCCGGCCACCAGACGCTCGCACAGCCGAGCGACGACCTCGATGCCGAACTCCCGGATCGACGCGGCGTCGTCCATGAAACCTTCCATCTTCAGCGCCACCCAGCGTGGGATCTCGATGCCGTCGCGCTGCGCGAACTGGGCGATGCGCGCGTAGTTGTGGATCGGCATGATGCCCGGCACGATGGGCACGTCCACGCCGAGCGACCGGACCTCGTCGAGGAAGTGGAAATACGCCTCGGGGTTGAAGAAGAACTGGGTGATCGCCGACGACGCCCCGGCCTTCACCTTGGCCGCGAAGTGCTCGAGGTCGCGCCGCGCGTAGCGCTGCTGCGGGTGGTACTCGGGGTAGGCCGCCACCTCGATGTGCCAGTCGCCGCCCTGCGTCGCGCGGATGAATTCGACGAGTTCGTTGGCATAGCGGAATTCGCCCGCCGTCGCCGTGCCGCTCGGCAGATCGCCACGCAACGCCACGAGGCGGCGGATTCCCTGCGCCCGATAGGTCGCCAGGGTCTCGGCAATGCCCTCGCGCGTGGAACCGACGCACGACAGGTGAGGCGCTGCCTCGAAGCCGAGCGCGGCAATGTCCTTCACCGTCGACAAGGTCTTGTCGCGTGTGGATCCTCCCGCGCCGTAGGTGACGCTGAAGAACTCGGGCTTCACCGCCGCGAGGTCCGTGACCACGGTCTTCAGCTTCTCGCTGCCGACCGGCGTGTTGGGTGGAAAGAACTCGAAGCTGATGGGCACTTGATTCATGACGTACTTCCGAGGCCGCGAGGGCCGAGGCAACACAACGGCCGCGTGCAGCACGCAGGCCATCGCCAGGCGGCCGCGGCGGATCCGGCTGCGCCGGTCCCGCCAGCGGCGCTCCTGGAGGAGGCGGCCACGGGCCGCTCCAGGGAGTCTCAGTACCTGTACGTGTCGGCCTTGTACGGGCCGGCCTTGCTGACGCCGATGTACGCCGCCTGCGCATCGGTCAGTTCCGTCAGCATGGCGCCGACCTTCTTCAGGTGCAGGCGCGCCACCTTCTCGTCCAGGTGCTTGGGCAGCACGTAGACCTTGCCGGCCTCGTACTTGTCGGCATGCTGGAAGAGTTCGATCTGCGCAATCGTCTGGTTGGCAAAGCTGGACGACATCACGAAGCTCGGATGGCCCGTGCCACAGCCCAGATTCACGAGCCGGCCCTTTGCGAGCAGGATGATCCGCTTGCCGTCCGGGAAGATCACGTGATCCACCTGCGGCTTGATCTCGTCCCAGGTGCAGTCGGCAAGCGCGGCCACGTCGATCTCGTTGTCGAAGTGGCCGATGTTGCAGACGATCGCCTGGTCCTTCATCGCGGCCATGTGCTTGCGCGTGATGACACTCAGGTTGCCCGTGGCCGAGACGAAGATGTCGCCCTTGTCGGCGGCGTATTCCATCGTCACGACCTTGTAGCCTTCCATCGCGGCCTGGAGCGCGTTGATGGGGTCGATCTCGGTCACCCAGACCTGCGCCGACAACGCGCGCAGCGCCTGCGCCGAGCCCTTGCCCACGTCGCCATAACCCGCGACGACGGCGATCTTGCCCGCCACCATCACGTCGGTGGCGCGCTTGATGGCGTCGACCAGGCTCTCGCGGCAGCCGTACAGGTTGTCGAACTTGCTCTTCGTGACGCTGTCGTTCACGTTGATGGCGCGGAACATGAGCGTGCCCTTGGCGCTCATCTCGTTCAGGCGGTGCACGCCGGTGGTCGTTTCCTCGGTCACGCCGATGATCTGCGCGCCCTTGCGGCTGTACCACGTCGGGTCGGTGGCGAGCTTGGCCTTGATGGCGGCGTAGAGGACGGTCTCTTCCTCGCTCGTCGGGTGCGCGATCACGCTCGGGTCGGTCTCGGCCTTCTTGCCCAGGTGCATCAGCAGCGTGGCATCTCCGCCGTCGTCCAGGATCATGTTCGGGCCTTCGGCGGCGGTGCCCGGGGCGCCCGGTTGGGCGCCCTTCACGCCCTGGCCGAACTCGAAGATGCGGTGCGTGTAGTCCCAGTAGTCGCTCAGCGTCTCGCCCTTGTAGGCGAACACCGGCGTGCCGGCGGCCACGAGCGCGGCGGCAGCGTGGTCCTGCGTGCTGAAGATGTTGCAGGAGGCCCAGCGCACGTCGGCGCCCAGCGCCTGCAGCGTCTCCACCAGCACGGCGGTCTGGATCGTCATGTGCAGGCTGCCTGTGATGCGGGCGCCTTTCAGCGGCTTGGTCGCCGCGAATTCCTCGCGGATGGCCATCAGGCCGGGCATCTCGGTCTCGGCGATGCGGATTTCCTTGCGGCCCCAGTCGGCGAGCGACAGGTCGGCCACGATGTGGTTGTCGGAGGTGGGTTTGAGGACGGCGTTCATCGTGCGGCTCCAGGCGGTATGAGGAACCTGCGCGACGTGCCGAAGAGGGAATCCGGCGGGACCGGAGAACTCACCCACGACGGCAGCGTCGAACAGGTGAGCGCGGTTGCAATGTAGGTTTCCGAGCCTGGCCTCAGTGCCGCAAGGCGGCTTGAGGTTGCAACGCTCCTCGGAAAGTCGGAATTGTAGCGGGCCCGAACGCGCCGTGCAGCGCGCCGGCCTGCCGCGGACCGTCACGCATCCGGCGTCGATGTGAACTCTTCGGCACGGCCCGCCACCAGCGCCGCGCGGCCGACAAGCAGCGTGTCCACCGCGCCGATGGCCGGCGGGTCCTTCTTGGTGTACGGCAGGCGGTGCAGCACGTAGCGCATGGCGTTCAACCGCGCGCGCTTCTTGCAATCAGACTTGATCACCGTCCACGGCGCATCGGACGTGTCGCAATGCAGGAACATCGCCTCCTTGGCACGGGTGTAGTCGTCCCATTTGTCGAGCGACGCCAAGTCGACCGGGC
Organism: Rubrivivax sp.; assembly: GCA_024641945.1. Classification (GTDB taxonomy): domain Bacteria; phylum Pseudomonadota; class Gammaproteobacteria; order Burkholderiales; family Burkholderiaceae_C; genus Rubrivivax. The sequence continues at coordinate 2,700 of JAHECD010000049.1, read as the reverse complement.
TCAGCTTCCACTGCTTGAGCGGGTGCGCCTTGCGCTCCTTGAAGCGGCGGCGCTGTTCTGCGCGGCTCACGCTGAACCAGAACTTGAAGAGGTGCACGCCGCTGCGCACGAGATGGCGCTCGAATTCGGGCGCCTGGCGCATGAACTCGTCGTACTCGGCGTTCGAACAGAACCCCATCACCCGCTCGACGCCCGCCCGGTTGTACCAGCTGCGGTCGAACATCACGATCTCGCCGCGGGTGGGCAGGTGCTCGATATAGCGCTGGAAATACCACTGGCCGCGCTCCACCTCGCTCGGCTTCTCGAGCGCCACCACACGCGCGCCGCGCGGGTTCAGATGCTCCATGAAGCGCTTGATCGCGCCGCCCTTGCCGGCGGCGTCGCGCCCCTCGAACAGGATCACGACACGCTGGCCGGTCTCCTTGACCCAGGCCTGCAACTTGAGCAATTCGACCTGCAGGCGGTACTTCTTCCGCTCGTAGTTGCGGCGCGACATCAGGTTGCGGTACGGATAACCGCCCTCGCGCCAGCCCGGGGCCAACTCGGCGTCGGGGTCCTTGGCGGTCGATGCCACGGCATCGCGCTCGAACAAGGCACGCTTGAGCGCCTTCACTTCGTCCGGCGAGGCGCCTTCGAGCAGCGCCTGCAGTTCGCGCATCGTCTCGTGCGCCGGCCCGTGGCCGCCCTTGGCGTGTGCCTCCAGCAGGTCGGACAGCGCCAGTGCTTTCACGGTGTTCGTGCGGGTCGTCGCACGTGTCACGCGGTCCTGCTCGAGCGCGTGGGTGTCGAGCGCGGGCGGCACGTCCCCTGCCGAGACCTTGCGCGGCGCTGCGCGCTTGCGGGCGGTGCGCACAGGCGGTGCCTCGCGCGCATCGCCCGGGGGGAGTGGGGGGGTGGGGGCAGAATCCTTGACCATGACGGGACGTTCCGGAACATCGAAAGGCCCATGATCGAAACTCCGGTCCCACCGTGGCTTGATTCGCATCAAGGCACCTTGAACGCGGGGCATCGATCGTGACCTCGGCGCGGCCGCAGCCGCTTTCCGGCCTGCCGCCCGGCGAACTGGGTCGGGTGGTCGGCGTGATGACCGACATCGACGACACGCTCACCACGGACGGCCGCCTGGATGCCGCGGCGCGCGCGGCGCTCGATGCGCTGGCGGCGGCCGACGTGCCGGTGATCGCGATCACCGGCCGGCCCATGGGGTGGAGCGAGCCCTTTGCGATGGCTTGGCCGGTGGCGGCGATCGTGGCCGAGAATGGCGCCGTGGCGCTGATCCGCGACGGCGATGCGCTGCGGATCGAATATGCACAGCCTGACGACGAGCGCGCGCGCAATGCGCTGCGCCTGCGCGACGCGACGGCCTGCATCCTGCGCGAGGTGCCGGGCGCCACGCTGGCACGGGACAGTGCCGGCCGCGTGACCGACATCGCCGTCGACCACAGCGAGTTCGCGCATCTGGACGATGCGGCCACCGCGCAGGTGGTGGCGCTGATGCAGGCGCAGGGCATGAACGCCACCGTCAGCTCGATCCACGTCAACGGCTGGTTCGGCGAGCACACCAAGTGGAGTGGCGCACGGTGGATGGTGCGCCGCCTGTTCGGCCGTGCGCTCGATGCCGAGGTCGCCGATTGGGTCTACGTCGGCGATTCGACCAACGACCAACTGATGTTCGGTCACTTTCCGCTGAGCGTGGGCGTGGCCAACCTGATGCGCTTTGCCGACCAACTGCACACCTGGCCCGCCTGGTTGACGCAGGGCGAGCGGGGCGCAGGCTTTGCCGAAGTGGCGTGGGCCGTCATCGGGGCACGGTCTGCACAAGCCCTGCCGGGGCGCGGCGCGGACCGTCCGCTGCCATGACACCCGGCACGCTGCGCGCCGCCGCGGCCCTTGCGCTCGGCGCCGCGGTGTCGCTCGGGCTTGCGCGTTTCTCGTATGCGCTGCTGTTGCCGCCGATGCGCGCCGATCTGGGCTGGAGCTACCTCACTGCCGGCGGCATGAATACGCTCAATGCGGCGGGTTACCTGCTCGGCGCGCTGGCCATGCCCCGCGTCCTGGCGCGCCATGGCGCGAAGGCCGCGCTGCTGGGCGGCAGCGTGGCGGCTGCGGTCCTGTTGGCCCTGCACTGCCTTGTCACCGCCGACGCCGCGCTGGCCTTGTTGCGCACGCTCACCGGCGTGGCAAGTGCCGCTACCTTCATCGCCGGCGGCGTGCTGGCGGCGCGCCTGGCCGGCGCACCCGGCGCGCGGCCCGGCCTCGTGCTCGGCGTGTATTACGGCGGCACGGGCGTGGGCATCGTGGCGTGCGCGCTGCTGCTGCCCCCGCTGATCGACCGCCCCGCCGCCCATGCCTGGCAGGCCGGCTGGTGGATGCTGGCGGCACTCGCGCTCGTGGCGACGCCGGCGATGCTGAAGGGTGCGCGCGCCGTGGCCGCCGCCCCGATGTCGACGGCGGATGCCGACGCGCGTTTCGACGCGCGCCTTTTCGCGTATGGCCTGGCGGGCTATTTCATGTTCGGTGTCGGCTACATCGGCTACATGACTTTCATCGTGACGCTGCTGCGCGAGCAGGGCCTGTCGGCCGGCACCGTGAGCGCGTTCTACGCGCTGCTCGGGCTGGGTGTCGTCGCGTCGTCGTGGATCTGGGCCGGGCTGCTTCAGCGCAGCCGGGGCGGGCAAGCGCTGGCGTGGCTGAATGCGC